>JAAAOI010000014.1 GCA_009908945.1 Bacteroidota bacterium
CAAAGGAAGTCCCCCCATCGGTGGTAAACGCTACGCCAGCGATCTCGTCCGGCTCCACCGATGCCCGCGTAGCCAGCCAAAGCACAGGCCCATCCGGTGTGGGCTGCTCAGCGAGACGGTAGACCCAGCTGCCATTCAACCCGTCGGGCGTCCCATCGAACCCGCGCCGCTGCCACGCTACGCCATCATCCGACCAGTTGACGCCGCCCTCCGTCCCCGCCCAGATGCGCCCGGTGGCATCCACCAGTACGTCGTACGCCCGGAAGTTACGCCCCGCGAAGTTTTCCGACGCTGGCCCGATCGGCTCCGCGAAAAGCGGAAAGGCCAGCGCCATCTCCGGAGCGATAGCCTGCAACGTATCCGGCGGCAGCACCACCCGCTCCCACGAGCGGCCCCGATCGGCCGAGCGGCGCAGGCCGGCCCGTACATTCGCACTCCAGAGCGTGCCGGTAGCCGCATCATACGCCACGCCCCGCGGCGGTGTCGAGGTGGGTTCGGTGATGGGCAGCGTAGGAAGCGACGAAGCGCCATAAACCGTCACCGTATCTTCCGGCAGGTCGAGGATACCGGTAGTCGTGGGGTCATCATCGAGCGGCGGGCGCGGCGAGCGGAAGGTCCACGAGCGCCCATTATCCTCGGATATCAGAAAGCCCCGCGACACGTTCACGCGGCCCCGGCCGAAGCGGGCGCCGACGCGGTTGCCCAGGCCGGCGACCAGCACGGGCCCGTTGCCGCGCAGCGAAAACACGAGGTTCTGTAGGCCACGCAGCGCGTCGGCATCGGTGGCTTGCCACGTCGCCCCGGCATCCGTCGTGAGGTTGAGGTACGGGCCCACCCAGAGCGAGTCGCCCCGGGCCCGCAGCGTTTCGATGCTGTTGCTGAGGATACCGGGCGACGGTACAAGGACATCGGCTTCGTGCGAGGTTTCGGGGAGGGTGGCTGCACGCTGCTGGGCTCCGGCCAGCTGACGCGCCCCCGCTACAAGCAATACGAGCGGTACGAGGAGAAGGCATGACACGAAACGTATCGGCATGGGTCAGCCCTCCTCCGTCGCCGGATCGAACCGCAGCGTACCGCGCGCCGGTGGCCCTTCGCGTCCATCCACCGCCACCGGTTGCACGATGATGGCGTAATAGCCGGCTTCGGCGGCAGGGAGCGTTATCGGAGCCGTACCTGCAAACACCGGCGCGTCCCGGGCCAGCTGGCCCTCCCCTACCGTACCCTCAAGCGGCGGCACCCCCACCACGGCATACGATACGGTGATCTCTGCTCCGAGCGGGTCTTTGACCTCAGCCTCGAGCATTACCTGCCCCTCTATGGTGTCGTCTACCACCGCCCAACCGTCCGGCAGCGTATCGGCCGAGACGCGGACAGGACTGAACGTGAGCGCGGTGATCTCGGGCGCAGGGATCGTACGGGGTTCGGTTGGACCCGGCACATCATCACTGCACCCGTGCAAGAGCAGCACAGCGAAGCCCCAGCCCAGCACTATCCATACCGCACGCGCCATACACAAGGGATATAGTCAGAGGGAAATGACCAACCGGGCCAAGCCCGGAAACCCACTCAAGCAAAATAGAAGGGTTTCACACTAAAACACAGCATAAAGATAATGATATTCAAGATCGCCATCTTCCGGCGCGTAGGGCTGAGCGGTTTGTAATGCAGCACCGGCGGGTGGTCCGTCTTGATAAGCGCCATGATGAGCAGACACCAAACGAACCAGCCCGAATACCCCACCGACTGGGCGATGGGCTCAATGGCCAGGGCAACCGCCGTAAACAGTACTGTAGCCAGCAGAGCCGGGACGATCAGCCGGAGGTCGTCCTTGAAGAGACTTCGGAGGAAGAGGTATAGGATAAGGGATACGGCCAGCCACGGCGCCAGGGGGGCAAGCCAGCCCAGGTTGAACGAGGCGGCCGCGGCTGTAATCTCCGCCCCGGCTTCGTACATAAACCCGACGCTTGCGGAGACCAAGAGCAGCGCCACAAAGCCGCGCGCGATGCGGGCGTGCCATTTCTTGCCAACCAGCGCGTACATCACGTGCCCACCATCCAACTGCCCCACCGGCAGCAGATTGAGCGCCGTGAAGAACAAGCCAAGCCACCCGGCAAAGAGGTACGGGTAGTGGTACATTTCATACATGGGCGGCACATCCTGAAAGAACTGCGTCAGCAGCCAGTACAGCGGCGTCTGCCCCACCACCAGGCGCATGCCCCCCATCGGGTTGTCCTCGGGCAGCGACGGCATCTCCTCGGGGAACGTGCCAAACTCACGAATATGGCCGAGCACTTCGTCATGCCCGGCCAGGTCAAACAGATACGAAGGCGGCGGGAGCGTAAACAGGCCATAGAGCAGCACAGCGACAGCGACCACAAAGCCTGCCAGCGGCCCGGCTGCCCCCACGTCGAACAGCTTTCGGAGGCTTGGGATGGGCTCGCGGATGCGAATGACGGCGCCGAACGTCCCAATCGGGTTCAGCACGGGAAACGGGATGTAATAGGGGAGCGACGTCGCAATCCCGTGAGACTTGGCGGCGAAGTAGTGACCGAACTCGTGCACCGTCAGAAACAGGAGCAGCCCCCCACCAAAGCGCAGGCCATCGAGCAGCATGGTCTGCGTGAAGCCCAGGCCAAACAGCGTGAAGAGGGCGGCTTCGGTTTCATACAGGCCGAACCGGCCGGTCATCTGAATACCGGCGAAGATGGTCGACGCCAGCGTGGCGACGAAAAGCAGCAGGTGCAGCCAGTAGCGGTCCTTCGCCTCAGGTTTACGCCGTCGCGGCGGCGAGGAACTCCGTTCGTGAAAGTCTGGCGGCTCGTTGCGAGGTTCCACAGGAGTGGAGGATTCCGTAAAAAGGGCGGACCAGTCAGGGTCCGAAAGAAGCGAGCGTCCAAACGCAGCCTCTCCTCCGAAGGTTCGAGCCCAACAGAGTGGTTACGTCGCATCACGGCCGGCAGGAGCAGGGAGGCTGATGCTACGCAAGCTGGCCCAATGCGGCCGTCATGCGGTCGAGTGCTTCGGTGAGTGCCTCCGTACCCGTAGCGTAGGAAAGGCGGATCCCACTGGGCATCCCGAAGGCCTCGCCATGCACGGTGGCCACGTAGTGTTCCTCGAGCAGGTAGAGGCATAGCGCCTCACTGGAGTCGATGCGCTGGCCGCTGGGTGTCGTCGTGCCGTGGAAGGCCGATACATCCGGGAAGACGTAAAAGGCGCCTTCGGGCTGAGGGCAGGCCACCCCATCGATAGCGCGCAGCCGCTCGAGCACAAGGGTGCGCCGCTCGGCGAACGCCGCCACCATCTCGCGCACGGGGGCGAGGTCCATGGTAAGCGCAGTCACGCCAGCTTTCTGCGAGATACTACAGGGAGCAGAGGTGAACTGGCTCTGAATCTTGGCTGCAGCGTCGGCGATGGCTTGCGGCGCAGCCAGGTAGCCAAGGCGCCAGCCCGTCATGGCAAAGCCCTTGGAAAAGCCATTCACCGTGATGGTGCGCTCGCGCATGCCCGGCAGCGAGGCAAAGGCGACGTGGTCGGTGCCATACGTCACGTACTCGTAGATCTCGTCCGATACCACAAACACATGAGGATACCGCTGCAGCACCTTCGCCAGCGCCTCCAGCTCGGCCTGCGTATACACCGCCCCGGTAGGGTTCGATGGCGAGCAGTGCACCAGCAGCCGCGTGCGTGGCGTCAACCGTTCCTCCAACTGCTCGGGGGTTAGCTTATAGCCGTCCTCTACCGTGGTCGGGACCGCCACCGGCTCACCGCCCGCCATGCGTACCATTTCGGGGTAGCTCACCCAATAGGGCGCCGGGATCAGCACCTCATCGCCCGGCCGAACGAGCGCGTTCATGGTGAGGGCCAGGGACTGCTTGGCTCCACTTGAGCATACGATCTGTCCGGGATCATACGTCAAGTGGTTGTCGCGCTGGAGCTTTTCGGCGATGGCTTCGCGCAATTCGGGCATGCCCGTGTTCTGCGTATAGCGCGTGTAGCCGTCGCGGATGGCCTGGATACCGGCCTCGGCAATGGCCTGCGGCGTATCGAAGTCGGGCTCTCCCGCGCTCAAGCTGATGACCGGATGCCCGGCCCGGCGCAGTTCTTTCGCTTTGGCCGACATCGCCAGCGTGGCCGACGGCTGCATAGCGGCAATACGCGGGTTGAAAGAGATCGCAGAAGGGGTAGACATGAGGCAGCGAAGCAGGGTGAATGTAAGAGCTACGGCAGCACGGCAGCCGATGGGGCAGGACGCAGGGTGGCGCTAATCGATGGCCGTTTTCTTCTGGGCAAGCGCCTCTACCACGGGCGGCGGGACAAAAGCTGAGAGGTCGCCGCCCCAGCGGTGCACATCCCGCACCACGGTGGCGCTAATCATGGCGTGTTCTTCGGATGTCATCAGAAAGACCGTTTCAAGGTCGGGATGGAGCTTGTGATTCGCAAACGCCATCCGAAACTCGTAGTCGAAGTCACTAACCTGCCGCAGCCCGCGCACCAGCGCGGTAGCGTTCCGCTCGCGGGCACGGTCTACCAAGAGCCCCTCAAACGTCGCGACGCTCACCCGGTCCAGATGTGCTGTGCATTCCTTGACCAGCGTGCACCGTTCCTCGATGGTTAGCAGGGTGTTCTTACTGGCATTGACCGCCACGGTCACCTCCACCTGATCGAACAAGCGCACGGCACGCTCCAGGATATCGAGGTGGCCATTCGTGAACGGATCGAACGTGCCAGGCAGCAACGCGAGGCGAGGGGCAGAAGGCATACGCGGAAGGATGAGGAAGGATAGGGTCAGGAAGCAGACGACGCTTCAGACGGCGCCGGGTCGGCGCGCTCGGCCAGCAAGGGGCAAAAAATGGTGACCACCGTGCGGCCGTACTTGCGGGTGGTGTCCAGCGCCGGGTGGTCGTCGAAAAAGATGCGGGTATCGTGCTCCAGGATAAACAGCCCGTTCGGTGTAAGGTGCGGCAGGGCCAGATCGGGCAGGCCCGCCAGCCCTTCATACGCGTAGGGCGGGTCGGCAAAGATGACGCTGAAGGGCGGGCCGCTGTACTTCTGCAGGTAGGGAGCAGCCTTCGTCTTCACCATAGCGGTCTGGTCGGCCACCTCCAGCGCCTCCGCGTTCTGCTGCGCAAACGACAGCACCTTGGCGTCGGACTCCACAAACGTGGCATGAGCGGCCCCCCGACTGATCGCCTCCAGCCCGAGGGCACCGGTGCCCGCAAACAGGTCCAGCACGAACGTGTCGTGCAGGTCCAGCCGGCTAAAGATCATGTTGAAGATCGCCTCCCGGGCCCGGTCGGTCGTGGGGCGCGTGCGGTGCCCCTGAGGGGAGCGAAGGGTCCGACGCTGCAGCCGTCCTCCGATGATGCGCATAGCGTAACCGGATTGATGAAGGAAATAGCTAATCACAAGCCGTGGCACAAACGAACCGCTCCGGCTGCGGTTCAGGCCAGCCCGTGGCATGGGGGCCGAGGGAACGCGGCAATGCCCCTCAGCAGAAAAAGCCACCAGAGCGCAACGCGCCTGGCGGCTTTTGGTGGTTTCAGTCCATGCGACACCAGCGGCCGCCGGCCTCTTCTCAGAAGCGAACGCCCAGCCGCAGCATAAAGCTATTGAGGCGCTCACCGCCCGGCTCCGCTGCAATGCCCGCAAACTCAAAGCCGTCGGTAAAGCGCGAAATCCCAAACTTATAGAGCAGCTCAGGCATTAGGGTCAGCGACACCGTCGGGATGCTAATTTCAGTGCCCACCCCAACATTGGCCGCCACGTTGAGGTTGTCAAACGATGCGTCCTCTTCTCGCGCCAGCTGAAAAACAGGGCCCGCCGTCAGGTACGGCCGCACGATGGGCAGCGTGGCCAGCCGAACGCGCACATCGATGGGAAGCTCGACCATGTCGATATCCACCTCATTTGTCCCTTCGCCTTCAAAGGTGCCCACGTCCATGTAGTACAGCCCCGGCCGCACCGCCACCGGGCCCAGCGCTAAATCGTAAAAGAGCCCGACGTGGAAGCCTGTGGCGTTTTCGAAGCGTCCTTGATCATCCCCGGAGCGGATATCGCCAATATCGTTAAAGTTGGCGCCCCCTGCTATGCCGAGTTGCGCATGCGCGGGGGCGGCCTGCCAAAGCAGCCCGATGAGGACGAAGAAGAAAGCAATGCTATAGGTAGTAAATCGTGTCATAAGTGGAAACGTCTGAAGATACAAGAAGCGAATGCTGTACTGCGATCATGCGGGCACCGCAAGATGCCTGATAGGAAACCCGCATGCAACAAAGGCGCGGCAGGCCTCCGGGATGTAACATGGTCACGTAACAAGGCTGTGGCTGGTGCACCAAGAGGCATGAGCAACCAACCGGTACATCACTGGTACGTGCGATACCCTGGTGAGGAGGGCTTGTACTGTACCCCTGATTCTTTTGCTGACCCTACTGAGATTGTTATGAAGATTGGCATTACCTGCTACCCCGTCTACGGCGGGAGTGGCGTCGTGGCTACTGAACTGGGCAAGGCGCTGGCGGCCCGCGGCCACGAGATTCATTTCATCGCCTATTCCCTGCCCTTCCGCCTCAGTAACGTCACGGGCAACATCTTCTTCCACGAGGTCAACATCAGCAGCTACCCGCTCTTCGAGTACCCGCCGTACTCGCTGGCGCTGACCAGCAAAATGGTGGACGTAGCAAAGTACGAAGGGTTGGATCTCCTGCACGTGCACTACGCCATCCCGCATGCCACGAGTGCCGTGCTCGCCCAGCAGATTCTGCAGCAGCAGACGCTGGAGGTACCCGTCATCACCACGCTGCACGGTACGGACATCACCATTGTCGGGCAGGACCCCTCCTTCCGCCCGGTGGTCAACTACTCGATTAATCAATCGGAGGGCGTGACCGCCGTCTCGGAATACCTCCGGGACGAGACCTACGAGCACTTCGACGTTGAAAAGGATATCGCGGTAGTTCCCAATTTCATCAATACGGAGGAGTTCTACCGCTCGGATAAGGACTACTTCCGCCGCGCCCTCTGCCCCAATGGGGAAAAGGTGCTGATCCATGTCTCCAACTTCCGCCCTGTGAAGCGCGCGCAAGACGTGGTGCGGGTGCTGCATCAGTTGCGGCAAGACGACCTGCCCGTGAAGCTGCTCCTGGTGGGGGACGGGCCCGACCGGATGCCATCGGAGCACCTCGCGCGGGAGCTCGGGGTGCAGGACGATGTCCGCTTTCTCGGAAAGCAAGACCCCATCATGGAAATCCTCTCGGTGGCAGACGTCTTCTTGATGCCCAGTGGATCGGAAACCTTTGGCCTGGCCGGGCTGGAGGCGATGGCCTGCGAGGTGCCCGTTGTGTGCAGTGACATCGGCGGCCTACCGGAGCTTGTGCAACAGGGCGAAAGCGGCTTCCTGTGCGAACTGGGCAACGTAGACGAAATGACGGCGCGCACCCGCGAGCTCATCACAGATGAGGCCCTGCACAAGCGGATGGCCGCGGCCGCCCGCGCCCGGGCGCACGACTTCGACACCACCCGGATTGTACCGCGCTACGAAGAATACTACGAGACGATTCTGGCTGCGGGCGTGCCCGCCTCCGGATAACCCGGCTGAGGCGCCAGAAGCTTCCGAAGCGGCCCGGTCTGTGCGGCGCCGTGCCGGCACTCACTCCGGCGTGGGTACGCCGGGCACCTGCCCGGTCAGAAACGGGTTGCGCTGCTTCTCTGCCCCAATGGTCGTCTTCGGTCCGTGCCCCGGGTAGATGGTCACGTCATCGCCCAACGGCACCAGCTTCTCGAAGATCGACTGCATGAGTTGCGGCAGGGAGGTCTGGGGCAGTCCCTCCGTCCGCCCAATGGAGCCGGAGAAGAGTACATCGCCGGAGATTGCAAAGCCGTTGGCCGCATCGTAGAAGGTGATGGAGCCGGGCGAATGGCCGGGCGTGTGCAGCACCTCCCAGGTAAACCCGGCGACGTTGAGCGTATCGCCTTCTTCCAGAAACGTATCCGGAAGAGGGGGCTGCTCCAGCGCAAACCCAAACCCTTTGGCCTGCTCCTTGGCCCGCGCGATGAAGGGCGTATCTGCCGCGTGCATCTGAAAGGGACGCCCAAAATGCTCGGCAAAGAAGGCACACCCGAAGATATGGTCGATGTGTGCGTGCGTGAGCAGCAGGTGCGTCACCTCCAGCGCGTGGCGCTCCAGGTAGGTGAGCACGGCCTGCCGCTCCTTTGCCGTGTGCGTGCCAGGGTCGATCAGCGCAGCTTCGCCGTTGGCATGCGCGATGTAGCTATTGGTCTGAAAAGGGTTGAAGGTAAACGACTTCACGGTCATTGACGACGCAGCCATGGGGCATCCTACTAAGTGCGGGAGTTGGTGATAAGTGCCGTTTGGCGATACGCGGCCCGAGCGGGAAGGATCTGCACGTTCACCTGGTAGAGGCGACGGTCGCTCACAGGTGTGACAACGGCGTTTGGCTTGTCTACAGCGCCGAACCTGCCCGCCAAGGTGCTCGTTCGGTGCCCTGTAGTACATGCCTCTCGCTGTATCGCTGGCTCGATCGTTGCGGAGCTCCGGCTCCGGCCCATGAATACCCCATTTTTTCTGTTTTTCCTTGTGTTGGTAACGGCGGTCGTGCCGCTCGCTATCGACTACTACGTCTTCCGCAACTGGCGGCGGTACGTGCACTATCGCGAGCGAACCGACCGGTCGCCCACGTTGCAGTGGACCCTCCCCCTGTACCGGGTCGCGCTCGTCCTGATGCCGTTGGTGGCCCCTCTTTATTTTGCGTTTTCGAACTGGTACGACGTCGAGCCTAAGCTGCTGCGCTGGGCCATCATGGGCGCCTGGGGCGTATACTACGTGCCGAAGGGGCTGCTGGCAGGGGGGCTCGGCGTAAAGGACGGTATCCGGGGCGTGCAATGGCTGTTTGGGTGGTTTCAGCAGCAACTTGGCGTTGCTGCCCCCCCAGCGGCGGGCGACGCCGGGGCTCATCGCGCCCAGCACCTCGACCTGAGCGACATGCGAGGCCACACCCGGCGCGATTTTTTGCGCGATGTAGGATGGGGCGCAGCATCGGTGCCGTTCGTAGTCGTGGGCTACAGCCTGTTCCGTACGCTGTACGACTTTCAGGTGCGGCGCGTGACGGTGCCGATTCAGGGACTGCCGCGGGCGCTGGAGGGCCTCACCATTGCCCAGCTTTCGGACCTCCACGCCGGCTCGTTCTTCAGTGAGCGCCCCATGCACGATGTGGTGGCGCTCGTCCAAGACCTACAGCCCGACCTCATCACGATCACCGGGGACTACGTGAACCGGGACGCGGCCGAGCTGGACCGCATCGCTCCTGCGTTGCAGCAGCTTTCAGCCGAGCTGGGGATTTACGGCTGCCTCGGCAATCATGACCACTACGCCACCGTGGCGGATGTGAAGGCGCGCGTGCGGGCACAGACCCCTGTCGATCTGCTCGTGAACACCCACCGCACCCTGCGCATCGACGGTGCGCAGCTCCACCTCGTCGGCACCGACAACACCGGGTTCAATCAGGCCTTCGGCGACCTGGATGCCGCCACGGCTGGCATGGCGGTGAGCCCGCATGGCGACGACGTGCAGGTGCTGCTGGCTCACGTGCCCACCTTCTGGGACGAGCGCGTTCGCCCCGGCTTCCCAGCGATCGACCTGATGCTCAGCGGCCATACACACGGCGGGCAGGTAGGCTTAGAAGTCGGCCCCGTGCAGTGGGGCCTGGCCCGCATGGCCTATGACCGCTGGGCCGGCCGCTACCGCGAGCCTACCTCCCGCCATCCCACGCGCAGCGAGCAGTTCCTGTACGTCAATCGAGGCGTGGGCACCGTTGGGCCGCCGCTTCGTATGGGTATCCGTCCAGAAGTTACCCTCCTCACGCTGCGCCGTGCCTGATCGGCACGCCCTTGCATGAAGCACGTCCACCGCATCATCTTGCGCGCGCTGCCCGGCCCCTTTCTGGGATGGCTGAGCGTGATCATGTTTCTGCTGCTGATGCAGTTCCTGATGCGCTACTTGGGCGATATCGCCGGGCGGGGGCTGCCGTTTACGGTCATCATTGAGCTGATCTCCTACAACCTGGCCTACATGCTGGTGCTGGCAGTGCCAATGTCGGTGCTGCTGGCCACGCTGATGGTGTTTGGGACGTTCACGGAGTCGAATGCCTACACGGTCATTAAAGGGTGCGGGATCTCCATCACGCAGCTGATGTGGCCGCTCGTCATTGTAGGCTGCCTCCTGGCTGGCACCATGGCGTACTTCAACCACGTGGTGCTGCCCGAGGCCAACTTCCGCGCCCGGGTGCTATGGCAGGACATCCGCACGCAAAAACCAGGGTTCGATCTGCAGCCGGGGGTCTTCTACACGGGCCTGCGCAACTACGCTATCCTGGTGCAGGACCGCGACGCCGAGACGGGCGATGTCCGCGATGTGACCATCTATGATTACACCGAGGGCTCGCGCAATCAAGGGATTATCAAGGCCCGCCGCGGCGAGCTGAGCTCGCAGGCCGGCGGGGCCGAGATCGTGTTTGACCTGCGCGAAGGGGAAGTGCACCGGCGGCCGTCGGCCCGGCGCAGCGGCCTGGCGGAACGCTACGAACGCCTGGCGTTTGAGCGCTACCAAATCACGTTTGATATTTCCGATTTTGGCTTTCAGCGCTCCGAACCGCAGGAGCGGTACCGATCGGAGCGCACGATGCCGACTGACGACATGCTCCTCCACATCGACTCGCTGCGGCAGTCGGTGGAGCAGGCGTACGCCCTACTCCGGACCCGCGCGCTCTCCCGGGGCCTCCCGGGCCGTCCCGATAGCCTGCGCGCCCCCCGCCCCGCCCTGAACGACGAGCAACCCGTCCCCGACGCCCTCTCCGCTGACGGACGCGCGGGAGGGCGCGAGCCGCCCGTCATCCGTACCAGCGATGAATCGCTCGCGCAACAGGGCGTCACGGCTGGCCTGGAGGCGAACCAGCGCAGCCTCATACATACCGCCGCTATCGAGCATGCGCGTAGCGCTGCCTCCTTCATCGATGATACGCGTCGAACCACCGAATGGGACGAATTGCGGGCGGCCCGCTATAGCGTGGAGGTCCATAAGAAATACTCCATTGCTGTCGCTTGCCTCATCTTTCTGTTCATCGGGGCGCCGCTGGGCTTGAGCGTGGGGCGGAGTGGGCTCGGGACGGTAGGCGCGCTGGCCTTTGGCATCTTTCTCTTTTACTGGATCACGCTGGTTCAGGGCGAGAAACTCGCCAACCGGGGTACCATTGACCCGTGGCTTGGGATGTGGATCGCCAATATTGTAATGATTGCCGTTGGGCTTTGGCTGCTGGTGTACGTCACGCTGGACCTTCGCGCCACGCCGCCGCTGCGCCACCGCTTTCTGGCTTGGCTCCGCTCCTAACCGCTCCTGTCGCTGCGCCAAGGCTACCGGCTCCCGTCGTTCTTTAACCGCTGCACTGCGCTATGCTTACGCTGGTCCCCACGCCTATCGGCAACCTTGAAGATATTACGCTACGCGCCTTGCGCGTGCTAAAAGAGGTGGACCTGATCGCGTGTGAGGATACCCGCACGTCGGGCGTGCTGCTGTCGCATTACGATATCCGCACGGCCACCACCAGCTACCATGCCCACAACGAGCACAAGAAGACCCCGCAGCTCATCGAGCGGATGAAGGCCGGCCAGCGTCTGGCGCTCATTACCGATGCGGGCACACCAGGTATTTCGGACCCAGGATTTTATCTCACCCGCGCCTGCGTGAGAAACGACGTGCCGGTGGAGGCACTCCCCGGCGCCTCGGCAGTCCTGCCCGCCCTTACCGTCAGTGGGCTGCCCTGCGATCGGTTCGTGTTTGAAGGCTTCCTGCCACAGAAAAAAGGCCGGCAGACACGGATTCGCGAACTTAGCACCGACCCGCGGACGCTCGTGCTCTACGAGTCGCCCTACCGCATTGCAAAGACCCTGGGGCAGCTTGCCGACGTGTTTGGCACCGAGCGTCCGGCAGCAGTAGCCCGCGAACTCAGCAAAAAGTTCGAGGAGGTCCGCCGTGGCACGCTGGCAACATTACAGGCCCACTACGACGCCCAAAACCGCGTGCGTGGCGAGATCGTGCTCGTCGTTGGCGGGCACGACGCGTAGCGGCTACCGCTCCCTCACTGGCCTCCCCGTGGCCGCTCACTGACGAGCACCCGGTCTGTCCGGGGGTGTCCCCTGCGTTTCTGCTCGGGCATTTGTATATTTGATGTGGCCGTTGTTATCGCACGGGCTACAGCGCATGCGCGGTAGGCTGCTCACCATCACTTTATCATCTGCCCCCGATTCCTATGAGCCGCTGGCAAGGCATTTCCGTTGAAGCAGAAGGCACTGGCGTTTCGCGCCCCTTGAGTGAACAGGTGAACTTGCTTGGGAGTCTGCTCGGCGAGGCCATTAAACACCGAGCAGGCGAGGACACGTTGACCCTGATTGAGGAGCTCCGGCAGCAATGCAAGGCTGCGGCCCAGCAACGCGACCCCAGCCTCCGCGATGCCGCCGCCGAGCGCATCCGAGACCTCTCGCACCGGCAGATTGAATGGCTGCTGAAAGCCTTCACCACGTTCTTTCATCTGGTGAACCAGGCCGAGCGGCAGGAGATCATACGCATCAACCGCGAGCGTGCGCGCAGCAGCGACGCGGACGCCCCCCGGTCCGACTCCATCGACGAGGCTATCGCTACGCTTCACGAGCAGGGGTTGGACCTGGAGGGCATCCTGCACCACGTCCACCGGCTGGATGTGCAGCCGACGCTGACCGCTCACCCCACGGAGGCCCGGCGGCGCAGCATCCTCTACAAGCAGCAGCACCTCTCCGGCCTGTTGGATGCCATCCAAGGCGATACCCTGCCCCCGCTCCGGCGCATGGAAACGCTCACGGACATGTTCTCGCAGATTAGCCTGCTGCTGAGCACCGACCACATCCGCGCAGCGCGCCCCACGGTGGAAGAGGAGGTCGACCAAGGCCTTTACTTCATGCGCAATGCCATCTGGGATACGGTGCCCACGGTACAGCGCGACATCCGGCAGAGCCTGGAACGGCAGTTTGGGGTGGAAGCCGCTCGGGAAGCCACCGACGCGCTTCCCCCACTTCTTCGCTTCCGCTCGTGGATTGGAAGCGACCGCGATGGCAACCCCAATGTAACGCCCGCTATCACCCGCGCGACCTTCCGCCGCCAGCGCCTCGTGGTCCTCGAGCGCTACTTCGAAGACATCAAGGCGCTACGCCGCGAGCTTAGCATCTCGGACGAGCAGGTGGACATCCCCCAGGCCCTGTACGACAGCATCGAAGCGGACGCCGCCCACCTGTCCATTGCCGACTACCGCAAGCGTCAGTTTCAGCAGGAGCCGTTTCGTATGAAGCTCACCTACATGCGCGCCCGGCTCTCGGCCCTGCTGCGGGAAAACCAGTCCGCGGAGGCCCCACCCTACACCAGCCGCTCCTTCATCGAGGACTTGAAGCTGATACGAGACACCCTCACCGCGTGTGGGTTTGAGGATCTGGCTGCGTTCGGGCAACTGGCCGACCTCCTGAGCCGTGCACAAACGTTCGGCTTTCACCTGGCCGCTCTCGATGTCCGACAGCACAGCGAGGTGCACGAACAAACCGTCGCCCACTTGCTGCGCGCCGCCGGGCTCACCGACGATTACGCGGGCATGCCGGAGGAGGAGCGCCTCGCGCTGCTGACCGAGGAGCTGCAGAACCCACGTCCGCTCCTGCCCCGGGGGCGCCCCTGGCCCGAGGCTACCGCCTCGCTGATGGAGACCCTGGAGCTCCTGGTTGAACAAGCGGCCCATGAGCCCGAGTCTGTGGGGACCTACATCGTCAGTATGACGCACGAGGTGAGCGACCTGCTGGAAGTCCTGCTGCTGGCGAAAGAGGTCGGCCTCTGGCGCCTCGAAGAGGGCACCGTAACCTCCCCGCTGGACCTGGCGCCCCTCTTTGAGACGGTGGACGACCTCGCCCATGCTGATGCGTTTATGGAGAAGCTGTTCGCACATCCCGTATACCGGCAACACCTGCACCACCGAGGGGATTTTCAGGAGCTGATGCTGGGCTATTCGGACAGCAACAAAGACGGCGGCTACTGGATGGCCAACTGGGCCCTGCACCGCGCCCAGGGACGACTCTCGGAGGTATGCCGCGCCCACGATGTTGACTTCCGGTTCTTCCATGGGCGGGGAGGCACGGTGGGGCGCGGAGGGGGACGCGCGAGCCAGGGGATTCTGGCTATGCCAGAACCTGTGCATAATGGCCGGATTCGGTTCACGGAGCAGGGCGAAGTGATCTCCTTCCGCTACGCCCTGTCCGCTATTGCGCGGCGCCACCTGGAGCAAATCTTCAATGCCATGCTCCGCGCCTCGGCGGGGGCTGTTGAGCGGCCGTTCGAGCAGGAGGAGGTGACACAGGCGACGGCGCATCGTATCGTGGACACCATGGCCGACACTGCCATGGACGCCTACCGCGCCCTCATCCACGACGACGACTTCTGGCCCTGGTACGTGAAGATCACGCCGATCCAGCACATCAGCCGCCTGCCCATCGCCTCGCGGCCCGTCTCCCGCGGCTCCGGCGAGGTCGACTTCGACGGGCTGCGCGCCATCCCGTGGGGCTTCGCCTGGACGCAGACGCGCTATCTCATCCCGGGCTGGTACGGCACCGGCGTGGCACTGCAAGAGGCGATGGAGACGCACGGGGCCGAGACGCTGCAAACCCTCTACGCCGCGTGGCCCTTCTTCCAGGCCGTGGTGGACAGTGCCCAGCGCGAGATGTGCCGGGCCCGCCTCATCATCGCCCGACGCTATGCACGGCAGGACACCCATACCGCTACCGACGACGACTTTCATGCCCGCATCGAGGCGGAGTACGACCGGGCCCGTAGCGCCATTCTGACCGTTACCAAACAGGATACGCTACTGGAACGCAGCCCCGTCATCAAGAAGTCGATTGCGCTGCGCAATCCGTACACCGACGTGCTGAACCTGCTGCAGCTGGATCTACTGCGCCGCTACCGTGAAGAGGAGGGCGATCCGGACGCCACGGCGCATGCGCTGCTGCTCAGCATCAACGGCATTGCTGCCGCTATGCAGAGCACCGGCTAACGATCGGCCAGCGCTGCTTGCCCTACGAGACTACACGGATACAGGCGCACGGCAGCCGCTCGGGCTCGGCCAACCAGTCCATGGCAAAAGAAATACGCGCGCCATCGATCCAGCGCTGGATGGTGCGCGTACGGGAGGCCTGCGGCTGTTCGTTGCTTACCTCCAGGATGTAACTCTTGAGGGCTGCCAGCAGCACCTGCGCCGGAACGCGCTGCTCGGTGTACCACGGACGCAGACGCCCGTCTTCTTGCAGGAACACCTCCGTATCGTCGCCCGCATTAGGCACGAGACACACCAGGGCTATGCCTTTTTGCACCATCCCAACGAGCGCCCCTTCGAGCAGCCGCATGAACGTGGGGCGGTCCAACGTATCAGGCGCTGTAGCGCTTGGCGATGCATAGGCCAGTGTGGGGTCAGATCCCCATGGCGCCGTAAAGCGCTCGGCGGGACGGGCGTAGGCCTGCCGCCGCTGGGTGGCCGCGTTGATGACGCTGACAACGGCAGCGCGGTTGGTGTAGCGGAGATCGTACGGCTTGGCCCAAACCTTTCCAATGGCTTTTCGCACGGCGGGGCGGGTAGGGTCGTGCGTCGCGAAGATCATGCGGCCCTCTGTTTTCGCGACGGGTACCACCGCGGTATTCAGCAGAGCGAGCCAGCGCTGCAGATCGGTCTGCTTGCGCACGTGCCGCATCTGCCTGACGGCGGTGTTGGTGTCCAAGCGCATGCTGTTAAATCCGTACACGCGTGCCGCCTCCGCAAATACAGCGTCCGCAGCAACGCCCTCAACAGACGCCAGTACCCGCCAGAGGGCCCGGCGCGCATCGCCGCTTTGCCGGCGCTTGGTCCACGCAGCACGCACGTCAGCCTCGCTTACCACCTGATCAAAGAGTAGCATGATGACCACGCGGTCGTGGAGCTCGGTGGGGACAAACCCATCCTGAAGCGGCGGTACGGCAACGGCGGACGAACCGTTCGAGTAAGAGGAGGCAGTCATGACGGGGAAAAACAGAGGAGGTGATTGAACATGTGGGGCGGACGCACAGGTGGGTGGGGTAGCCGTCCGTTCGAGTATCAGCATACGGCGGACCAACCACGCGCTCCCTCTCCGCAAGCGCCTCTCCCCTGCGCCATGGGCGCACATGCCCTACGGCTTTCACATACAGCCGGCAAGCCTCTACCGGTGCCACCGTCCCTCCCCAGGCGGCACTTATTCGTTACGCACCGGAGCTATCGCTTGCCCTGCCCCGGCCACGCTATAGTCCAAACACTGGTAACAGGACAGCGGGACGGCGCAGGCGAGCGCCACAGGGTAGGACAGTGTAGGGGGCTTCCACGGCATCTGGGCCTGCTTCCTCTTTCCTCGTGCTTGCTGCGTTTGGCTGAGGCGCACATGGGCACCACAGGGGCCGATTCACGCGGCGGCGAACGGGCTCAAACACGGCAGCGGACGCATCCAGGGGCCTCGAGGCCGGGGACGTCCACCCTTTGCCTCCTGCCCCATCTTATCCCTTAGCACGCATCGTTGGGCGCATTTAGCGCGCCTCCGGTGTAGTCCGTTCAGCCGCCGCACTGCCGTTGCCCTCAGCCAGGTCCTCTTCCAGCAGTTCCTCACTCAGGCCCTCGCTGCGTGGCGCATTCAACTGTCCTTCTGACTCAGCAACTACGCAGGCGACCATGGCGTCTCCCGTGATGTTATTCATCGTGCGGAGCATGTCCAGCGGCCGGTCGACCCCCAGGATCAGGGCGATGCCTGCTGCCGGTACCGAAATCGATTCCAGGATGATGACGAGCATCACGATCCCCGCCGACGGCACAGCGGCGGTGCCAATAGACGCCAGCACAGCAATAAACACGATACTGAGCTGTGCCGAGATCGTGAGGTCCATGCCCAAGGTTTGGGCGATAAAAACCGCGGCCACCGCCTGATACAGCGCGGTGCCGTCCATGTTAATGGTAGCCCCGAGGGGCAGAACAAACGAGGACACCTCCTCCGAGACCCCCAGGTTTTTTTCGGCGCACTCCATCGTAACCGGCAGGGTAGCCCCACTGGATGACGTAGAGAACGCCACGAGCTGCGCCGGGGCGATGCCCGGAAAGAAGGTCCTGAGCGAGCGTGGGGTAAAAAACTGCAGGATGGTCGGATACACCAGGAAGACCATGATGGCCAACCCAATGGCCACCGCCAGCATGTAGAAGCCGAGGGCGCCCAGCAGCTCCATCACCTGCCCCGGTTGGTCACCTGCAATGCCGGTGATGGTGTCTGCGATGAGCGCGAACACCCCGACCGGAGCCGTGAGCATGATGAGCCCCACGAGCTTAATGACCAGCTCATTCAGGCTATCGAAAAACTGAATGAGCGGCTCGGCCTTGGTTCGGGGAATGAGCATTAGCCCGATGCCCATCAGAAATGCGACGAAGACCACCTGTAGCATATTGCCGTTTTCCGAGGCCGCCCCAAAGAAGTTGCGCGGCACGATGTCCACCAGCGGCTGCAGCGGCCCCCGCTCAGCCGCGTCCTGGGCCAAGTCTTGTCGCTCACCGACCTCGCCAGCGTAGGTCTGCTCCAGTTGTGCCCGCATCTCGGGGGGCACAAAGCTGCCGGGCTGCATGATATTTACGATCGTCAGCCCGATCACCAGCGCGATGGTGGTGGTCACCAGATAGATGGCGATGGTCTTGCCGCCGATGCGGGAGAGCTTCTTCACATCCGCCAGCGAGGCGATGCCGGTAATGAGCGATGCCAGGATCAGCGGTATCGCGATGAGCATCAGCAGGTTTAGGAAGATGTCCCCAAACGGAGCGATCCAGTTCGATGTGAACGCCCCCCATCCCTGTATGGCGGCTACGATGCCATAGACCAAGCCCAGGAGGAGAGCCAGGATAATCTGCCAGTGAAGCTGCTTATACCAGGGCATAACGACAGGTACGAAAAGTACAGGGAAACGAATGGGCGGGGGCCAGCGCTACCGGCACCGTACGGCCGGTGCGATGCCTCGCAACATACGAAAGCCAGACCACTCTGTCGACCCCAACCTACGATCCGCTGCTACCGCCCGGCAATGGACTCGCTGAGGTACGGTTGTACAGCGTTCTCAAAGAACGCGTAGTCGCCCGCGCCCAGCAGGTAGTCGCGGATGATGCCGTCGCGGTCGATCACGTAGCTCACAGGGCGCCCTCGGACCATCTTGTCGAACGGCTCGGGCAAGTTGCGCGCGTCTTCCACATAGCCGCTGACCGTTTCGAGCGGGACCTGGTCCTCAAACGTTTTGATCTGCCGCGGGCTTTCATCAGAGATGGTCAAAATGACCAGTCCCTCATCAGCATAATCCGCCTGTAGCCGGTTGAGCTCGGGCATCTCGTCGAGGCACGGGGGGCACCACGTCGCCCAGAAGTTAATCAGCACCACCTGCCCGTCAAACTCGCGCAGGGTGCGCTCGCGGCCGTCGTCAACCATGTAGAACGAGAAGTTCTCCGCCGGTTCGCCAATGCGCGCCTCGTCATTCGCGGGGGCCGGCGCCTGTGGGGGCTCCATCAGAAAGAGCAGGGCCAGCGCTCCGGTGCCCATCAGCAGCAGTGAAAATACCGTGGTGGCCCACTGCAAACCGCCCTCCGGCAGCGGACGCGTATTGCCTCGGATGGTGAGGTAGATAAAGACAGCACCGGCCACGACAAACAGGCCAGCCACGAGGAAAAGCGAGGTATCCATCAGCGAGCAAACAAAAATGGCGGTACGATGGGAGAGCTCCCAACGCACCGCCACGGAAAAGGTGTCACGCTTCACACGGGAAGGCAGCGGTCACGCCGCACGGCATCAGCGGAAATCCAACAGCAGCGAGAAGCGCATGGTGTCGGAGAGGGGGCTATCTTCCTCCAGGGCGTAAATGTAGGAGAAGTCAATCCCTACAATGTTATAGCGCAGCCCGGCGCCAAACGTGAGGAACTGCCGGTTGCCGTTGTAGGGGCTTTCGTAGAAGTAACCGCTCCGGATCGCAAACAGCTGATCGTACCAGTACTCCAACCCCGTGCCGATCGTCATCTGCTCCAGCGCATTGACCGACTGGTAGTTTTCGGGGTTTTCCTGACGGTCGCACTCGTTGATGGCTGCTGTGCAGACCTCCACCGGCGACCAGGCCGAGAAGATGGCTTGTGACCACGGATCGGCACCGTTCTCATCGCGACGAACGAGCATCTTGTTGAAGTCGTTCGCGAAGGTCAGTTGGTTGTACTCGTCGAAGTCGAACGTAAAGCTGTAGCCAAAGCGAAGGTTGGTCGGCAGCGGGTCGCCGCTGTCCTCAGCATCCGAGTATTTAATCTCGGGCCCCATATTGGCCAGATTGAAGCCGGCCGAGAGGGTCGTGCCCACGCCGCCGAGATTGATCGGGTTGCTGCGGTAGAGGGCGGAAAGGTCAAACGAGACCGACTGGCCCGTGCCGTCTACGCCGTCGGAGATGCCTGCCGGAGCCAGGTCGGAATAGATGAAGCGCGTGCTGACGCCTATGCCCAGCTGGGAGGTGATTTGCCGGGCATACGAGACCCCGATGGCCAGATCATACGACCGGAATGTGCCCGTGGGGTCGCCCTGGAAGTCCCGTCCTTCGTGCTCCCCCAGGTTCAGGAAGGTCACCTGCGCGCCAAACGTCCCCACCCCATCGACCGAGTGCTTGGCGGTGAGGTATTCGTAGAAAAGCCCGGCATCGAAGGCCGGCAGCCAGTTGGAGTGGGTCAGCGAAACCTCGGTGCCGCGCTGGAAGGCCAGCCCGGCCGGGTTCCAGAAATTGGCACTGGCGTTATCGGCAAGGGCTACCCCCGTGTTGCCCATGCCGGCGGCCCGGCTGTCTGGCTCAATCATCAGGAAGACGACGCCCGCGCCGCCAATCTGTGCCTTGGCCTGCTGCGTGGGAAGCCAGAGTAGAATCGCCGCCAAGAGGGCGGCCAGTGCGTAGAGCGTGCGCGGACGAGCCCTGCCTCGCCGGCGCGGTGTAGACGTGTATTTCATGAGGATTTCCCTGACTAATAGGTAAAAAACGCGGTGCGTGTCGGGTGCCGATGGTGACGGCCTACAGCCGAGGATCGACATGCACGTGCGTAACTACAGTATCGGCAGTATCAACGACGCGTATAAGCACGAGGGAAATCTATGTACAGGCATGACAGCGCGCAAGGTAGTTATTTCTTCACAACACGTCAATGGCGCTTTGGAGCAATCTCCGCCTACCTCTTCGATGCAGGCGGGTCCTCGTCACTGTATTGTGCCAGGATGGACTGCTTGAGGTCGCCCAGCTTATCGAGCGAAGCGGCGATGCGCTGGCTGGCCTCTTCGATGTCGCGGGCGGGCTGGGCCACGTCCTCGCCCAGGTCCAGCGCCCGCGCAAGTTCTACCAGCAGCTGCGCGTTGCCCGATATAATGGACAGCGGATTGTTGATTTCGTGCTTTACGGTAGCTACCGTCGAGTGGATCGTGCGCAGCAGCCGCATCTGCTCGCGGTGCTCGGCCAGCTGCGCGACCTGCTGGGCCAGCCGGTAGTGATGGATGGCCTCTTTCACTTTAAAGGCGACCTCATCGAGGTACCCCTCTTGGGCTTGCTTCCGCACATAGTCTGCTGCGCCTGCTTTCATGATCGCCACCGCGGCTTCCTCGCCCTCATCCCCAAGCAGCACGACGACGGGCCGTTGGTGCCCCGAGGCCTCCAGGCGTTGGAGAAAATCGAGGCTGTTGCCGTCGGGTAAGTCATGGTCGATTACGCAGGCATCGGCCGCTTCTTGGGCAATGGCCTCCAGCGCGTGCGCGAGGGTGTGCACCCGCGATACATCGTTCTTCTCGTCATCTACGGCCAGACGGTGCTCCAGTGCTTTCCCTTCGTCGGTGGCGGTGGTAGCCACGATGATGTGCACCGGTGCCTCCACTGGGTCAACTGCAGGCATCTCCTCTGGTGCAGGCGAGGCGGTGGCGTCAGAAGCAGGCATGCGCACCTCTGGTTGGTGAATGGCTACAGCTCGGTGAGCGGCCGGTGGTTCGTCGTTTCGAGGCCTTTCGCCCCTTCCTGGAGGTTGGCTACAGCTACTTCGGGATCGTGCTCAAAGAACAAGTGCCACCCCTCCGCGTGGGCCTCTTTCAGGAAGGCTTCCTTCTCTTGTATGGTCTGCAGGGGGCGCACATCGTATCCCATCACGTAGGGTAGCGGCACGTGGGCGGTGGTGGGGAGCAAGTCGGCAACAAACACGAGCGTTTGTCCGTCGCCATCAATCTTCACCAGTTGCTGCGCCTCGGTATGGCCAAAGACGGTGCGGACCGCGACGTTATCGAAGAGCGGCCCGTCCCCGTCCAGCAGATGCAGCTGTGAGGTTGATGCCAGCGGCGCCAGGTTCTCTTCCAGAAAGGAGTTTTTCTCTCGAGGATTGGGGTTTTGCGCCCAGTCCCAGTGGGCACGCTGCACGTAGTGCGTAGCGTTGGGAAAGGTGAGGGCCGGCATGCCGTTGCGGCGCGTGGTGCAGCCGCCGCCATGGTCGAAGTGCAAGTGGGTGAGCACGACGTCAGTGACGTCAGCCGCGGAGACGCCCGCGTGCTCTAACGACCGGTGCAGCTCCGAGTGCTCGTGGTCGATCGCAAAAATATCGGCAAACTTGTCGGTGTAGGTGTCTCCCAGCCCCGTATCAATCAGGATCAGGCGGTCGTTTCCCTCAAGCAGCAGGCAGCGCATTGCCAGCGGGATGCGGTTTCGCTCGTCTGGCGCGATGCGTTTTTCCCAGAGCGGCTTTGGGACGACGCCGAACATGGCACCGCCATCGAGACCAAAGCGTCCTGTTTCAACAGTGTACAGGGTGTACGGGCCAAGTTGAGGCATGCGGCAGTGCTTCAGTGAGGGGGGCGATATCGGGCAACTCAGGCGTCGATGTCGGGCGGGAGGTCTTCGGGCGGAAAGTCCTTGAAGTGGCCGTTGGAGCGGATCTTCTTCTGCACAGACTCGACCTGTTCGACGCGCGGAATCATCTCTTCCAAATGCTCCACCAGGAACTGCAGCCGTTCGTTTTCGCGGTCGATGATCAGCAAGGCCTGCTGTTGCTCAACCGAGAGACCGGCATTGGAGGCAATCACATACGAGAGCTGGTCGGTGTCCTCATAGAGGCTGGGGCGCACCGTGCGGCCGGCCAACTCCAGCAGGCGCATGTGCTGCGTGATGACGCGCTCCCGGAGGGTTGGGTCAACCGCGGGCGCACCTTCTGGCAGCAGTTCTACATCGGCCGATAGGTAGGCGTGGTCCTGGTGGATCTCCTGGACTTCGAAGCGCTCCACGCCCTTGACTTCAATGTCGAGCCGGCCGTCCTCGTACGTTTTGATGACGCGGTCGATCTCGGCGGTGCAGCCCACGGTAGCCACCTGATCGTCCTCGGCCAGCATAATGCCAAAGGGGCTATCATTGTCGAGGCAGTACTGCACGAGCGCTTTGTACCGCTCCTCGAAGATGTGAAGCGGCAGCCGCTCGTTGGGAAAGAGGACCAGCTGGAGCGGGAAGACCGGGAGATTGGCAATTTGAGGCATAAGGGCAACAGGCCGTGCAGCGTGATTGGGGTCTCGTCGAATGACACCTGCATCCTCTGTGTTTCCCGGCCTCGCTGGATACACCGGACGGTTACGGTCCCGGCTCGCGTGGAGGCGCTGTAGCGCGAGCCGGCCGTTCGGCGCTTCCGCGCCATCGGTGCAGCAGGTACGCGCCTGTCAGGGCCACGAGGACCATCGCGGTGGCGGTGCCCCACTTCAGCAACAACAGGGCGCCGGTGCCAAACATCAATCCAAAGAGCAGTAAGAGCGCGGCGGCTGCCTGTTGCAGCGAGCGGACAAGCGCCTGCGCCGGCGCGAGGCCCAGCCGTGCCCGCTGCCGGGCCCAGCCCGGGCCGCCTGGCCGCACCTTCCGGACGAACGCCTCCAGCGTCTCCTCGGTCTCCGGTGTGGTCAGGTACATCACCGTCAGCCAGACTGCGGCCGTCAGGCCGGTGATGACGACCAGGCGCAACCCAAAGTCAGCAATCTGTAGCAGCGGCACCACAGACGTGAAGAGCCCGAGGAAGAAGCCTGCGACCATGGCCGCAAGCTCGGCCCAGGCATTGATGCGCCACCAGAACCACCGCAGAATGAGCACCACGCCCGGGCCCGTCCCAATCGCCAGTACCAACCGAAAGATCGTCGCTACGTCGTCGGCAATGAAGGCTGCGGTGCCGCCGATTGCCATGATGCACACCGATGCCACCCGCCCGGCCCGCACCTGCTCCGCATTGGTGGCTTCCGGGCGCCAGAAGCGGAGATAGAGGTCGTTGGTGAGATACGAAGCGCCCCAGTTGATTTGTGTAGAGACCGTGCTCATAAAGGCTGCCAGCAAAGAGGCTACCACCAGGCCCAGTACGCCGGTGGGCAGAAAGTCGACCATCAACGTGGGGTAGCCCAGTTCGGGGTCCTCCATCTCCGGGTACAGCACCAGCGCAGCCAGGGCCACCAGCACCCACGGCCACGTGCGCACCACATAGTGCATCACGTTGAAGAGCCAGGCGGCCCGTACCGCCTCTCGCTCGTCGCGTGCGGCCGCCAGGCGCTGGACAAACTCACCGCCCCCGTCAGAGCGCCGGAACGTCCACCACTGCAGCCCCACATAGGCTACAAATGTGGATGCGGTAATGCCGGCAAACGTGCTCCATGCCAGGCCAAACCACGCGTCCTCGTCCCATACCAGTGGCACGAAGGCGAGCACGTCGAAATCAGTAGCTGCCTGTGCCTGGGTCACCAGCCCCGACAGGCCGCCCACTTCGGGGCTACGGAGCGCATACCACGCCACCAGCAGGGCCCCAATCATCCCCAAGAAAAACTGAAAGAAGTCCGTGGCGACCACGCCCCAGAGCCCAGAAAAGCCAGCATAGAGCAGCACCAGCAATCCGATACCCACGACGGTGAGCAGCTGCGGATCGAGCCCGCCGATCTGTTCGCCTGGCCCAAACCCGAGCGTTTCCCAGATACCCAGCGCGCTTACAACTTTTACGGTAGCCAAGGTAATATAACCGATGCCGATGCAATTGATAGGCACCGCGAACAAAAAGGCTTTGGTTGCCCGGAGGATAGCGGCCGGCCGGCCGCCGTAGCGGAGTTCGATGACCTCCGCATCTGTCACCACTTCGCTCCGTCGCCAGAGGCGGGCAAACACATAGATCAGTGCCACATGGCTAAACGCAAAGGCCCACCACTCCCAGTTGCCGGCGATACCCCGCGTACCCACAACGCCGGATATGTAAAGCGGGGTGTCGATGGAGAAGGTGGTCGCCGCCATTGACGTGCCAGCCAGCCACCAGGGCAGGGTCCGGCCCGACACGAAGAAGTCCTCCAGCGACCCGGAGGCTCGCTGCGCAAGGTAGGCCCCCAACGCCAACGTGGCCACCAGGTAGGCTAACACAATGAACCAATCGACCAGCAGCATACGCGTAGCAGTAAGGCAAAACCGTAAATCACACCGTCGGCTTCAGAGCATAGCGAATCCTACAGCCAAGGGCGAGCGCCGCCGCCCTGCTGCTGAGGCGCTGGCTGGAAAAGGCAGGCAAAAAAAGAGGCGGCCTCGTGTAAAGAAGCCGCCTCCGTTGCATGTGATTCGATAGCCGCTCACGCTATCGCATCAGGTTGGCCTATCGTGCGCTATTCTTCCACATCTGTGGTGTGAAAGATAAAGGCCATGTAATCGTCCCCTTCCAGGCGCGATGATTTAACGGTAAACTTCTCCCCGAACCGGCGTTGCAAATAGCCGCGCAGCCCGCCGACCTCATTTTTCTTCAACTCAACCTTCAACGATTCTCCTTTTTTCAGTTCTTCTGCGTCATCTGCTACCGGGGCATACTTCGACACACGTCCACCGCGTCCACTGCGCAACTTTGAGAGCTCTTGTTCTGCTTCTTCCATCTTGACACGCTCTACAGAAAACTTGTTTGTCTTAGCCATTGGTACAGGATAGATAGGTTTGATACAGTAGAAAGCTACGGATCATCGCTTGTGTTGCACCGCGTGGTGCAATAGTATAGAAGCTACCGTAGCATCAATGCTTGTCCTCCCTCTACGATGTTGCCCACTAAAGGATTCATATTTAAAGCTCACCAGTGTATCTCCTGCATACGCATTCCAACCTTTCATTGCGTCATCAGGCATGCACACGGACTTACCGATGTTTGAATGTGTACCGGCGCATCGGTAACATCAAAAAACACTTATATATCCGGCTATCGCCCGTGTATACGGCTGCCCTCTGCTTTCCTGTTCGAGGCAGCTGGTAGGTAGCGCATCCGATCGTAACAATCATTTAACCCTGTAGCTCCAACGCGGACGTTCGGTGCCAGGGACGGAGCAGCGGCTTGCTCGGGCGATCCTATACCCGGTTTGTGCGTTGCCTCAGTGCCTCTTACACGTCAGGAGTGCCGGGCTTTTTCACCGATGAACGACAAGGATGATAGCAACTATCAAAAAGGCAGCAGAGGATGCGTTCGGAGACATCGTACGCCTGCGGCGTCAGATCCATCAGCATCCGGAGTTGGCCTTTGAAGAGCACGCCACCGCACAGCTGGTGCAAGACACGCTGGCCGGCTTGCCTGTGCGGGTCACCTCGGGGGTCGCCGGCACAGGAATCGTGGCTACGCTTGAGGGCGGGCAGTCGGGGCCCACGCAAATGCTGCGGGCCGATATGGACGCGCTTCCCATCACGGAGGCTACCGGCCTGCCGTTTGCCTCGGAGAACGACGGCGTAATGCATGCCTGTGGGCACGACGTGCACACGGCCTCCCTGCTGGGTACCGCCCTCATCCTGAGCCAGATAAGGGACCAGGTCCCAGGCACGGTGCGCTTTCTGTTTCAGCCGAGTGAGGAACGGATCCCTGGCGGCGCCAAAGCCATGATTGCAGAGGGGGCCCTTGCGGCCAGCGATCACACACCGGCCACGGACCTCGCCCTGGGGCAGCATGTGACGCCCGAGCTGGAAGTCGGCACCCTCGGCGTGCGGGGCGGCATGTACATGGCCTCGGCCGACGAGCTACACCTCACCATTCGGGGCGAGGGCGGGCATGCGGCAGCCCCCCATCAGCTGAGCACCGATACCATCCTGGCGGCCTCGCAGGTGGTGGTGGCCCTGCAGTCTATCGTGAGCCGGCACTGCCCCCCCGATGTGCCGAGTGTGCTGAGCATCGGCCGGTTTATCGGAGACGGAGCGACTAATGTGCTGCCGGACGCCGTCCGCCTCGAAGGCACGTTTCGCGCGATGGACGAGGACTGGCGCTTCCGGGCCCATGAACTCATCACGCGCGTCGTGCACCGCACGGCTGAGGCCTTTGGCGCCACGGCCGAGCTCGACATCCGCGTCGGCTACCCGGCGCTCCGCAACAACGAGCAGCAGGCCGCTCGCGTCAAGGACGTCGCAGCGGCCTACCTGGGGCCCGAGCACGTGATCGACCTCGACCCCTGGTTTGCCAGCGAGGACTTCGCCTACTACCTGCAGGAGGTGCCTGGGTGCTTTTACCGCCTTGGCACGGGCAACGCCGCGAAAGGCATCACCTCCGGCGTACACACCCCCACGTTTGATATTGACGAGGACGCCCTCCGCATCGGGGCGGGCTTTATGGCCTACCTTGCCTGCACCTTCACCTCATAGCTCCACCCCTCTCCTGGTCGCCCGTATTGCTCCTCCCGCCTATTTCCGTGCCCGTGGCCCGCTCCATCGATTATCCGCCGTTTCCTGGCATCCGGCCGGCAGGCTTTGCTTTTCTCCGGCAGCTGAAGCAGCACAACGAACGCGACTGGTTCAAGCCCCGCAAAGACACGTTCGAAGACGAGTTGCGCTGGCCCATGCGCTGCCTGGTGGTGGACGCTGCCCGGCGCGCGGACCATGCCGACGTGCCGCTTACCGGCGATCCTAAAAAATCGCTTTTCCGCATCTACCGCGACACCCGCTTCTCCAAGAACAAGCAGCCCTACAAGACGCACGTAAGTGCGGTGCTCTCGCGGTCGGGCACGCGCAAGGATCGAGGGGTGATTTACATCCACATTGAGCCCGACCGGTGCTTTCTGGCGGCGGGGTTTCACCGGCTGGACAACGACTACCTGCGGCCGCTTCGGCAGCGGATGGTGGCCCACCCGGCGCTCTTTTTCGAGATGAAGCAAACGCTACACGCCCGCGGCCTCTCGCTCGAAACGACCGATGATAAGCTGAAAGGGATGCCGCGCGGGCATGCGCGGGATAAGGAAAGCGACGTCGCGGCGTATCTCCGCTGGAAGTCGTTTCTGGTGGAACGGCCGGTAGACGAGGCGGAGGTGCAGGAGCCTGCGTTCACAGCCCAGGTCCTAACGTTCATGCAGGAGGCGCTACCCCTGTTGCGTTACGGCTGGGCCTCCGAGACGGGCGCGCCGTAGGGGCGTCAGACGCCAGCAAGCCCCCGGCGCACCGTGCGCTACTGCAGGGACGCGACTAAAGAGCGGCCGGGGCGTTTACCGCCTCCACGCGCGTGATCTGTGGAACGGTGCGTTTGAGCGCTTGCTCAATCCCGGCGCGGAGCGTCATCGTGCTCATGGGGCAGGTGCCGCAGGCCCCCATGAGCTCCAGCTCAACCACCATTTCAGGCGTTACGTTGGAGAGACGCACCGACCCGCCATCAGCCATCAGGTACGGGCGGATCAGGTCCAAGCCTTCCTCGATGCGCGCATGCAACTGCGGATCTTCGTGCGGCTGCATGTCGGCAGAGGGCGATGCTCCTGCGGGGGATGATTGCTCTGACATAAGGCTATATTTACGACCAGGAGGAAGCTTCAGGAATCCTTAGACGAGGCAGCACGAGAAAAGATCAGCCTGGTGGGCATGCCCTCGCTTCGAAGAGGGCGCCTTAGCGGTACAGGATCTCGACCTGCTGCGACGGCGGCTGTTCGGCGTTGCGGAGGGCCACTTCATCGACCATGTGGCGGGTTGCCCCCCGAAAGGCCTTGGCCGAGGCGCTATCCGGCGCAGCCGCCACAATGGGCTCGCCGTCGTCCCCGCTTTCGCGCACGGCCTGCTCGATCGGGATTTCGCCGAGGAACGGCACGTCAAGATCGCGGGCGAGGTGCCGGGCGCCGCCCTGGCCGAACAGATAGTATTTGCGGTCGGGCAGATCGGGCGGGGTAAAGAACGCCATGTTTTCTACGATGCCCAGCACCGGCACATTCACGTTATCGAACATGGAGACGCCCTTGCGTGCGTCGGCGAGGGCGACCTCCTGAGGCGTGGACACGATGACCGCGCCCGTCAGCGAGACGGTCTGGACGATGGTCAGCTGGATGTCGCCCGTGCCCGGGGGCAGGTCCATCACCAGGTAATCGAGGGTGCCCCAGTCGGTATCCCCGAGGAATTGCCGAATGGCTTTCGTGACCATAGGCCCGCGCCAGATGACCGCCTTTTGCGGGTCGATCATAAACCCCATCGACAGTACCTTCAGCCCGTACTTCTGTAGGGGAATGATCTTGCGTTCGTCGCTGACGCGCGGCTTCTCGCCTTCCAGCCCCAGCATGGTAGGCACCGACGGCCCGTAGATATCGGTGTCGATCAGGCCGACGTCGTAGCCTTCCTTTGCCAGCGACAACGCCAGGTTGACAGCCACCGTGCTCTTCCCAACCCCGCCCTTGCCCGAGGCCACAGCGATGGTGTTGAGTACGCCAGGTGTGGGGTCCTCGGCGCTTTGCTGCTGGCCCGAGCCGCTCACCTGCAGGTCGTCCCCCAAGCCGATCATTTCGTTGTCCAAGGCCACGTTCACCGTCAGGTCATCGCCCAGTGCCTGCCGTACGGCGGACGTCGCCAGCGCCTGCACGTCATCCGCAAAGGGCGCCGTGGGTGACTTGAGGACCACCGTGAACGATACGGCATCGTCTTCCACCGTCAGGTTGCGCACCATATTCAGGCGCACGATATCCTTATCGCGCTCAGGGTCAACGACGGAACGCAGGGCCCGAAGTACGTCGCGTGCAGTGAAAGCCATGGGGAAATTCTGTCAACGAGGAGGTAGTGCATCGCACAACAAAGTGGAGGATATGCACCTGACCCTGCCTTCCAATGTTCCAGCAGCAGGCGGGCCGCACGGGGTTTCACTGCGCAGCCTGTGTGCGCTCCAGATGGCGCAGCGCCAACCCGTACTGTAGGCCTCGGGGGCTCATGGCGAGGGACGCCATGGGGAAGTGCTGCAGCACGCGCTCCGCAATGAGCACGCCCATGGGAAAGACATCGGCCCGCCCGTTCATAAGGCCGGGGTGGAGAGCATAGACCCCCTCGTAGTCCAGCTGAAAGAGCCGCTCGCGCCAGGCAGTAACCTCAGCGGCCGGAATGGGCACGGGGTAGCGGTCGACGTCTGCCCAGCGGCGCAATCCGTTAACCAGGAAGGCCAGCGATACCATGGTGCCGGCTACCCCAAGCAGGGGCAGGGGTTGTGTGAGGGCAGCGCGCAGCTCCGCACCCTCGGCCGTGAGGGTTTCGTCGATGGCATCCGTCGCGGCGGCCACCGCCTCGGCCGGGGGCGGCTGCGACGCAAAGAGGCGCTCGGTAAGCCGCACCGTGCCCAGGTTGAAGCTGTGCCGCGCGCGCAGCCCGGCCTCGGCCTCGCCCGTAGCGCCAACGATGAGTTCAGTCGAGCCTCCGCCAATGTCGATGACGGCGCAAGCTGCAGGCGGGTCCGTAAGCACGGACGTGGCCGCCCGGAAGCTCCAGTACGCTTCCTCTTTGCCTGAAAGGATGGTGTAGGGCAGCCCCGTTTCCTCACGCACGAAGGCCACCAGCTCCTCTTTGTTGGTGGCGTCTCGGGAAGCACTGGTCGCGCCCACGGTGACAATGGCCGCATCCAGCGCCTGGGCCTTTTCCTTGTACGCCAGCAGCGCCTCGCGCAGCCGTTCCATGGCCGCTGGCCCCACCCGCCCACTGGCGTCTACCCCCTCCCCCAGCCGCACCACCCGGCGGCCGTTGCCCACCACCTCCAGCGTACCGTCAGGCGCCGCTTCCACAACCAGCAGCAGCGCTGTATTCGTCCCTACATCAATGGTGGCGAAGCGTGTGGCGTTTGTCGGCATAGGGTCAGTTCTGCTGAGGGCTGGTGCGCAGAGAGCGGGTGGGGTTGGATCCGTCCGGGGTGTGGGTGAAGGCCACGGCCCACCAGTCGCCCTCGGTAGCGTCGGCGGATTCGGTGAGCGGGAAGCGGTCTGCGGCCTGCCGAAGGGCGTCGCGGTCGGTGGTCAGCAGGCCCGAGAGCAGCAGGTGCCCGCCTGGTGCCAGCCGCTCCACAAACCCAGGCAGGTACGCCGTGAGCGTATTAAAGTTGATGTTGGCAAGGATCACATCGTACGGGCCCGGCGGCGTCGCGGTCAGTGTCCCGATCAACGCTTCCACCTGGTCAGCCACCCCGTTGCGGGTTACGTTTTCGCGGATGTTTTCCTCGGTGCGCGGGTCGATGTCAAACGCCACAACCGACGCCGCGCCCAGGCGAACGGCCGCAATAGCCAGCACGCCTGTGCCGCTGCCGGCATCCATAACGCGGGCCGCAGCCGGCACGTGGGCGGGCATCAGCTGCAGCATAAGGCGTGTGGTTTCGTGGTGGCCCGTGCCAAAGCTCATCTTGGGGTCGATCTGCAGCACGTGCAGGTTTTCGGGCGGATCGGGGACGGGCCGCCATGTGGGCGTGATCAGAAAGGGCTCGATGAGGACTGGCGTGACACTGGCCTCCCACGCGGTATTCCAGTTTTGCGCAGGCACCTCGCGCACGTCCATCATGCCGTCCGGGTCTGTTGTGTGGAGTACCGTCCGGACGGCCGCGCGGCGCGTCTCCGACCAGGCGGTGGCGGGCAGGTAGGCCCGCAACACAGCGCCCTCCTCGGCAAAGGCCTCCGCCCCCAGGTCCAGCAGTTCCGCCATCAGCACCTCGTGGTGGGCTGCGGGCGTTCGCAGAATCACTTCGATGGTGGTACGGGAAGCGTCCAACGGGCAAGGGGCGGTGGGTAAAGAAGCATCCCTTCAACCCGCGCGAGCAAGATGGGATGCATTTCTGCCACCCGGAGCGTAACATTGCAGGCGGCCCTGCGGTAAGACAGCTTCCCTGTACAGGCCGCATGTACTTGCCGCTCCATTCACGCCTGCCGCCCACGCCGCCGCGCCATGTCGCTTGCACGCCTCCGTTCCCTCTGGGACGCCCTCAACCTGCCCGACTTTACGTCGGACGCGTGGCGCGGGGTACTTATTGCGATCGTGGTGGTGGGCTATGCGCTCGGCATCGGGTACCACCTCCTCACCTGGGCCACGGGCAGCGCCCCGGCCCTGGCCTGGCGCGCCGGGTACCACATGAGCATCGTCCTGTGCTACAGCGCGCTGTGGTTTCTTTTCTCGTCGTTCCTGCGGCGCACGGTTCGCTCCCCCGTCCGTCTTTTCCTTTATGCTGTGCTTGCCGGCGTGACCTACCTCGTGCTGGCCACCCTGGTGCAATCGCTCGGGACGGGGCAGGGCCTCTTGGCTGGGGGCGATGCGAGCGTGGCCGGGCTGGATTACGAGCGGCGCGTGCCCCTGACGATCGCGGCCGTCGTGAAAGTGAACCTTCTGAGTCTGCTGGAAGTGACCTTCACGATGCTGACGCTGCTGTTGCTGCGCAGCCTGGTCTTCTACCGGCGCACCCGCTTCAGCCAGTTCAAGTGGCGCCTGATGATGGGCTTCTTTGTGCTGACAGCACTACTCACCTTCATGAAGGACCCGGCAGATGATCTGGGCGGCCTCATGGCGGTGGCCATGATCCCGGCTGTGGGCATGGCGGTGGTGAACTCGTTCCGGCTCTCGTGGATCGTGTACCTCCCCTTCCGAGAGAAAATGGCCACCATGGGCCTGGCACTGGTGCTGATGGTCCTGCTCGGGTTTTCCCTGGGCGATGGCGTGCTGCCCGACGTCTCGAGCTATACGCGGTTTTACAGCTTTCCGCTATCCGTCTTTGCCCTGCTGGCCGCGCTCTTCGGCGTCCTGTATGGGGTAACCACGATGCTGTCGCTGCTCTTCCACCTACCCACGACGAGCGCGTTTCAGCGAAAGGCCGACGAGGTCGCAGCCATCCAGTCGCTCACACATCTAATCAGCCAGGTCTTTGATCTGGACAAGCTGAGCCGCACCATCGTGGCCTCGCCTATCGATGCGCAGTCTGGCGATGTAGCATGGCTAATGCTGATGCGCGAGGGCGCCGACGCCCCGCTTCGCGTGCAGGCCGTGCAGGGCGCCATGGTGAAGGATATTCAGGAGACGATGGACGTGGATGCCCTCTTTGCGGAAGTGCAGGAGACGCAGGATGTGCTCCTGCTGGATGAGGCCCCGGGCGACCGCCGCGTGCGTGCGCATCCGGACGGCGCCTTCGAGAGCCTGCTGGTCGTCCCTCTGCTCGCCCGCGACGATGTGCTGGGAGCGCTGTTCGTCGCAAAAGACGTACGGTACGGCTTTGAAGAGGATGATGTGGAGGCGATCCGGGTATTTGCGGCACAAGCGGCGCTGGCGCTGGACAATGCGCGCCTGTTTGAGGAGCGCCTGGAGAAAGAGCGCATGCATCGGGAGTTGGCCATTGCGCGGGAGGTTCAGCAGAAGCTCCTGCCGCAGGAGATCCCCTCGCTGCGCGGGACCTCAATCGCCGCCTCCAGCGTGTCGGCCTACGAGGTAGGTGGGGACTATTACGACTTCGTACGCCTGGACGATGACCGTATTGCCTTCATCGTGGGCGACGTTGCGGGCAAGGGCACCTCCGGCGCTTTTTACATGGCCGAGATGCAGGGTATCTTCCGCTCGCTAAGCCGGCAGGCCTCCGAGCCCCGAGAGTTTCTGGTAGCAGCCAATCGGGCGCTGAGCACCACGCTGGACCGCCGGGCGTTCATCTCCGTTGTGTATGGGATCTTTGACGTAGGCCGCGAAGAGTTTCGCCTCGCCCGGGCCGGCCATTGCCCGGCTGCGCTCATCGATCTCCACGGACAGGCACGGCTGCTCCGCTCCGGCGGAATCGGCCTTGGCCTAAACAATGGCGACCTCTTCGAGCAATCGCTGGAGGTGCGCACCGAACGCCTGCAACCGGGCGACGTTTTCGTACTTTACACGGACGGCGTCGTGGAAAGCCGCAATGCCGAGGGCGAGGAGTACGGCTACGCACGCCTCAAGGCCTCGCTGCAGGAACATCGCCACGAAGACGCTGACGATCTGCATGAGGCGCTGCTGTGCGATTTACAGGGCTTCTTGGGAGCCGAGACATACGATGACGATCTAACGCTGGTCGTGGTCAAGTGGCACGGCCTGCCCATCGGCGTGCCCTCGCCGGCCCCCCAGGCGTCGGCGCTCTCCCTGCCTTCGTGATCTACTGCCCCGCCACGCACGCCGCTCCTTCCTCCACAACTTTCTTGCCCAACCTCTTGTGCCCATGAGTACATTTTCCGTCTCTTTCCGCGACGCCAACGGCGTACGCATTCTGGATCTCCACGGCGAGTTGGATGCCCATACCGCCTCCGACCTTGAAGGGGCCATCCAGCAATGCCACGCGGAAGGGAGCATCAACATCCTCGTCAACGGCGAGGACCTGGAGTACATCTCCAGTGCTGGGCTGGGGGTGTTCATGGCCTATGTGGAAGAGATCCGTGACGACGGGGGCGATATCAAGATTGCCGACCTGCAATCGAAGGTCTACAATGTGTTTGACCTGTTGGGCTTTCCAGTGCTGTTTGACATCTGTGAGACGGAAGAAGACGCTCTGGCCCGTTTCGAAGAGCCTGCCCCGGATGCCGGCAACGCCTCTTCCTAATCCCCTTCTCGCTATCGGTTACACCCTGTGCCCGAGACCACTCACACCCTCACCATCCCCAGTTCCCTCCGCTTCCTGCACGACGTACGTCAGTTTGTGGAGAAGCATGCGCTGGAGGCCGGGTTTTCGCAGCCGACGGTAAATGCCATCAAGATTGCTGTGGATGAGGCCTGCACCAATATCATCAAGCATTCCTACGCCGGCGACACGTCGCAGGAGGTAGAGGTGGAGCTTGCCCTTACCGCGGGGCACCTTCAGGTGTGCCTGCGCGATGAAGGCGAGCCGTTCGATCCATCGACGTACCAGGAACCTGATCTGGCCCGCCTTACGGAGCGGCGGCGGCCGGGCGGGCTGGGCGTGCACCTGATGCGCCGCTGTATGGACGAGGTGCAGTACCGCACCGATCAAGACTTCAACGAGGTCTGCCTCACCAAACGGCTCAATAGCGACTCTGCGGTATAGGGCGCACGACCCGCAGGGCCAACGGCGCAACTATTGCGAGTTGGGACCCGAACACGAGCCTGACCTGATCGGTCCGCTACATCTCCTTTGCATTTCCCGTGCGCCTTCGGCCTGCCCATGCCTTCCTTTCCACGCTCCATCTTCGCGTCCCTCTGTCTGCTATGGCTCTCACTGCTCGTCGCGCTGCCAGCCCAAAGCCAACAGGAGGCGGCCCGCGACACTACAGCAGTCGCGGCCCCTACGGTGCGTGCAGAACTACTCGCGATGCGTACCACCGACCAAGCGATGCGCGCAGAGGTCACGGCATTTATCCAGGCGTCTGAAGGCCAACCCGATGTATGGGCGTTTATGAGCCTGAAGGAGCAGCTGGACTCGTTGGACACGGCTCACGCAGCCCGTATGCGAGAAATCATTGACGAACACGGCTGGCCCGGCCCACCACTCGTCGGCGAGGACGGGACAGAGGCAGCGTTCTTGATCGTGCAGCACGCCGATCTGGCGCTTCAACAGGAGGCGTTGCCGCTGGTCCGGAACGCGTATGAGAACGGCGCCCTGAGCGGCCAAGCGCTCGCACTGCTGACGGATCGCGTGCGCGTTGGGGAAGGCAAGCCGCAACGGTACGGGACGCAGGCCACCGTTCAGCAAGGGGAGCTCACGGTTCACCCGATTGCCGATTCCGCGCAGGTAGACCAGCGGCGCGCGATGCTGGGGTTACCGCCGCTCTCAGCATACATCGATACCCTGCGGGCGACGTACATGCGACACCAGGGCAGCGACAACTGACGCCCTCAGGCCCGACACCGCACGGCGGCCTATTGCATGTCGCGACGGTCTCGGAAGCATACGTATCAGATGCCCTCGCTCAGCTCTGGCTACCGGCGGATGTCAACGAAGTGGGTACGGGCGCAACAGTCGCAACCCCGAGCCGTGTGGAGCTCGTCATGAAAAATCAAGATCAAATGGTAAGCGCGAGCGCGACGTTCGTGGTGCTCGCGGCGCTCTTCTGGGGGTTATCGGGCGGGATCGGCGGCATCCTCATGGCCGATGGCTGGGATGCGTTCGTGGTCTCTTTCTATCGAGGTGCGATCGGGTTGGTATTTGTCCTCGCCTGGCTGGCCCTGCGCCCCGATAACCACGGGCTGACCAACCGCCGGTTGTGGGGGTGGTCGGCTATTGCCGGGCTTGGCGTAGCAGGCAACTTCGCCTTCTACTTTCTGAGCATCGCCGAGGGCAGCGTTGCAGTAGCGGCCACCTTGATGTACTGCGCGCCTGTGTTCGTGTATCTGGTGTCCTTCGTGCTCAAGCTCGAAGAGCCTACCGCACCGAAGTGGGTGGCGATTGTGGTGGTGATGCTTGGGATCGTGCTGCTTACTCAGATCTACGACATTGGCGCGGGGGGCATCACACCGCTTGGGGTCGGTGCCGGGCTGCTGGCTGGGCTGTCCTATGCGGTGTTTATCTTCGGCTTCAAGTATGCCGCGCCGTATGGCAGCCCTCAGGCTATCCTTTCCATCGCGTTTGCCGTGCTGGCCCTCGTCTTGATCTGGCCTGGCGATGGCGACCAGACCATCGCCGTTTTGAGTACGCCGGACTGGCCGCTGTTCGCCGCCCTCGGCGTGCTTGGCGCCGGGTTGTCGTTCATTCTATACATCGTCGGCCTGAATCACACCGCGCCGGCTGTGGCTTCCATCGTGGCCATGGTCGAGCCGGTTACCGCGGCGCTGTTTGGCGTCGTAATCTTGAGCGAAACCCTGGTGGGGCCTCAAATTCTGGGTATGGGGTTGATCCTGGTCACGGTGACCGCGCTCAGCGTATCCTCCAGCGCCGGGCAGCCTTCGTCCGATACCGGCGGTGACGCGTGAGCGCTTGAGGCATGAATCTATCGGCATGTCTCCTCTTCCGGAGGTATATTGTCACATGAGCAACGCCCAGCCCAGGATGCAGCGCAGGCTATTGAAAATAATTGAATGCGGGGTCCACCAGATTGCCCAATCGGTTGTCTGTCGCGAAAAGAAGGGCGGCGCTACGGTCGTGAGCGGTGCCCCATAACCAGAGGTCCGGTCGGGCACCTCAAGCAGGAGCCGGAGGGCAGACCAAGCAGCTGCCACTTCAGCTCGAAGGGTTCCGTCTTCTCTTTTGCCATCCGCCCGAAACCCTGAGGTGTGCCCTTATGAAGGTTTTCATCGCCACCATCGGCACGCGCGGCGACGTGCAGCCCCACATCGCACTGGCAGAGGGCCTGCATCGCGCTGGCCACACCGTCACGGTGTGCACAAGTACGCGGTATGCCTCCCTTGTCACCGCACGTGGCCTTGGCTACGGACGCCTCAGCGACGACCTTATCGCCCTTGTAGAAACCTCCGCAGGGCGAGAAGCCATAGCGGCCGCCGGAGGTGCGATACCGAGGATAGGAGCACTCGTCACGATGATCGGCCGGTCGTTGGAGATTCAACGCGATCTGTTTCGCGATGGGTGGGCCGCCGCCAAAGAAGCCGATCCTGATGTCGTCATCTACCACCCCAAGATGGCTATCGCGCTCCATTACGCCGAGCGGCTGGGCATCCCGGCAGTCATTGCCCCGCTCTTTCCTATATTTCTGCCCACTGCGGCCTACCCAACCCTGGGCTTCCCCTGCCTTCACCTGGGCAAATGGCTGACCCCCGTGTACCATCGGTTCTCACACCGCCTCGTTCTGACGGTCGTCAGCGCGGTGAGTCGGTGGATGTTTGCCTCGTGGCGCCGCGCCCACGGCCTGCCAGCGCAGCCGCGGGGGACCGGCCTTGTGCACCGTGACTGCGGCACGCGGGTGCCCTTCCTTCATGGGTGGAGCTCGCACGTTGCCCCCGATCCGCCGGACTGGCCCAATCACCACGTGAAGACAACCGGATACTGGTTTCTCGATCGTGCGGAAGCCTGGGCGCCGCCCCCCGCGCTGGAGGCGTTTTTGGCAGACGGAGCACCGCCAGTCTACGTTGGGTTTGGGAGTATGGCCAGCCAACGTCCCGAACAGGCCACCCGCCTTGTGCTGGAAGCGTTGAGTCGCGCACGGTTGCGCGCGGTGCTGGCCAGCGGCTGGGGGGGCTTGCGCGCCCCCGATCTGCCCCCCTCTGTTTACCTCCTCCGTCAAGCACCCCACGACTGGCTGTTTCCGCGTGTCGCAGCCGTCGTCCACCACGGAGGGGCCGGGACCACCGCGGCCGGTCTCCGCGCCGGGCGTCCAACTGTTACCTGCCCGTTTTTTGGCGATCAGCCGTTCTGGGGGCGGCGCGTGCATGCGCTGGGCGCTGGGCCGCGGCCTATCCCACAACAGCACCTGACAGCCGAGCGGTTGGCCCGTGCCTTGCGCGCCGCAACAGCACACCCCGCCCTCGCGGCCCACGCAACAGCCTTGGGGCGGAAGATCCGGCGCGAGAGCGGGGTCGCAGCAGCTGTTGGATTCATCGAGCGGCACCTGGGCTACTAACTGATCCTCTGAACGCCGCGCTCCTCCCAAGCCGCCACGCCCCTCGAAGGCGCCCGGTTTTATAGCTCCCTCCTACTTTCGCCCGTAGTACAGGGAGGCGATGCCAAACGTGAGCGGCTTCCACTGCAGATCGGAGTAGCCCACGGCCCGCATGCGCCCCAGGAAGGCCGGACCGCTGGGGAAAGCAGCGACGGAGTCGGGCAGGTACTGGTAGGCCCCTTCGTTCTGGGATATGGTCCGCCCGATTCGGGGCAGGATATGCCGGGAGTAGAACTGGTACAGCTGCTTGACAGGAAAGACCTGCGGTTGGCTGAACTCCAGTACGACGAGGCTGCCGCCCGGGCGAAGCACGCGGCGCATATCGGCCAGGCCTGCGTCCAGATCCTCAAAGTTGCGCACCCCAAAAGCCACAAGTGCGGCATCGAACTGGTTGTCAGAGAACGGGAGCTTCTGAGCGTCGCCCGTCCGCAGCACCACCCGGTCGGAGAGGCCGCGCGCGGCGATTTTCTTCCGTCCGAAGGCCAGCATCTCCTCCGAGATGTCCACGCCCACCACCTTCTCCGGGTGCAGGGTCTGCTGCGCTTCCAGCGCCAGGTCGGCGGTGCCTGTGGCTACGTCCAGGATGCGGCGCGGGGATTCCTCCTTTAGCAGAGCCACGGCCCGCCGGCGCCACCACACATCAATGCCGAAGCTGAGCACACGGTTGAGGAGGTCATACCGGGGTGCGATAGCATCAAACATCGCCTCCACGTCCTGCGCTTTGCCTTGGGCTTCGCCGACCGGGGGGTAGTTCTTCATGGGGACAACAGACAGAGACAAGGAGTTAGCTGAGCAGCTGTGTCAGCTTCAAGAGATCGTAGTTGATGTTTTTTTTGCGGCTCCAGACGTTGCGCATGGGCGTGAGCTTGATGTCGCCGTTCATGAGGCCGACCATAACCGCCGAGTGGCCTTCGAGCAGCGCCTCTACCGCCGCTGAGCCCAGGCGGCTGGCCAGGACGCGGTCGCGCGCTGAGGGCGAGCCGCCGCGTTGCGTATGGCCCAGAATACACACCCGCAGGTCGATCTCCGAAAAGGCCTCGTCGGCGCGGAGAATCTGCTCAATATGCGCCGCACCGCCGTGCTCGTCGCCCTCGGCAACCACGACGATGGAGGAGCGCGCCTGCGCCGACATCAGCGAGAGGATGCGCTCCTTGATCTCGCCCATGTCCGTAAACGTCTCAGGAATGAGCACCAGTTCGGCGCCGCCGCCAATCCCGCAGTTAAGGGCGATGAAGCCCGAGTCACGCCCCATAACCTCGACCAGAAACAGGCGGTTGTGCGCATCGGCTGTGTCGCGAATCCGGTCAATGTTTTGCACCGCCGTGTTCAGGGCCGTGTCGTAGCCGATCGTTTCTTCCGTACCCAGCAGGTCGTTGTCGATGGTACCCGGGCACCCCACGATGGGGATACTGTACTCGTCGTAAAAGATGGAAGCGCCCTCAAACGTACCATCCCCCCCAATGGCAATCAGGCCGTCGATGTCCATGGCACGGAGTTCTTTGGCCGCTTTCGCCCGGCCTTCTTCGGTGCGAAAGCGCTCGGAGCGGGCGCTCTTCAGGATGGTGCCCCCCGTCTGAAGAATGTTCGAGACGGAGCGGCCGTCCATTTCCACGATGTCTCCATCGATCATGCCCGAGTAGCCCCGGCGGATGCCGACCACATCAATGTCGTTGGCCAGGGCCGTACGCGCAACAGCACGCACGCAGGCGTTCATGCCCGGCGCATCGCCGCCACTTGTGTAGATACCAATGCGATTGAGCATGAACGCTCAGCGAGCTGACTGTGGGAATGCGAGGGGGTGGACGGCAGCGCTGAGGGCTACGGAAAGGCGTTAGCGGCCCGTTGGGCGCGCGACAACAATGCCGGTTTGATGACGGTTGTTCTGTACGTAGCGTTGAAGATCCAGCGAAACCTTCACACCATCTTCTAATGACGCATGGAGTAGTCCTACGCTTCCTTCCGGTCCTCGATAGACCAGGCCTGTGTGCGAGACGTCAAGCCCGTCAATGTCTGTGGCCAGGGCAATGATATCACCCGCTTGCAGGGCGTTGTAGACGTCGCGGATACGGTCCTGTGGGATGAAGTAGCGAGGCTGCGCCGCGATGGATTGTTCAACCTGCAGGAGTTCGGCGTAGAGGCTATCGCTGGCAGCCAGTTGCCGGTAAGCCGAGCGGTGCGCACTCATGAAGGTGGGGGGCTGTGCCATGGGAACGCCGCCCAGCTGCTGCGTCAGATCAACGACCGTGCCCCGCTGCGCATTGTCGTAGATCCAGTCAGTGAAGTAATGCAGGCGGCTGCAGTACCCGTCGATGCGGCCATCCCGGTACCGCTGGTCTTCGAGATGGGCCGTGAACGTCGCATACGTGTAATCTTCAGCGGCGATGCCCCGGGCCATCGCCAGCGCAATCTCTACGAACGTGACACAGTCAAACTGCCGCAGGTCGACCACCAGCCGCTCCTCCAGTTCCGTATCCAGCAGCCCAGCAGCGTAGGGCGCCTGCCGAAAGGAAAGGCCCACCTGCTGCACTAGCGCACCAAAGGTTCGTTGGTGCCAGGCTTCGCGCTGGGCCCGCGCCATGACTTCCGCAAAGGCAGCCCGAGAGGCCTCGTCATCCACAACGGTGGCCGTATCCGGCGAAGCAAGCCGTGGGGCGGCCCCATCCGCTTCGGCCTGACATACCGTAAGCCCGCCGAGGGCCAGCAGCAGCGTGGGGATACATACTACGAGAGCACGGAGGGCAAGCGCCATGGCACAGCAACAAGATGAGAGATACGGGCTGGCTACATAACACGCACTACGACGGCCGCCCGTTGCGCTGGGGCCACCAGGTGGCCTCGGTCAGCAGTGCCGATTGCAGGCGGCGCTCATACGCCAGGCGCGGGATCTCCACCGCGCCGAACTGCCGCAGATGGTCGGTGGCCCACTGGATATCGAGCAAGATAAACCCGCCCGCCTTGAGCTGCTCCACCAGGTGCACAAGCGCTACCTTCGAGGCGTTATCCTCGCGGTAGAACATCGACTCGCCGAAGAAAGCTCCGCCCAGCGCCAGACCATAGAGCCCCCCGGCCAGCGCTCCCTCGTAATACGCCTCCACGCTGTGGGCATACCCTCGGTGGTGCAGCGTCCGAAACAGCGCCTGCAGCTCGCAAGACAGCCAGGTAGACGAGCGGTCGGCACATGCCGCTATCACTTCCGCGAACGCAGTATCAGTGCGCACGGTGAACGTACCCCGGTCAACCAGCTTCTGCAGGTTGGTGGGCACGTGGAAATCTTCCAGCGGCAGGATCCCGCGGGGGTCGGGGCGTACCCAGACGAGGGCATCGTCCGCACCTGGATCGGCCATGGGGAAGACGCCCTGCTGATACGCGTACAGCACGTCGGTAGGTGAGGGGTCCATGGTGCACAGGGGGCGCTGAGCGAGTAAAAGAGATGCCGGCGGGGTTTGCCTGCCCTTCGTGTAGGCTGTGAGCAGCGCCTATAGGTGAACCTGCTTTCACCAACAACCTATTTTGCAGAGGCAGACACTGTCATCGTTTCTTTGTATCCTGCATGTGTATTTACGTTCACCTCCTCAACCACTGCCAGCGTTCCCCATGGCCGAAGCCACCTTTCAAGCGTTGCTCGATGATGAAACGTTTGACCTGAAAATTGACGGAGACACCCTCCATATGGGCGAAGTGGCCCTGCCCGTTTCGTTTGAGGCCACCGGCCCCACCGCGTACTCTCTGATCCTCGACGGGCAGAGTGTACCAGTAGTCGTTACCCCCGCTGGGCCGCCGAAGACGTACGACGTGACGGCCGCGGGCCACACCTGGACGGTGCGCGTCAAGGACGAGCGGGACCTGCTGCTGGAGCGTTTTGGGCTGGACGACGCGCTGGGCGCCGGTGAAATTACCATCCACGCCCCCATGCCGGGACTGGTATTAGAGGTGAGGGTAGCCGTGGGCGACACGGTGACGGTTGATGAGGGCTTGCTGGTACTGGAGGCAATGAAGATGGAAAATGAACTGAAAGCCCCGGCTGAGGGGCAGGTGAAGGCCGTACACGTTGCCGCAGGCGATGCTGTAGGGAAAAACGAGTTGCTGATCGAGTTCGAGGCATAACTCGGGGCATCATTGCCCCCTCGGGGGCACGGCGCGAGGGATCCGTAGCGAGTGGCTACGATATGATGGACGGCGCGGCATTTTCCATCCCCTTTTCCTGCTATGCCTGACACCCTCGTAACGGGCGCTACCGGCCTACTGGGCGCCACGTTGACCCGCGCGCTGGTCACCCGTGGCGCTGACGTGCGCATCCTCCGCCGCCCCACGTCTCCACTTCACCTCTTGGACGACGTGGCCGGCGCCGTCGAACACGTCGAAGGCGACATCACCGATGCGCTCTCCGTCCGCGAGGCCATGCGCGGCATACGACGCGTATACCATGTGGCCGCCCTCATCCGATTTGGGGGGCGGGCCGACCGGCAGGCGCTTCGGGCCGTGAACGTGCGAGGCACTGCTCACGTCGTCAATGCGGCGCTGGCTGAAGGCCTCGACCGGCTGGCACATGTCTCGAGCATGGCCGCGCTGGGGCGCCCCGTGCATGGCGACGGCCTTGTAGACGAGTCCCATCCCTGGACGCACACCGCCGAGCGGTCCGTGTATGCCGTTTCTAAGCGGGACAGCGAACTCGAAGTACACCGGGGCATTGCCGAGGGCCTTGACGCGGTGATCGTGAACCCGGCACTCATCTTTGGCCCCGGACGCTCCGGGGAGAATACCCAGCGTATGGTGGAAGCGGTGCGCGAGGAGCGTGTGCCTGCGGTGCCTCCTGGAGGGACCAACGTGGTGGATGTCCGGGACGTAGCCCATGGCCTGATTCGGGCCATGCACCTGGGCCCTACAGGGACACGCTACTTTCTGGGCAGCGAGAACCTGTCGTTCCAGGAGATCTTCGAGACGCTGGCGGTGGCCCTTGGGGTAGCTCCCCCCCAACGCCACGCCCCTGCGCTGCTCGTCCACGGGGCCGCCGCTGTAGCCGAGGGCGTTGCTACCCTTACCGGCACGCGTCCTCTCCTCTCCCGCGAACAGGCCCGCAGCGCCACCACCATGGTGCGCTACAGCAACCGCAAGGCCCGTACAGAACTGGAATGCACCTTCCGCCCTTTCCGTGAGACCGCCCGCTGGCTCGCTGAGCGCTTGGGTTGATGCGCCCGCCTCATCGAATCTCATAACCTGCCATGAGAAGCAGCGGCCACGTGCCTCGCCTTCCCATCCATGGCAACAAAAAACCCCACCGCACAGGAGTGCCGTGGGGGTTGGGGACCTGGAGCCGACGAGCGGATTTGAACCGCTGACCTGCTCTTTACGAGAGAGCTGCTCTACCGCTGAGCTACGTCGGCATGGGCTATGATCTGTAGAAAACGCCCAACGTCCTGTCCACTGCCGGGTTTCGCGGGGTGGAGGACCGGCCCTGCCCTCACCGGTTTTTCATGCATCGCGTTGCCTCTGCCCAACACAGGAGGGGCCCATCGGTAGCAGTTTAGCCATACCCGCGCCGATGAGGCGACTTGCGCAAAAGTCCGCTACGTCGCATGTTGGGCTACGCGTCTTTGCTACCTCTTTCCGCTCGGTGTATGTATGTGTATGCGTCTACGGCTCTCGTTTTTGCCGCCCTGTTCCTGAGTGCCTGTCATGGCAATAGCGCCCCACCCGTTCCGGAAGACCGGGTGTCTACCCCCGAGGGCTTCGAGGTGCAAGGGCACCGGGGCGCACGTGGGCTGATGCCAGAAAACACGATCCCTGCGTTCCTGCAGGCGATCGACCTCGGCGTCCATACCGTCGAGATGGACGTCGTGGTCTCAGCCGACCGTCAGCTCATCGTCTCGCATGAGCCGTGGTTTCATCACCATATCAGCACCACGCCGGACGGCGACCCGGTTGCGGAAGCAGAGGCCGCCGATTACAATATTTTTGAGATGACGGTGGACAAGGTGCAGGCCTTTGACGTGGGCCGGCGCGGCCATCCGCGCTTTCCGGAGCAGCAGACGCTGGAGGCCGTGAAGCCGACCCTCCGCGCTGCCATTAAGGCGATGGAAGACCACGTGGCGGCGCAGGGGGTGGCCCCGGTCCGCTACAACATCGAGACGAAGAGCCGGCCCACCTGGTACGGCACGTATCAACCTCCGCCCGATGTATTTGCGGAACTGCTACGCAATGAACTGCAAGACCTCGGCGTGCTCGACCGCACCATCATCCAATCGTTTGATCCCGCCACGCTTGTAGCCTTTCGAGCGCTTACGGATGCGGGAGCCATCGCTCTGCTGGTGAGCACTGCCAACGACATCAACCCGGCGATATCCGCGCTCGGCTTCACGCCGGACATCCTCAGTCCGAATTACGAGATGGTGGATGAGGATCTGCTCATGAGGGCACAGGCGGCCGGCATGCAAGTCATTCCATGGACGGTGAACGATCCGGGGGCTATGGAACGGCTGATTGCGCTGGGCGTGGACGGTCTTATTACCGATTATCCCGACCGCATTGTGGGGCGTCCGCTGCCGGCAGAGTAGGCGAAGAGCCGGGAGAACGCTACTGGCGCGACAGCCCCGTTTGTTGCTTCGTTCATGATTGGCCTGTCTACTATGGAAACACCCAACGCCGCCCTCCGCACCTATCTCGGCCGCATTGCCGACCTCAACGCGGCGGCGGCCACGCTCGAATGGGACCAGGAAACGTACATGCCGGCCGGCGGCCATGCGGCCCGCGCACAGCAACTAAGCACCCTCCGTGCCATGGCCCATGACCTCCTCACCGATGACGCATTGCTGGGGCTTTTGGAAAAGGCCACGTCCGCCGACGACCCGCTGATGGCAGACCTGGTGGCTGTCACGCAGCGCGATGTGGAGAAGGCCCGGCGCGTGCCCACCGCACTGGTGCAGCAAATGGCCCGGGCCAGCGCCGAAGCCAAAGAGGCCTGGCGTGAGGCGCGCGAAACCGACACGTTCGCGACCTTTGCCCCACACCTGCAGCGCCTGCTGGATCTCAATCGTCAGAAAGCCGAGGCCCTGGGCTACACCGACGAGCCGTACGACGCCTTGCTCGACACCTACGAGCCTGGCATGCAGACGGCTACGGTAGCTGACGTATTCACGTCGCTCCGCGCAGCCCTGGTCCCCACGGTGGAAGCTATCGCTGACGAGCCGATCCCAGATGACGCCTTTCTGCACCAGCCGCTCGATGAGGATACGCAGCTGGCGTTTGGTCGCATGGTGGTGAGCGACCTCGGCTACGACTTCGCCCGAGGGCGGCTTGACTTGTCCACACATCCTTTCTCTACGGCGTTCTCCATCGGAGACGTACGCCTCACCACGCGTGTGGCTGCGGACTTCTTCCCTACGTCCTTCTTCGGGACGGTCCACGAAGCCGGGCACGGAATGTACGAGCAGGGCATTGATGCGGCGCTGGACCGCACGCCGCTGGCCGAAGGCACGTCGCTGGGCATGCACGAATCCCAATCCCGCCTCTGGGAGAACCACGTCGGCCGGAGCCATGCGTTTTGGGCGCACTACTATCCGGCCCTGCAACAGCACTTCCCAGATGCCCTCGGGGCCGTCGACCGCGCCGCCTTTTACCGCGCCATCAACAAAGTCGAGCCGTCGTTTATTCGGGTAGAAGCCGATGAGGTCACCTACCCCTTGCACGTGATGCTGCGCTTTGAGCTGGAACGTGCCCTGCTCAACGAAAGGCTGGCCGTGGCTGACCTGCCCGACGCCTGGAATGCGGGCATGGAGGACTACCTCGGGTGCTGCCCCCCTACCGACCGGCAGGGCGTCCTGCAAGACATCCACTGGGCCCTTGGCGCCATCGGCTACTTCCCGACCTACGCTCTTGGCACGCTGATGGCGGCGCAGCTCTTTCAACAGATCGAACGGGATCTCCCTGAAATCACTGCCCACATCGCCAGCGGCAACTTTGAGCCCCTGCTGAAATGGCTACGTACGCACATCCACCGGTGGGGCCGCCGTCGCACGGCGCAGGCGCTACTTCGAGGCGCTACCGGCACGGAGTTGGATCCAGCCCCTTTTCTGCGCTACATCCACACGAAGT
>JAAAOI010000052.1 GCA_009908945.1 Bacteroidota bacterium
GCGACGCTCGAACTTGCCGCCTGCTTGAATATTTCCAGAGACTCCTCTGGCAGCGAAGGGAATCTGGACATCCGTCTTAACCGAGTAGGTATTTTCCGTATTTTCCTGGTATGCGACCTCCATCCTGTTATTTACATAATTGCTTCCGTCGCCAACCCATCGGGGATCCTCCGGATAGAAGTCGAACAAGAAACTTGACATGTCCGCCACGCCGGAAGCCCGTTCACTCAACCCTGTCACAAACTCGGAAGTCGACACTGTACGGTCGAGCACCCCACGGGAATAGGTGGCATTGGCCGACCAAGACGCCGAGGTTCCAAAATCATGTTCAACCCCAGCGCTGGTGCCCCAGAGTGATTCTTCTTCATCTCTCTGTTCGAGATCGGACTCTGCGAACCCCAGAGGAAACCTTGCGCCAGTTCTCGTCAGCTCCACGTTTTCTGGGTCGAGCGCGCCAATGTTATACTCATTTTCAGTGTCGAGTTTATCCTCGTCCGTGTACGTGTAGTAAGGACGCACGTAAACAGATGTCTGCTGGGAGAGACGCCAGTCGAAGCTGCCGTTCAGGGCGAGGCGACTTCGCTGGTTAGACTCGACTCTCTGCTCTTGCGATAACGGGATGTTGGTGGTCGGTAGGCCGGTTTCCTGAGCGAAGTCCCAACCTCCCGCCGTTTGACCCGAGCTTTTGAAGTCACGACGCGAGCCGCTTGCAGATACGAGAACACCAAACTGGTCGTCTGCTCCGAGCTGTGTGCCGGCCGTCACGTTGGCACGGAACGGGAATGTCTCGTCCCGCAGCCCGCTGAACTGCTGGTCATGCCTGAGCGCGCTCACCGAGCCGACGACGAAGCTCCTGTCGCGGTCGAACGCCGTGAGCGTGGAAATGTCGATTGATCCGCCAATGGCGTTGCCGTCCATGTCCGGCGTGAGCGCCTTTGTGACCTGGATGTTCGAAACCATTTCGGCCGGTAGCAGGTCGAGCGCCGTAGCGCGCGACCCTGCCGTGGAGGCCATCGAATTACCGTTGAGCGTCACGTTGTTGAGGTTGGCAGCGCTCCCGCGAATTGAGACAAAGCGGCCCTCCGTGCGGTCGTTGCGAAGCACGATGCCGGGCAGGCGCTGCACGGCTTCAGCAACATTTCTGTCCGGAATGTTGCCAATGTCATTGGCTGAGAGGACGTCGACCACGTTTAAGGCACGTCGTTTCTGGCCGATCGCGCGCGACTGACTTCGGCGAATGCCGGTCACAATGATCTCTCCGCCTTCCAAGACGCGGCTCTGCAGTTCGAAATTCTGCGTGACGGGTACTCCAGCGCGCACATTGAGTGTGGCGGTTTCGGGCTCGAAGCTGACAAACGAGGCGACGATCGTTTGCGAGCCGGCCGGTACGCGGGTAAGCTCATAGCGTCCGTCCTGATCGGTGGACGTCCCGATAGTGGTGCCTTCAACAAGGACGTTGGCTCCGGGTAGCGGTGCGCCGCTCTCGGCTTCAATGACGCGGCCCGTTACAACGCCTTGCGCCTGCGCGTCGGCCGGTGGCGGGCACAACCCGATGTAGAGAAGGATGAGGGCCGCGATAAGGGGAGGGTAGCGCAGGGGCATGGGCAGGGTAGCAGTTGGGGAGTAAAAAGCCTTTGCGGGGAAAGGCGAGCCAGTGACCGCCATCTACATTAGCGATTGCCCTACGGAAAATTGTTAGCGAACTGTGAGCAGAATATTATCATTGCAACATGAATTACATAACTTATTTTTTGCATCAGATAGACAACTAATTGACGTTAGGATTACAGATTCTGTGACTTAATAGTGGTAATTGCAATGGGAGCGTTCCAGGTGCGTCCTTAGGCTGTACTGCTTGGGCAGTTAAATTGCTTTGCACCGGCGAGATTTAGACGCGCCATAAATATGATTATGTTGCATTCCTGACACCCCATTTATACCTTAAATGTCAGCCGTGACACGCCCCCCGGACACGCTCCCACAGCCACGGGCCCCCATGCCTTCCGACCCCTCCAGCCGCGCAGGAGACAACGCTGAAGACACGAACGAGCCGGAAGCCGGAAACCAGCTGCCGGCTCCAGCTCAGCAGGCACAACCGACCGTGTCGCAGGGCGTCCCATCCCAGGCCGACGACGACGAACACCTCATCGAGCTCTGGCTCCACGGCAAATCCCCCAATACGCAAGAGGCCTACGAGCGCGACCTCTTCCAATTCATCGACTTCGTCGACCTCCCGCTACGCCACGTGCGTCTTGGCGATCTGCAAGACTGGGCCGATCACCTCGAGGAGAAAGGCCTGGCCCCGGCCACCCGCAGCCGCAAGCTCGGCACCGTCAAGAGCCTGTTTTCCTTCGGCCACCGGATCGGCTACCTTATATATAACGTGGGCGCTGCGATCTCCGGGCCCAAAGTGCCAAACCGCCTGGCCGAGCGCATCCTGCCCGAGGAGAAGCTCCAGCGCATCATCGCGCTGGAGTCCGATCTACGCAACCACGCGCTCCTCCGCCTCTTCTACGTGAGCGGCGGCCGTGTCTCCGAGGTCGCGGGTCTCTACTGGCGGGCCTTGCAGGAGCGCCGCGCTACTGAGGGCAAGATCACGGGCCAGGTGACCTTTCAGGGCAAGGGCGAAAAGACGCGCTCGGTGCTGCTCACCCCCTCTACATGGGATGTGCTCGTTGCGCTAAGCCACGAGGAAATGGGTGCGGGCTTCGGGGCGCCTGATGACGCGGTGTTTCGTTCGCAAAAGACCAACGGCCCACTCAGCCGCAGCCAGCTCTGGCGGATCGTCCGCAAAGCCACGCGCAACGCCGGCATCAAAGAAGACGTCTCCCCCCACTGGTTCCGGCACGCGCACGCCTCACATGCCCTCGACCGCGGCGCCCCGGCCCACCTTGTTCAGCAAACCCTCGGCCACCAGAGCCTCGCCACCACCAGCCGCTACACCCACGCTCGGCCGGATGACTCCTCGGTGCAGTATCTGGGGATATAAGTACACATACGTTAAGTTGTGACTCGAAAAAATGGCGTTTGACAACTCCCTTGCCAGGCGGCGTGTACATCGTGACCAGCTTACGAAAGTCCTCAGCACGGGCCTTGACATAAAGCTCTACGAACAGCAGTACAAAGGCTTCCAGCGACCGCTCAGTGAAGCGGCGACTCACCGAAGGAAACCCATCGATAAACTGTTCGGCCACGCGCTTATAATCGCTTTAGGCCAACCGCAGCGGGATAGCGTCGGAGAGTTCCTCCAGCACATGAACATGTTTCATGGCCTGATAACGTTGGAGCGGGAGCTCTGTGGGCGCCTTGGCGTCACGCCCGCGCAGCACGTACATAGGATCCCTGCGCTCGACAGCGTTCGCCAGCGATGCGGATTGAGCCCAAGTCGCTCCCGCAGCGACAGTACTGCCCGCCGTGGTGCTCATCGCGGCTGTTAACGCGCAAAGCCAAAACTTTGCCAGTAGAATAATTTATCTGTGACCCTGACTCTAATATCTCGTGCTTGACAATCGTATAATTGCCACACAGGAAGTATTGGCGGATCAGGTCAACTTTCAACTGACGGCCGGTATTCGTAGATGGTGTAGTCGTTCTCGCTGTAAATGAACACGGACGAGGAATTGGAGACCACAGCGTGGGCGCTAGATGGTAGTCTGATCTCATCTACAAACTGCTCCGTCTCGATATCGTAGACATACAACACGTCACGTGCATACGAACCGTACTCACCCTCACCTTCGAGTAGCATGACAATTTGGTCGATGCTTCCTGGGTATGCCGTGGACCCGTGAAAGAGCATGTTGCCTTGTGAGGGTGGCACGTGCATCTGCCGTCCCTCTGCGTCAACTACTACGTCCGCACCGTCCATTTCCGAAACTTCATATTCGATGTGTTTGACAAAAGTCATAGATGAAAGATCGTAGATGAAGTGACGGGCCAAATACTTAGTGCTGAATACAGCTTTATCGCCTATGCGGGTTAGCCTTCCCTGCCGGAGCATATAATTAGCGAACTCGGGAATGATGTCCTCACTCTCTGTAGCCAGCATATTCGCCTCCTCAGCCTGCCCGTCCCAATACGCAACGACGCCGTCAGGTGCGGACATCGCAGAAAACACATAGCCATCATGCACAGGAATCAAGCGCTGCGCTACAGCGGCCGGAAATGAAATGGTATTAATCGACAGATCGTTGATGTTGATAGATATTATTCGGCTCTGCATGACATCGTTGATCACCACAGTAGAATCTCCCAAGATTCTAACATCCATGATCGACTCCACCTCTCCAGGTCCTTGACCAGTTGTGAGACTGATTTCATGGATAAGATCTCTGCTATCAAGATCATATATAAAGATTGAGTTGAAAAAAAGCTCCGCCCAGACCAGGTAGCGATCTGAAGCATCAAATGCTCGGTACCTGTTATTCTCAACAAAATCGATGTTGCTTAACACTTCGAAGTCATCCCCCACATCACTTAAAGCGTGGGAGTCTTGATTCGAACAGCCACTGACTGCTGTGCATAGCAGACAAAGCATTATGACTGCAGAGATGGAGTCGATCGAGGATGTACTCATGATTTTACAGTTCCGCAACCACAATAGATGGGTGGCTAATCTGAAAGCCTTCCTTGCCCCTTAGAAACTCATTTTTTATGTACGGAAACTCCACACTGGTGAGCGACTATGCAGTGTCACTTCCGTCGCATGAGCCGGGCTTATTCCAGCGGATTTGCAATCACTGTAATAGGTCGTCCAACCTGAGCGAATCGCTTTCCATCCGGAAAAAGGTAAAACATACAAAAATCTAATTCCGGCGGACAGGACTGTAGCGCCGATTCCGTGGCATGGGCGGCGTTTATTCCAAAGGTGCAAGTGCTACTTAAGTCAGTATCATCAGCATCCATGCTCAAGATATCTGCAAAGTGTAGCCCAGTTATGATGATGAACGAGATGGCGAGGATTGTTGATACGAAAGATTTCATTAGTGTTGTTGATTTTTTTGGTAAGTAACAGTTTGCATGCCACCCTCAATGGAAATCACACGTATTTCCAGCTCGGCCAACCGATCTCAACTATTAGCCTATCATTACTATCGAACCAACCTCTGCAGATCTCATCTGCAGGCATGCAGTACCACAAATCCAGAGGCTGCACGTCAGAGGCTGCAACTACATTGCTGGGCTGAGAACAGGTCTGTAATGGCAAATGAAGCGTACTATTCTCGGTTGATACAGGTGAAAAAGTAGTCGCGGCCAGAAACAGCAACACAAATAAAGCCAGCGTAAAGCGTTTCGCAAACATGCTAACCTCCTTGTAGTATTGTGTTTACAGAATCAAGACACTAATAGATAAAGAGCGTTGGTAAAAAATAATGTATCGTTCCTGTAACAGAAAATACCCCGTGCTCAGGAGTGTGGTAATTGCCGCGGTTTCTCTGTTCAGTACGTGGTGGTGGACGGTCCTCCGTCCAAGATTGAGGAGTGCCCAGTGCGCGAACGAACGGCGTGGCCATGTTGAGGCCACTGAGTTGTGTGAGCCAGCTGTTTGGTGGAAGGCGAGGAAGTGGGTAGGCCGAAGCATTGTGCGGTAGTGGCTTGAGTCCTCACACGTAAGGCGTTCTAGTAGCGATTCCACGCGGAGCATGAGGTCGAAGTAAGAAGACATCAAGGCCATTCATTGTCGAGCGCAGTGATAACACCTCTCAGCACATTCCAGCGCCGATTCTGAGGTTTATTAGGTTCAAAGCGCACTGGCCTAATTCTTTTCGGTAGAGGTCCGCCACCCACCCCCGCCATACGCGCTGCAAACGGCGATACCCAGCACAAACCACCAGCGTGCCTTAAACGGCCTTATCAAACGTTGCGGATCCACAAATCACCCCCCGAAGCTACTACCTGGTTGCGCCGATCCGCTGGTTTCACAGGACGCCTCAGCGTCCCGGTCCACCAGCTCAACCACCACGAGCTCATCCAACTGCGGGTCGGCCGCCACCAGCGTGCCCTCTGCCGAAACGCCCACGTGCCACAGGGCACGCCAGTCCTCCTCTGCAATCTCGCGCTGTTCTTGGGCGGCCGTGAGGAGGTCCATGTACGCGTACGTCCGCTGAGCGCCAGTTGAGAGGTTCAGCGTATGAAACGCGGCCGATTGCAGCGCAATCAAGAGGCGGCCGTCCGGGAGGAGCGTGGGGTCTCCAAACATTAGCGGAACGAACAGGGGGCCTCCGGACGGTCTGAGCGGCTCAATCCCGGCTTCGCCCCGTTGGCGGGGCGGCGTCAGGATCAGGTCGATGATCGGGCTCTCCAGCGTCCATTCCTGAGCGACAGCGCGGTCAGCGTTGAGCAGGCGCACGAGCGGACGGTTGCGGTAGGTCACGGCCACCTGGCCGTCGGCCCCAGGCCTTCGATGTATCTGCTCTGCAGGTCATTGGCATCAGCAGATACGCTCCACGTGGCGCAGCCCACCCCCTCGCCTGCCGGCGCGATCTTCTCGATATGCAAGAAACGCTGGCGCAAAGGCCGTATCTGTCATGCACATCCCTTGGTATCAGAGCGTGCGGCTACGCTGCCGACGGGCGTGATACCAGCGCATGCATTCCAGATCATTGGGTAGAGCCAACATCCGTATTCGCTCCTGCTCAGATGCATGGCCGTTACCTTCTCATTTGGGGCATGGGTGGCGCCGCAACTCCGCATTGAGCGCGCTGAAGAACTCTTGTAATGCTGATTCAGGGACATCCATCAACTCCGAAAACCGCGTCAACGTCATCAATACCCAGGTGCTCTCGGCATCGGCCAGCAGCTCGTCGTCCGCCGAACGCATGGTAGAGCGAACGAGCGCCTTCTTGGCGTCGTGCCTGACGAGGGTGCCCTCCACGACCAGTTCCGCTCCGGTCGGCACGGGATCGTGGTAATCGGCTGAGAGGTTGGCCGTCAGACCGAGCTGGCCCAGCTGCGTGCAGAGCGTCCAGGCCGCCACCTCGTCCAGGAGCAGGCTCGTCATGCCCCCATGAGCGATGCCGTCGAACCCGCAGAACCGGTCCGGCACCTCACACTGTGTCCGACAGCCCTTCTCCGTGGGGACAAACGGGAGCTGCAGGCCGTGCGGGTTGTGTCGAGAACATCCGAAGCACTGGCCGGGCCAGGGCGTCTGGATTGGGGCCCGGCTCGCAGGAGGCAGGGAATTCGAAGAAGGTCTCGTGACAGTATTCATCGGTGGTGTACTGCGGGTCGTTGGGATAACGGTGATGGACGATCTCCGCGCGGATGGTGGGAACTACATGCCGGGCGACTGCACGTCAAAGTTCGCCTCTACGGGGACACCGTCGCGCAGGGTATGCAAGTTGACGCAGCTGTACTCGGCGCCCCTGAGGAGTTTCTTGACGCGCTTCGGATCGGTGCCTTCGGCAGGCTGGATATCCACGTGACACCGCATGGACTGAAAGCCGACGGGTACGTCTCGTCGCACGACCAGGGTGCCGCGTACGTCTACGTCAGCGGTGACCGCCACTTCGAGCTTCTCCAGGGTCACACCGAGCCGGTCCGCGATCAGGCGGATGGTCGAGTCGAGGCAGGTCGCGAGCGCGGCACAGAGGATATCTCCCGGATTCGGTGCGTCGTGAAAGCCGCCAACGGCACGGTGTACGCCCTGAGGCCACGTTGCGCCATGATCTTCGCTTCCGGGTTTCACGGCACCGTGCCACGGGTCCGACAGATCGGCTCCGGTCGTAACCGCCCGGTCTGTGATGCGGGCTGCTTCAGGCGTGTCCCGGTACCTTGCGCGCAGCGGCTCCTGACGGGAGCGGACGGCGTCGGTCATAGGCTCGGGGGGGCGCTCTGTGTTTTCTGACATGGGAATCATAGGTGTTGGTTAGAAAAAATGGGCAACGCAAGTTTTTGATGTTCTGCCTGACGGCGCAGCGCCAACGTTGCGTAGAGGGACGGGCCTGTCGTTCGGAAATCAGTCGCGGGTTAGAGCAAAGAGACGCGGTTGCGTAATACCCGCTTGCGGGGCACTATCAGAGGCCCAGACCGGCGATCACACACGCCTACGGTCTATGTCTCCGGTACTTCTTCCGGCACCGTGCCGCGTTTCAGCCCGGGAACGATCATCGGCACGCGCTCGCGGTAGCGGCGGTACCGCTTGCCGAACTGTGCGATCAGGTCGCGTTCCTCCAGCACCATGGCGACGAAGATGTATCCGGTCGTCGCGAGAGCAAAGACCAGGTGGCCCACCGTCATCTCCGGCGTGGCCCAGAAGGCGATGATAAACCCGAGGTTGAGCGGGTGGCGCACGTACTGGTAGAACCCTGTGATTTGAAACTCAGGCCCCGGCAGTTCCTCGCCTTGCATATGTTTGCGCACTTGCTTGAGGCCGAACAGATGCCAGTGGCTGATCATGAAGGTGGAGATGAGTACGAGCGTCCAGCCAAGCCCAAACATCCCCCAGAGCGCGTACTGGCCCCACGCGGCTTCGACGCTCCATACCACGTCGGTGAGCGGACGCCACTGCCAGAAGAGCAGGATGAGTGTCGCATTCGCGAACAATACGTATGTACTGCGCTCGATGGGTTCAGGGACGATGCCCGTCCACCATGCTTTGAATCCTGGACGGGCCATGCCGCTGTGCTGAAAGGCGAAGAGGCCGAGCAGTCCGGCGTTGATCAGCAGGGCCGGCCAGAACGCGCCCGTCGGCCCGCCGCTGTCGATTGTCTTCGGCACAAGGAAATCGCCGACAAAGGCGATGGCGTAGAGGAAAACGCCGAGGAAGATGACGTAGTTGATGATGCCGTAGAGAAAGCTAATCGTTTTGCTCATAGGTTCGCGGTGTCTATGATGGTAGCGTGCGAATTGAGTCATCAGTCAGGACCGGCCACATTAGAGCATTCCACCGGCCATCAGCCACAGGCCCCACCCGATGAACAGGGCGCCTGCAACGCGCCCGATCCAGTCGCCGGCCGGCGCCACCTTCTCGATCAGGCAGAGGGCGGTGAGTGCGGCCATCCAGAGCAGGTGCATCGCGCCCAGCACAAACATGAGCGCCATCGTGGCCCAACAGCAGAGCGCGCAGGTCCACCCGTGACGCAGACCCATGGCCAGCGCTCCGCGTCGGCCCGGGCGCCACTCGGCCATCAGAAAGCCCATGGGCGTGCGGCATCCGGTAAGGCAGGCGGCTTTGAGCGGCGTCCACTGGTAGAGGCCGGCTCCCACGAGCAGCCCCCCGGCCAGCAGCGGACTCGTGCTGGCCCCCATCGGGGTCAGCAGGGCGGCTGTGCGAAACGCGCCCTGCAAAAGGGCGGCCCCCGCACTGTAGCCGACCCACACGAGCAGATACCCGCCCACGAAGAGCGCGGTGTGCAGAAGAGGGCGTTCGGCATTACGCTGCCGACTGATGCCTGCAAACGTCAGCACCATCGGCGAGGCGGAGGGCAGCATCATGCCCATCATCATGACCGACCACATCCCGAAGGCGAAGAAAAAGTCTGACACGCCCCAGGCCTGGGTCAGCGTCGCGGCTGGCGCATCGCTCATGCGGCTCGCCAGCGCCGCCATGTAGCCCCAGGCAAGAAGCGTCAGGACCGCCAGTCCGGCCCCAATGAGAAGCCGATCGCGCTGGAGAACTGCTTCAAAGGAAGAGCGCTCTGCCATTGCACTGCGTTGCTTTTTTGACCCTGATTGCGATCTTGCGCTCTTGCCCTCAAGCTCCGGCATAGGAAAAGGGCGAAAGAATGGCACTTCGATCAGCGACATCGAACGCGATGCCATGCGCATCGAAGTGCGCACGGCTCGCGTTGGCAATCACCGCAGGGTAGCCCGGAGCCACAGCCAGCGGGTGATTGGTGAGCGTAGGGGCTTCTCCATTCTGTCCTTCCACCGCCTCCGCATCGGCACAACCAATCTGCCCAACCTCGCCAATGCGGAGGCGCCCCTTCGTGCCGTCGGTGTCGAACGTCAGGGGGACTGCTTCCACACCGCGCATATCACTGATGAGGTCGGCCAGATGCGCCGGGTGCCCGCCGGCTTTACCGCCGAAGATCGTGCGGAGGGCTCCCTGCTGCTCGGCGCTGGCCTGGTCGTCGAGATAGACGGCGGCTTGCCAGTTGCCATCGGCCATATTGCCCGGCGTGTGAAGGGCCAGGACGACGTCGAGGTCGTCGAGCGAAACGCCGTTAAAGTGCCCCTCATCAATATGCCAGGCGACCACAGCCGTGCAGGTCCCCTCCGTTGGGTCATTCAGCATCGTGCACGGACAGGGCGTTTCGCAGGTGCAGGCTTCCATGTAGGTGCCATCGAGTTTCCATTGATCGGTCATGGGTCGTTTTCCTCTTTAGCGGTGTTGTTGTGTAGTAGATGCGATGATTGGGGTGCTTTCAGCGCTCACGGCTGGATGGGCATAGCGTCGATTCGGCTCTTCAAATGCAATGAATAGTGCACCGTCTTCGCCGACTAAGCAGAGGGCATCGTGCGGGGTCGGTAGGCGCAGGTCCCGGGCTCAAGAAGGACCGGGGCGGGCCCCTCATCCGTGACTTCCACTTCCCTCGCGCCCGACCCCAGCACCATGCGCTCAACGGACGGGTGCGCATGGGTAGGGACCGGCGTAAAGTCTCTGTCATGGCGCCATTGGGTAAAGCCGAAACCCCGCGCAAACGCACTCATGGAACGCTGGTCTTCTCTAATCATTCACAAAAGCACAACGATCAGGCGCTCAGTACGCACAACAGCCACGAGATATGTAGGTCAGATCGACGAACCGGTGGGCTATGGGACCAATGGGCTATGGGACACGGCGATATCACCAAGCTCCTGCAGGCGCACGCGGCGGGTGATCCAGAGGCGTTGGATGCGCTTTTTCCGCGGGTGTATAACGAATTGCGCCGGATAGCCCACCACCGCTTGCGGGGCGAACGCAACGATCATACGTTGCAAACCACAGCACTTGTGCATGAGGCGTACCTGGAGCTGGTGAATGTAGACCAGGCTTCGTGGGAAGACCGCCAGCACTTCTTTGCGATGGCCTCGCGGGTGATGCGCCATGTGCTGGTGGACTACGCCGTAAAGCGCAAAGCGCAGAAGCGGGGAGGAGGCCACCCCACGGTGCCTCTCGAAGAAGGCGATGCGCCTTTCGTGATTGACTTGGGGGAGGCGCTGGCGCTTCATCAGGCCCTGGAGCAGCTGGAGGCTATGGAGGAACGCGCGGCCCGCGTGGTGGAATGCCGCTTCTTTGGCGGCCTCACAATTGAGGAGACGGCCGACGCCCTCGACATCTCTCCGGCTACCGTAGGGCGGGACTGGCGGCTGGCCCGCGCCTGGCTCAACCGCGCACTCACAAATGGCAATGGCGCGGGGGGCGCATAGGGTGATGAAGCCTGACCGATGGGAGCGCGTCTGGACCCTGTTCGAGGCGGCGCTGGAGCGTCCGCCGTCAGAGCGAGCGGCCTTTCTTGAGGCCGCCTGCGCAGGGGATCCAGGGCTCCATGCGGAAGTTGCCTCGTTGCTGCAATCCCACGCCACCGACGGGCCGGTCGATCGGATGATGGAGGCGATGAACGGCGGCAGCCAACGGCGCCCGGGGGCAGACGACGTAGAGGGCCGGCGCGTAGGCCCCTACGCGCTCATCGAGGAGCTGGGCCGCGGAGGCATGGGGCGGGTCTTTCGCGCACGGCGCGCTGACGGGCAGTTCGAGCAGGAGGTGGCGCTAAAGCTGATCGCCGCCGGCTTCCCCGCCGAGGAGGCGCGTACCCGCTTCCTGGTAGAGCGGCAGATCCTCGCCTCGCTCCATCATCCGCACATTGCCCGGTTGCTCGACGGCGGCGTGACGGCGCACGGCCAGCTGTACTTCGCGCTCGAAATGGTACCGGGCGAAACGATAGATCAGTATTGTGAAACCCACCGCCTGTCTATTGAAGAGCGGGTGCAGCTCGTGCTGGACGTGTGCGAGGCGGTACAGCACGCCCACCGCCAGCTCATCGTGCATCGTGACCTGAAGCCCTCCAACATTCTCGTGGCGGAAGGGCAACCAGGCAAGCCGGGCCGCGTGAAGCTGCTCGACTTTGGCATTGCAAAGCTGCTTGATCCAGAAATAGCCGACGCCAGCCTCACGCTGCAGACCCGTACCGGCAGGCTGCCCATGACGCCGCGGTACGCGAGCCCAGAGCAAGTCCGGGGCGATTCCATTACCACGGCGTCGGACGTGTATCAGTTGGGGCTTGTGTTGTATGAATTGCTCACGGGGCAGCGCCCGTACCGCGTGAAAGGGCGGACCCCGAGTGAAATTGAACGCATCGTTTGTGAGGAGCAACCGACGCGCCCCAGTGCGGCCGTAACGGCAGCGTCGGTTACGATAGACGGGCAGGGGATCCACGCGGTCCGTCGGGCGCTTCAGGGCGACCTGGATACCATCGTGCTGCAGGCGCTGCGCAAGGAACCGGAGCGGCGGTACGCCTCGGTGCAGCAGCTGGCGGACGACCTGCGGCGGTACCTGGAGGGACGCCCGGTAGCCGCCCATCCTGATAGCTGGGCGTACCGGGGGCGGAAATTCGTTCGCCGGCACCAGTGGGGTGTTGCCGTCACCGCTCTGGTGGGGGTGCTGCTGACGGCCGCGGTGGTGGCGCTCGCCATGCAAAACACCCGGCTGGCAGCAGAGCGCGACCGCGCCGCCCTGGAGGCGGCCAAGAAAGCGCACGTGCAGGACTTCATGATTGAGCTCTTCAGCCACACCGATGCGTCGACCACGCCCGAGGAGATAGCTACCATCGGGGACGTGTTGCACCGGGGCACAGCACGTGTGCAGCGCGACCTGGCCGATCACCCGGCTATTCGTGCCGACATGTTGCAGGCCGTAGGCGCTGTTCACAGGGAGATGGAGCAGTACGCTGCGGCCCGTCCGCTGCTGGAGGATGCCCTGGCCACGTTCGAGGCTACGTACGGGGCGGCGCACCCGTCGGTGGCCGCTGTCGCGCGCGACCTCGCAGCGGTGGAGCGAGCGGATGGCCATCTCGATCGCGCCGAGGCCCTGTACCGCCAGGCTCGCGCTATCCATGAAGAGGAGCATGCGGACCGCCCCATCCGCCGTGCGGCGGCGACATACGATCTGGCGGTGGTGCTGCACGAAAAAGGCCAGCCGGCTGCTGCAAAAGCACTCTTCGACGAGGCCCTTCCGGTCTACCGGAGCGTGCTGGGCCGCGGCCACGCCTCGGCGGCCGAGGTGTTTGCCGCCGGTGCAGCCGTGGAGCGCACGCTCGGCCACCATGCCCGTGCCGCTGCGTTGCTGAAGGAGGCGCTCGCTATACTCGACCATGCCGCTCGCCCAGGGCATCCCGATCGCCCGCGCTACCTGATCGACCGGGCCGAACTGCTCCGTGCGCAGGGCGCCTACGCCGAGGCCGAGCCGCTGCTGATCGAAGCGCACACGCTGCTCGAAACCCATCATGCCGATACCGCCCCGGAGCTGCGGAGGGACGTTCTGGAGGCGCTGGTTGCGGTGTATCGTGAGCTGGAACAGCCGGAGGCGGCAGCGGCCTACCGCACGTTCCTGGCCGAGCGGTGAGCCGGAGCGATAGGCCCCACGAACCGCTTCTTGTGGACCCCTCGAGGAAGCGCCGATACGTAGGAAGGGGGAGCCCCGAACGAAGGGTGTACCTCCTGTGTTGAGGACATCAAAGTTCACCGATCAGGCCCGTAAGGACGCTGTTCCCCCGGGCTGCCCTTCCCCCTTACCCCCTCGCCGCTATGAACGCCTGTGCCATCCTGAACCCCACAGCGGGCTCCGCACAGCAGCAGGCCCTTCACGCCGCCCTGGAGGAGCTTACGATTGACCAGTGGACTACCGAAGCACCCGGCGACGCGACCGATCGCGCAGCCGAGGCCGCAGCGGCGGACTACGACCGCGTCATCGCGATGGGGGGCGACGGCACCATCCACGAGGTGGTGAACGGGCTGATGACGGTGGATGCGCCGCCCGCGCTGGCGGTCGTCCCGCTCGGCACGGGCAACGACCTGGCGCGCACTCTGGCCCTTCCCACAGACCCGCTGGCGGCGCTGGTGGCGGA
>JAAAOI010000012.1 GCA_009908945.1 Bacteroidota bacterium
TTCCACGATACCTCCGCGTACAATGCAGGGCGGTTTATGGATATCAACTGTGCCGCCTTGCCCGATAACCTGTTGGAAGCGGAACTCTTTGGGTATGAGAAAGGCGCCTTCACAGACGCGCGCGACAGCAAACCGGGGTTATTGGAAGTAGCCGATGGCGGGACGGTGTTTCTTGATGAGGTCGACTCCATGAGTATGGCCCTTCAGGCGAAGCTCCTCTCCTTTCTTGAGAGCCGGACGTTTCGGCGGCTGGGTGGCGTCGACGATATCCGTGTGACGACCCGCATCCTCTGCGCGACCAATGCCAACCTCGTGCAGCGGGTGGCCGATAAGGAATTTCGGCGCGATCTGTACTATCGCATCAATGTCGTCAACCTCCACCTGCCGCCGCTGCGCCGCATGGGCGATGATGTGCTGACCATCGCCCGGCATGTGCTCTCGTCGTTTAGCGACGAACTGGGGCGCGATCTCAAGGGATTCACCTCGGCAGCAGAAGAATTGCTTCAGGCGCATCCATGGACCGGCAATGTGCGCGAACTACGCAACGTCTTGGAGCGGGCCGCTATCTTTTCCTCCGGTCCGCACGTGAGGGCCGATGACCTTTCACTTGGTGGCCCCGATGAGGCGCTGCTGGCCTCAGGGAGCGCCGGGGCTTTTCACTTTCCGGAGGGGCGGACATTGGAAGACCTGGAGTGCGCGTACATCAAACATGCGCTGGAGACGATGGACGCCACCTACGCGGAGGTCTCTGAGGTGCTTGGCATCTCGAAGAAGACCTTGTGGGAGAAGCGCAAGCGCTACAACCTGGATGAGGAGGTCAAGGCGTAAGATGCGGGTTCAGCGATAGGATAGCGCGCAACGGACGCCGTATGCACGGTGATGGAGGCTCGGTCAGCACCAGGGCAGGGACAGGACTTGACTATGGGCGAGCCTGCGGCGTATACTAAGAATCCATTAAGGTAGTACCGCGCTATTCCCCCTACATGGAGAAGGGAGGGACCCTTCCCTCCCTTGATGTACTTACCAGCTCGGCCTGTTCATAGACCGAGCTCGTGCTGTAGTCCACGCAGGACCGAGTAGGTGCAGATGCTGCCGCACTACATGTATCACTTGACACCGCAGCAATTATGGAAGGCCGTGAGCAGGGAACCGTGAAATGGTTTAGCAACGAAAAAGGCTACGGGTTCATTACGCCAGACCATGGCGGTAAGGATCTGTTTGTCCACTTTAGCGAGATCAACAGCGATGGCTTCAAAGCCCTTGATGAAGGCGACCGCGTTGAGTATGAGGTGGGCGAGGGGCCAAAAGGCTTGAATGCGCAAGATGTGAATGTGCTTGCCTGAGGGCGGCGTGCGCTACACAGGTAACGCACCATCCGTTGTAGAGCCAGCGCCCCTTTCCAGATGGAAGGGGGCGCTTTTGTGTATGGCCTGCCCATGCCTTGTCGAGCGGAAAGGCGGTTGCCGGTCCGACGTGAGCCGCACATCGTGTGTGTAAATCTCATGATTCCACCGGAACCTACCGAAATGCGGTAACAAACCGAAATAAGTGTCGTTAGGGGTGACTCATTAAGGTAGTTATCACAACGTAATACTTCTGGCATCACGTCAGAATTCCAACCGTGTTGGCAGCATGCGACCCCTGAGCGACGCTTTGGGACTCGCGGTATGTGTCCACGAAGGAAGAAAAGCGATGCTACCGCGTAACAGTATCATTTTGAAAAGCAGCGAATTATGGAAGCTCGTGAACAAGGAACCGTCAAGTGGTTCAGCAACGACAAAGGCTATGGATTCATCACCCCGGACCACGGCGGTAAGGATCTGTTTGTCCACTTTAGTGAAATCAATGTAGATGGCTTTAAGGCCCTGGACGAAGGCGACCGCGTAGAGTACGAAGTTGCCGAAGGCCCGAAGGGACTTAACGCCAAGGACGTGTACCTCGTGTGACACGTCAGGTGCTGCGGCTGAGCGTCGCGGCGCATCCCCTTACAACGCCCCGTTGCCGATCTTGGTGACGGGGCGTTTTTTTGTGGGCCCAGTGGTTGGGCCAGGGGGCACGTGCAGCCGCTTACCTGAGGGCCGGCAGCATCGCGCGGAATCGGCATCACTCCTCATCTTCGAGGGTGACCGCATGGCGCCCAAAGAGCGTGGCCATGCCATCGAGCAGTTCCGGGGAAGCGTCCACAACACAGCTGCGGGCCCGAACGCGCTGCACACCCGCCGGGAGCTGTGGGTCAACCACGTCAAAAAAGAGCCGGGTGTTGCCCCGGTTGCGGTCGCACAGCTGGTGCAGGCGGTCCATGTGCTCGGACCCAATGCGCCGGCGGTCGATGGTGAGGATGATGTTGCGCACCATCTTTTCGCGCACCTGCCACATGGGCATGACCTCGCGGACGAGGATCTTGGTGCCGCCACCTCGCTGCTCCACCTCACCGCGCACCAGCACGATGTTGTCCACCGTCAGGTGCTGCTGCACGCGGTCCAGGATGCTGGAGAAGCAGACCAGCTCGGCCTGCCCGGTGTAATCCTCAAGCTGGGCAAACATGATGGGCTTGCCCGAGCGGGTGGTGCGCTGCTGCACCTCCGTGACAATGCCAAAGACCGTGTGGGACGGCTTTTGGCGCCCGTAGCGGCCATTCTGCTGGTCATCGTCGGGGATAGCCTTCGGGTCGAAGAGCGCCTCGGCATCGCCCAGCGGAGCGGAGGCAAAAGCTTCGATCTCGGGCCGGTACTTGTCCAGAGGATGGCCGGACACGTACATGCCCGTGAGTTCACGCTCTTCCTTCAGGATGCGCCCGGTGGACCACGGCTCTACCACGGGCAGGTTGGGCTCCATCGTTGTGCCGGGCACAGAGGCGTCGCCAAAAAGCGAGTTTTGCCCAGCGGCCCGGTCGGCCTGGACCTTCTGGCCGTAGCGCACGGCATCGTCCAGGGCCTCCACAAACTGCGCGCGGTGGCCGTCGAGGTCGTCCATGGCGCCCACCCGGGCCAGGCTCTCCAGCGCCTTTTTGTTGACGGTGCGCAGGTTGACCGTCGTGACGATGTCGAAGAGGGTCTCGAACGGCCCTTCCGTGGCGCGGGTGGCAACGAGTTCTTCGATGGCGCTCAGGCCCACGCCTTTGATCGCGCCCATGCCCATGCGAATCCGGCCGTCCTCCACGTTGAAGCGCGCCTCGCTGCCGTTGACGGAGGCCGGTAGCACCTCGAGGCCCATCCGCTGCGCCTCATCCAGCACCACGGTAAGCTTCTTGGTGTCGCCCATGTCGTTGGTCATCGCGGCGGCCATAAACTCGGCCGGGTAGTGGGCTTTCAGGTAGCCGGTTTGGTAGGCCACGACCGAGTAGGCCGCACTGTGGCTCTTGTTGAAGCCGTACCCGGCAAACTTGGCCATCATATCGAAGACTTCATGCGCCTTCTGCTCATCGACGCCCTTTTTGGCTGCGCCGGCCACGAATACCTCGCGCTGCTTGTCCATCTCCTTCTGCTTTTTCTTGCCCATCGCGCGCCGCAGCAGGTCGGCCTGCCCCAGGGAGTAGCCGCCCATCACCTGGGCCATCTTCATGACCTGCTCCTGGTAGACCGGGATGCCGTAGGTCGGCTCCAGAATGTCCTCCAGCAGGGGATGGGGGTAGGCCACGTCCTCGCGCCCGTGTTTCCGGTCGATGTAGTCCGGGATCAGGTCCATGGGCCCGGGCCGGTACAGCGCGTTCATGGCAATGAGGTCGTTGATGGACGTGGGTTGCAGCTTGCGCAGCCACTCGCGCATGCCCTCCGACTCAAACTGAAACACCGCGACCGTCTCGCCCCGCTGAAACAGCGCGTACGTCGCCTCATCATCCAGGGGGATATCATCTAAATCGATATCCACGCCGTGATTCTCGCGGACCAGGTCGAGCGTGTCGTTCAGCACGGTAAGCGTCTTCAGGCCCAGGAAGTCCATCTTCAACAGGCCAAACTCCTCGACCCAGTCGCCATCGTACTGGGTGGTAATGGTTTTCTCGCCCTTGCTCTTGGCTACCGCCACCGGCACGTACTCGCTCACTTCGCCGGGGGCGATGATAACGCCAGCGGCGTGAACCCCGGTATGGCGAGCAGAGCCCTCCAGCACCTCAGCGTAATGCATAAGGCGGCGGACCTGCTTGTCGTCGTGCTGCTTGAGCTGCCGGAGCTCGGGCACCTCGTTCATCGCGGAGTCAAGGTCCACCCCGGGGCCGTCCGGGACCAGCTTTGCGATGCGGTCGGCTTCGCTGAGGGGGATGTTGAGCACGCGCGCTACATCGCGAATGACGGAGCGCGGGCCCATCGTCCCGAAGGTCACGATCTGGCAGACGTTCTCCCGGCCGTATTTCTGCACCACGTAGTCGATGACCTTGCTGCGCCCACGGTCGTCGAAGTCGATGTCGATGTCTGGCATCGAAACGCGGTCGGGGTTGAGGAAGCGTTCGAAGAGGAGGTCATAGGCCAGCGGGTCGATGTTGGTGATGCCCAGGGCGTAGGACACGGCGCTGCCGGCGGCCGATCCCCGACCGGGCCCCACGCGCACGCCGAGGTCACGGGCGGCATCGGTGAAGTCCTGCACGATGAGGAAGTAGCCCGCATAGCCCATCTCGTTGATGATGCCGAGTTCGTGGTCGAGCCGCTCGCGCACCTCCTCCCCGATCTCCCCATACCGGCGGCGCGCGCCCTCGTATACGAGATGCCGCAGGTAGGCATCCATGTTGTTGTCAAAATCCTGCGGGATAGGATAGTGCGGCATGAGCAGGTCGCCCATGGGCAGCTCAAATTTGCACTTTTCCGCAATTTCGCGGGAGGTTTCCATGGCCTCCTGCCGGATGTCTGCCGGTACGGAATCGAGCGCGGCGGCCATCTCGTCGGGGCTCTTCAGAAAGAACTGATCGTTCTCGAAGCGCATCCGGTTGGGGTCGTTGTAATCTTTTCCCGTTTGCAGGCACAGCAGCACGTCCTGCGCCTCGGCGTCTTCCTGGTTGACATAGTGGACGTCATTGGTCGCGAGCACCTTAACGCCGTATTCCTTCGCCCAGCGCAGGAGGACCGCGTTGCACTGATGCTGCTCCTCGATCCCGTGGTCCTGTAGTTCGATGTAGTAGTCGTCGCCAAAAATGTCGAGGTAGTGCTCGAAGACCTCCCGTCCGGCGGCTGCTCCTTGCTTCAGGATGGTTTGCAGCACCTCGCCCTGCAGGCAGCACGTCGTGGCTACCAGCCCTTCACTGTGTGCGCGAAGCACCTCCTTGTCGATGCGCGGCTTGTAGTAGAAGCCGTCGGTGTAGGAGAGCGAAGAAAGCTGGATCAGGTTCTGGTACCCGGTCCGCCCTTTGGCAAACAAGACTTGATGGTAGCGTGTGGCATCATCCGTATCTTCCATCCCGCTGGGGGTGATGTAAAACTCCGAGCCGATAACCGGCTGAATGCCTGCTCTGCGCGCTGTCGTGTAGAACTCGGGGACCCCAAAGAGATTGCCGTGGTCGGTGATGCCTACCGCGGGCATGTCAAGCTGCTGCGCACGCTGCACGAGCTGCTTGATCTGGGCAGCGCCGTCGAGGAGAGAATATTGCGTGTGGCAGTGGAGATGACAAAAATCGGCCATAAGGCGGAGAGATGGGGCAGGGAGGCAGCGGCGGGCTTCAGATTGCTAAAGGTCGGGGATGCGATGCCGCGGATCAAGAGCCGCGCCCACTCTTTAGCGAATGTTAGCTGCGCGAAGTCTTGCCTTCCGCGCCACAGATCATTCCATCCACGTGGGCCTGCCTATGTACCTTCTCTGTATCGATGACTATCACTTGGCCGATCCTCTGTTCATAGACGAGCTGGGGCGCGCGCTAAGTAGCAACCGCCGGCAGTTGCCCCCGCTGCTGCTGGTCCACGGCAGTGGCGAAGCGGCAGAGCGCGCGTTGGAGGGCCAGGGGCTATTCCGGCAGCGGTCGGGCGGGGTGCTGCAGGTGGCCTCGGCGGAGGAGGCCGCGGTGGTCGACCGGGCCACGCGCGAGGCCAACCAGCAACTGGTTGATCGGCTGACGGACGCCGTGCTCCCGGCCGTCAGCATCCCCGGCGATGCCCGTGGCTTGCTCATCCACGATGGGCCGGGCATCCGCGTGGGGTCTGTGGCGTGGGTGCGCCAGTTGGTAGCCCAAGACGCGCTCCCGGTCGTCTCGGCGCTGGCCCGCGACCCGGCCTCCGGCGGAACCCGCGAGGTTGCGCTGGCGGATGCGGTGTCGGCGCTCGCCCAGGCGCTTGCGAAAGACACGGTGACCGCTGTAGGCTTTGTGCGGAAGGCCGGACGACCGCTACTTGCGGACGAGAAGCAGGGGGCGCCCCTTGCCGCTGCGGACCTGCCATCACGGAAAGCCGTGCCGGCGCGAGCAACCCTTCAGCAGGCCGCAGCTGCCGGCGTTCCGGTGCTGCTTTCTACCCCCTCGCTGCTGCTCACTTCCGGTTCAGCGCGTGGGCGGCACGTTCAACGGTAGAGTTTCCATGAAATAGACCGAAATCGGCAATACTATCCGCGTTTATTGCCCCGATTGGCCGTCTGGAGCTTGACAGCCCTGCCCCCGTGCCCTATGTTTTGCGCTGTTCTGCCAGTAAGGCATGCACTTTTCCACTTCCCATACTTAGTTGAATTAGGAGGAATTTATATGAGCGATCGGTATCAGGAGCTTCTTGACCTCGTAGGCGAAGCCGAAGAAGACTTTGACAAGTTCTACAACAATGGTGTAAAAGCCGCCGGCACCCGCGTCCGTAAGGTCATGCAGGAGCTGAAGAAGAAAGCGCAAGACATTCGCGTTGAAGTACAAGACATTAAAAAGAACGAGCTGTAAGCATCGCCTGAAAGCATTGCGATTGCGCGGAAGGCTATGTCATCCACGGCATAGCCTTTTCGCTTATGTACCCCTACGTGTCTGTCCTCACATGGTCCGTTGCCGGTTCCCATGGCCGGGCGCCCACGTTGCTCCCACGCCCCATACCCGAAGCTAATGCCCCATGGCCGTGCTTTCCCACTCCTGTAGATTCACGCTCCTTTGTGGACCTCTTCTTCTTGGGCTTCTGTGCCTCGCCGCTGCTGCTCCTACGGCATCGGGGCAAGACGTGGACATGGTGGCAGCCCCTGATGCGCAGCAAGCCGCTGACACCCTCTCCGTCGACCAGTGGATGACGGGACTGCGGTTTGATCTGTCCGCCACGCAGGTGGGGTTTCAAAACTGGGCAGAGGGCGGTGTCAACTCCTTCTCTGTGGCTACGCGCCTGGACGGGCATGCGATGCGCGGCGGGGAGAGTTGGCGCCAGTCCTATCGCATGCGGCTCGGGTTCGGCCTCATCAATCAGGATGGCGAGTCGTTCCGCAAGTCGGAAGACCTCATCCGGCTGGCCGGGGCGTTTCTGTACCGCGGCGAGGACTTCTTTCGGCTGTTCAAGCCTACCCTCTCAGCGGAACTACGGACGCAGTTCGCTTCGGGCTTTAACTTTAGCTCCGATCCCTTCGGGGAAGACCGTGACCCGCCGGTGAAGGTCTCGGAGTTCTTCTCGCCGGGGACGTTCACCCAGTCGCTGGGGCTCACCTATGAGCCAGCCCCGTGGTTTCAGCAGCGGCTCGGCGTGGGGGCTAAGCAAACCATCGTGGCGCTGCCACGCCTCCGCACGCTCTATGGGCTAACCCCGGATAACCTGGTCCGGCTTCAGGTCGGCATTGAAGCGTCCACCGCGGTCGACGTCGTGATTGCAGAGAACGTGCGCTATATCTCGGGGCTTACCCTGTTCGCGGCCTTTAACCAGGAGGACTTGCCGGATATGCTGTGGGAGAATCAGATCCGCATGTCCGTCAATAGCTTTTTAGATGTGCGCTTTGAGTTTACGGCTTACTACGACCGGGACGTGAGCACGGCGCTTCAGATGAAGGAGGTTTTGGCGGTAGGTGTGTCGTTTAGCATTCTCTGATCGTGGGTGGGCGCTCGATAGGGCCCCTTCAGTATGACGTACAAGATGAACGGCGGTAGCGGCGCGGCGCATGGCTTCCGCGGTTCGCTTCTTATCTACAGCGCCACGGTTGTGCTGTGCTGGATGGTGCCGCTGTTGCACCAGCTTAATGCGGTGAGCATGGCTGCATTAGCCACCGTTGCCTTTTTCACCGCGGGAGGGGCGGCCGTTACTGCGTTTCGTAGAGAGGCCGCGGTGCAAACCGTAATGGCAGCACAGATAGGAGCCATCGTGTGGCCCTTGCTGCTGTTTGGGGTTGCCTTCCTGTGGACGCCCGTCTGCGGCCGTCTGCAAGGCCTCTTGTTTTGGGTCCTGTTTCCCGTCGTTACGGTGATGTTTGCGGTGGCGGTAGCGTACGCCCTCACCGGCTGGCGTCCTGCGCGTGCTCGATGGTACCTGTGGGGGACGGGGCTGGCCCTACTTATTGCCGGGCCGGTCTATGATCTCAGCCTGCACCCGCAGTTCTACACGTACAATCACGTGTTTGGCGGTGTGCTGGGCCCCATCTATGACGAAACGTTGGCGCTTCGCCCGGGCCTGTTCTGGTTTCGAGGGCTGACGCTCTGCTGGGCAGGTGCAGCCCTGCTGCTGGGGCGGTGGCTCCGCGTCGGATTTCCATCGCCGGCAACCGCGGCCTGGTGGATCAAGGGTCCACCAGCCGTGGGAGCTTTAGGGGTGCTCATCGCGGCCCTCTACGCCTTCGCCTCGCCCGTGGGTTTTAATACGTCTACAGCGTATTTGGAGCAGCAGCTCTCAGGGCGCGCAGCCACCGATCGGGTGGTGCTTCATTATGATCCAGCGGCCCTCTCCCCGGCGGAGGTCGCGCACTGGGCGCGGTATCACACGTACCAGGTTGAGCGCCTCGAGCGTATTTTGGACGTCTCCATTGACACACCCGTACGGAGCTTCCTGTATCCCGATGAGGCCACAAAGGCGGCCCTGACAGGGGCACGCACGACGAACACGGCGCCGGTATGGTTGGCCACTCCGCAGATACATGTGTTGCAAACGGTCGCCGAGCGCGTCGTAGCCCATGAACTGGCGCATGCGGTGTCCCGGCCCTTTGGGCTTCCTGGCGTGCGCGCTTCGGTGTCTGTTGGCTTGGTCGAGGGGCTGGCAGTGGCCCTGGAGCCGCCGAGCGGGCGCCCCTCCATCCACGACCAGGTGGCCGCGGCACAGCTCTCGGCGCCGGGTGTAACGAGGCAGGCGCTCAACCCCGATCTGTCAGCAGACGTAGCGGCGCGGTTGTCCCCGTTCGGCTTTTGGACCGGGCGGGGCGCGGTGTCGTATACCGTGATGGGGTCGTTCGTGCAGTATTTGCTGGAAACCTACGGGCCGGGTCCACTCAAGGAGGCGTACGCCTGGGCGGACTTTGCCTCGGCCTACGGCCACGCCCTGCCCCAGCTTACAGCCGAATGGCAGGCGTTCCTCCGCGAGCGTCCAGTGGTGAGCCGGGCGGCGCGCCCCGTCATGGCTGCCCGGTTTTCGCGCCCCTCGGTATTTGAGCAGGCCTGCCCGTTCCAGCTCTCGCCGGCAGATAAGGCCTACCGGGAGGCCCGAGCCGCACAAGAGGATGACCGGTTCAACGACGCGCGTCGCTTCGTCGAAGAGGCCCTGGCGCACCAGCCCACCCATCAGGGTGCGCGGGCTCTGTGGGCCGCCTTTCGGATTGCGGAAGGGGAGGCTCGCGACGTAGTGGACCAGCTTCAACCCATAGCCCGCGAACGGTTGCGGTGGGGCTTACAGCTTCGCCTGGCCCAGGCGCTTGCTGCGGCAGGAGAGGCGGGGGCGGCGCTGCGGCAGTATGACGCGTTGCTCCAGCGGCTTCCCGTCCACCGGCACGCGCTGTGGGTGCGCCTGCAGTTGGAGCGGGCGTTGGTGGAACAGCCGTCGGTGTTCCATGCCATTCAACCGGTGTACTCCTCGGCCGAGCAGCGGGCGCGGGTAGCTGCTGTGATCGGTAACGGCGCGCCGGGAAGCCTGTTACGTGCGCTCTACCACGCCGGCGCAAAGGACTGGGGGGCCGCCCTTGAGGCGGCGGCTCCTCACGTCACGGGAGCCGCCGCTGCCGGCCTCCCGGTAGGCCAGGCCAGGCGCCTGAAGGCGCAAATGTACGCGCACCGGGCGGGGTGGGCGTACCGGAACGGCGCGCTGGTACGGGCGCAGGCTGAGATGGCCGCGGCATCGCGCGCCTATGCCAGCGTGGGCGCCGCCGAAGCCACTGCGCAGGCGCAGGCATTTCGCGTATTTCTATCCTGGGTCGAAACACAGCCACCGACTTCTTTCTGATGAGGTATACAAAATCCGGTTCGTATTTCGTTATACTGTTATGCGCATCTCATTGCCCACGCGCCCACCCGTGCTGAATTACACCCTCATCCCACTGACCGAGCAGGGCCTGCTCAAAAAAATAGGCACGTACGTCGGTGGAGCCGTGATGCTTCTGCTGCTTGCGGGATGCGCGAGCACTCAAGAAAACGAGAACGGCGCACCAGCACGGGAGGTAGTGAATCCGGATCATGTGGCGCCGCAGCTGGCGGTCGACGCGCGCTCGATTCGCACCATCCAGTTGCACCCCACGCGGCAGCGGCGCCGCACGACCCCAGTCGACGCCCAGCTTCCCGTGGTAGCGCTTGGCTCCGGGGAGCAGCTGCAGCTTTCCTTCGACCTGATGGCGGCTCGCGGGCGCCCCCTGAATGTCTATTTTTACCAGGCCACCCGCCAGTGGGAGCGTCGCCTTTCTCCGAGCGAGTACATGCGGGGATTTCGGCGAGATGACATCACCGCGTACGAGCCCTCCGAGGGCACGCAAGTTGACTATACGCACTACACGTACGCCTTTCCCAACGAGCGCATTGGGTTTGCGCTAAGTGGTAATTACATCCTGCGCGTGACCGAGCAGGGCGATGAGGAAGCCGTGCTATTCGAGCGTGCCTTTTTTATCTCCGAGCAGGAGGGCAGTATTGATCTCCGAATCGACCGCGTGCCCGTCGCCGGCACCAACGGCCTTGCCGTCCAGCCCTTGGTGCGTGTTCGCCCACCTCGCGTGCTACAAGGGCGTGTTTTTGATTTTAGCGCATGTTTTGTTCGGGACGGGCGCCTCGACCGTACGCGCTGTACAGATCGGCCCCGGTTGATGGATCAACCCACCCTTCAGTTTGAGCTGGACCGACGGCGCGGTTTTGCCCCGGTCGGGGGGGAGTACCGGTTGGACCTGCGGGCCTTGCGAACGACGCGCCAGATCGAGCGCATCGACCGCGCGCCCGTGCCCTTTCAGGTGCGCCTGGCGCCGGATCAGGCCCGGTTTCCGGATCCCGGCATGGCGGTGCCGCTGAATGGCCAACCGGTGACCTCGCGCGTCCGCGAGGTGCCCAGCCCGGAAACCAACGGCGAGTACGTGCAGGCCACGTTTCAATTTGCCCCGCTGGAGGAGGAGCCTGTCAACGGCGAAGTTGTGCTGGTCGGGAGCTTCAACAATTGGACGGCCAATGGGCAAGCGCCCGTATTGACGTGGGACCCTGCGCTGGGTCGCTACGTGGGGGAAGCGCAACTCAAGCAGGGCGAGTACGAATATCGTTACGTGCGAGCTGGCGATCGCCGCCTCCGGAGCCTCGCTGAGGGCCTTCCCCGGCAGCGCTCAACCGTCACCGCGTTCATCTATTATCGTGATCCCCAACGTAGCACCGACCGCCTCATTGCCTTCACCGACCATCTTGTCCGCCCGTAGCATACCTCGGGCCCGGCCAGGTTGCGTTTAAGGCAGCGATGTGGTTTGATACACCCTGTAGTTAGGATGCACGCGTGTGCACCCTACTTCTTTCCTACTGATTCAATCCCATACCCCATGACTCTTGGTACCCATCTGCGTCTACCCGCGCTGCTGCTCGCAGCCGTCCTGCTTTTTGCAGGATGTGCTGGCTCGCAGGAAGCGACTACCGACGCTCCCCCCGAACCCGAACAAGAAACGGAAGACACGCCGTATGAGCCCTACAGTGAGGTGATTACGGCGGACGCCGAAAGCGACGAAGGGCTGTTTACCAGCCATCGCATCGACGATGACCTGTTCTATGAAATTCCTGACTCGCTGCTTGGCAAAGAAATGCTGCTTGTGACACGCATCGCTCAGACGGCCAATAACATCGGCTACGGCGGTGAAAAAGCGAACGAGCAGGTGGTGCGGTGGGAGCGCCGGTCCGATAAGGTGCTCCTACGCGTGGCCCAGTACTCTAATGTGGCCGACCCCGACGAGCCCATCTACCAGGCGGTCCGCAACTCTAACTTCGAGCCGATTCTCATGTCGTTCGATATTGAGGCGCTGACGGAGGATAGCAGTGGTGTCGTGATCGACGCTACCAGCCTGTATACCTCAGACGTGCCTGCCCTCGGCCTGCAGCAAGGCCGCCGCTCAGCCTACGGCGTGCGCCGTCTGGACGCTTCGCGGACATACCTGGATTCGGTGAATAGCTACCCCGAAAACATTGAAGTCCAGCACCTGCTCACGTACCAGGCGCAAAACCCGCCGTCAAATAGCTCGACCAATGCGATCTCGCTGATGATGAATCAGTCCATGGTCCTGCTCCCGGCCGAGCCCATGCAGCGCCGCCTGGCTGACCAGCGGGTCGGGTTCTTTAGTATAGAGCAAGTGGACTTCGGCCGTGATGCCCAGCGAGCGGTGGAGCGCACCTACATCTCGCGCTGGCGCCTGGAGCCAAGCGATATGGAGGCCTTTGAGCGCGGTGAACTGGTAGAGCCGGTAGAGCCTATCGTGTACTACATCGACCCGGCCACGCCCGAGCAGTGGCGGCCCTACCTGAAGCAAGGAGTGGAGGACTGGAACGAAGCCTTTGAGGCCGCTGGTTTCAAGAACGCCATTATGGCGAAAGACCCGCCCACCGCCGAGGAAGATCCGGAGTTTAGCCCGGAGAACGTACGCTACTCCACGATCCGCTACTTCGCGTCAGAGACGCAAAACGCCTACGGGCCGCGCACGGTAGACCCGCGCACGGGAGAGATCCTGGACGCTGACATCGGGTGGTATCACAACGTCATGCGTCTGCTGCGCGACTGGTACTTTGTTCAAACGGCCGCGGCGAACCCGAAGGCGCGGGGCGTCGAGTTTGAGGAGGAGGTGATGGGCGAGCTCATCCGGTTTGTATCCGCTCACGAGGTCGGCCATACCCTCGGCCTGCCGCACAACTGGGGCTCCGCCGTCGCGATCCCCGTGGATTCACTGCGCTCGCCGACCTACACGGCCAACAATGGAACGGCAGCCTCCATCATGGACTACGCCCGCTTCAACTATGTGGCCCAGCCTGAAGATGGTGTTTCGGACTTCATGGCCCGCCTCGGCCCGTATGATCTGTGGTCTGTAGAGTTTGGGTATCGTCCCATCCCGGAGGCCTCCACACCGGATGAGGAGCAGCCCATCATTAACGAGTGGATTAAGGAGCGTGCCGATGATCCGCTGTACTTCTACGGCCGGCAGACTGGCAACCCCATCGACCCGCGGGCGCAACGAGAGGCCCTGGGCGATGATACGGTAGAAGCCAGCCGCTTGGGCGTAGAAAACCTGAAGCGTATCCTGCCCAATATCCTGGAGTGGACCTACCGCGAAGGCGAAAACTTTGAGCAAGCCGGTGCGCTGTTCAACCGCCTGATTGGTCAGTGGGACCTGTACATGGGCCATGTCGGCCGGTACATTGGCGGGGTCTATGAGAACCACAAGACCTACGACCAGGACGGGGTGGTGTACGAGGTAGTCGATGCGGACTATCAGCGGAAAGCCATGGACTTTCTCCAAGCCCAGGTGTTTGACACGCCGACGTGGATGCTGGAGGAGGACCTGATTCAGCGCCTCGAGCACGGAGGGTTTATGGAGCGCATCCGCAACCGGCAGGCCCGCGTGCTTAGCCTGGTGATGCAACCACAGCGCCTGGCCCGCTTGATTGAGGGCGAAGCCCGCCTGGGCGCCGACGCGTACAGTGCGCCGGCTATG
>JAAAOI010000251.1 GCA_009908945.1 Bacteroidota bacterium
CGACGCTTGGAGTGCGCTCTTCCTTGCCATCCAACCAACTCTCTTCCCTCGTGCCGATGCTCCAGCGTCGGCACGCCCAAACCGGACGGTCCTCCGTCCTATGGTTGGGTAAGCGCCATCAACAGAATAGACGCCTCATGAGCTCAGACCTGCAAGGAAGAAAGGGGCGCTATCCTACGGCACAGCCGGCTGATGGCACGCAGAGCGTACCGGGGAGCGTTCCCACGCAGAGCATGGGAACGAGAGCACGGGATCGCCATCCATCCTACGACACGGGGCAGCCATCTTGCTACGCATCGGTGTCGCCACCAGCGCTCTCGGGGGTAGGCTGGTGGTCTGCCGACGGAGCGGCGGGCGCCCGCTGCTCCGTATCTTCACCGGTGCCCTGCGCCGCGCGGTTCAGCATGGAGGCAATGTCGATGCCGGTGCTGGACTTGAGACTCTCCAGCAGCGCGGGCGTGGCGCCGGCGACCTGGTTGAAGACGGCCGGGACGCCGCCCTGACCGCTGCCGTTGCCGCCGCCGTCCACCACCGTGAGGCGGTCGATCTTGAGGTTGTCTACGGTCTTGATGACCTCCTTCAGGATGTCGGGCAGCATCTGGATCAGGAAGAGGCGCTCGGCGTCCGGGCCGGCGGCGTTCCACAGCTCCAGCTTCTGCTGCAGGATCTCCACCTCGGCGCGGCCATCTTCGAGGATGCGCGCGGCGTCGCCGCGGGCGCGCTGCTCCTTGGCTTCGCGCTCGGCTTCGGCCTTCACCACCACCTCGGCGCGCTGCCGCTTCTCGGACAGCACGATCTCCTCATCGGCCAGCTCCTGCTCGGCGCGGGCTTCGGACAGCTTGGCGGCCACGGCCACCTTGGCTTCCTCGGCCTCCGCCTCGGCGTCCAGTTTGGCCTGCACGAGGCGCACTTCGTTCTCGGCCTCGGCAATGCTCTTGTTGGCGCGGGCCTGGGCCACGCGGGCCTCTTCCTCTTTCTCCGCCTCGCGCACCTCAGCCGCCGAAATAATGTACGCCGTCTGCTGCCGCCCAATTGCGTCCAGGTACCCCCGGTCGTCATCCACGCTCTGAATCTTGAACGTGTCCAGCTGGATGCCCAGCGAGCTGAGGTCGGATTCTGCTTCGGATACCAGCTCGCGCGCAAACTTGAGGCGATCTTCGTTCACCTCTTCGGGGGTTAGCAGCGCCACCACCCCGCGCAGGTTACCTTCCAGCGTCTCCTGCGCAATGGTGCGGATCTCTTGGCGCGGCTTGCCCATCAGGCGCTCCACGGCGTTGCCCAGGGCGGAGCCCGACGAGGACACCTTCACGTTAGCAATCGCACGGACCGCCAGCGGGATGCCGCCTTTGGAATAGGCGTTCGTGATGTTGAGATCGATGGGAATGGTCGTCAGGTCCAGCCGGTCGACCGTCTCCAGAATGGGAATACGAAAGCCCCGCCCGCCCTTGATGACGCGGTAGCCGATGTCCGTGCCGTCGTCAAGGCTATGGCGACGGCCGCTGAACACCAGCACCTCGTTGGGCTGGCAGATTTTGAGGTTGGCGCGAATGATCCCGATCACCGTCAGGATACCGACGATGAGGACCGTTGAGATAATCAGGATTTCCATGGGATGGGGTCAGCGTGGGAAGTCAGGGGAGAAAACAGGGAGCTGGGCCTGAAGAACAACAGCGCGTACTATTCAGGTTTGACGACGTCGGCGACGGTGCCCTCAACGCGCACCACCACCACGGTGTCGCCTTCTTCGAAGGCCTCGGGGGCTTCGTCGCGGCCCAGCCCACGCGCCATCATGTGGACGTCCTTGCCGCGCAGCTCCAGCCGGATCTTGCCTTTCTGCGCCCCCTCAAACGGAAGGGTGACGCGCGCGGTGCGGCCTTCGAGGTCGCGGTCGGTGACGTTGCTGGAAACCGTCTGGTACCCGATGCGCTGGATCAAGTAGTTGCCCCCGAGCCCAACAACCGTGCCTGTGAGTGCCGACAGGATGGCCGTGAACGGCTCGCCGGTGCCGGCCCAGTCGAGGAGTACGCCCGTTAGCCCGAAGAAGGCCATAAACAGGAACAGCGCGCGGATGGTAAACAGGTCGATGAGGCCCTGCCCGGCGCCAACACCTACGTCGCCGGGATCGTAGTCGCCCCCGGCGTCAATGTCAGCATCGGCGTCGAAGTCCAGATCGGCTTCCGCGTCGCCGCCAAAGATGGAGAGCGCCACGAAGAAGCCGCCCACGATGAGGCAGACGAGGTAGAGCGTGCTCATGAATGGTAGGTGATGATCGATCAGGAACGGGTGCCTGTACGGCGGCCCCTGCAAAAAGGTACAACCCGCGGGGCGCAGGGAGGCGCCACAGCGCTACGCTCAATATACGTGCTGGCGGACGGCATACCAATTGTATCTTGTGGCAGCCGGGACGCCCCGCCGCTCGGCGGGCGGCGCGCGTTCAGCTTCAGGCGGCAGGGACCGGCTCCGGCACCCGGCTCACCCGCTGCATGACGGTTTGCAACGTGTCGCTCTTCTCGTCGGCCGGCACCACCTGCTGTCCGTGGAGCACTTCGGGGGCCGCGTCCGCCAGACCATGCAGGAGTTGCTGGCGCGCCACGACCACGGTGTCCTCCTGCGCGACCTCGGCGTTCGCCAGCGCCTGCAGTGTGGCCCGCCCGTGGGCTTGCTGCCCCGGGCGAAGAACCACGACCACCTTATCGATGGTGCGCGGCACCGCGGGCAGGCCCGCGTCGGGGGCCGGAAGCGCGGCGCCGTGAACGTCCACAAACGCCGCGTAGCGCGGGCTGTTTTCGAGCTGCTGAGCCATCGCGGGCTCGCCCGGCCCCGGCGCCTCCAGGACCAGCACGCCCAGCCGCTCGCCGCCCCGCGCCTGCTTCCGCAGCCGCAGCACATGCTCCGGATAGACGGCCCCGGCCACGTTGTAGACGTGATCACTAAAGGCATCCGCAAACGCCGGCGTCTGCTCGTTCCAGTCCTTCAGAAAGGGGTTCATCACAAAAATGCGCAGCAGCAGGAGCGAGGCGCGGGCCTCGACCGCCGCATCCACCACCGCTGGCGAGGCCACGCCCTGCAGCAGGTGCGCGTACGCGGGCACATCCACCGCCGTCTTGGACAGCAAGTAGTCATACTGGTTCACGTTGTCCGCCTCGCTGACCGTCGATACGCGCTGCCAGATCTGCCGGTTGAAGGCGTTCAGCTCGTCGATAGCGCGCACGCCCCCCTCGGGCAGGATGACGAAGCAGAAGCCCACGGTGTCCGGCTCGGCGAAGGGATGGAGCGTGAGTCCGTCATCCTGGGCAAAGCGCGCCTTGAGGGCTTCGACGATGCGCTTGTTGGCGTCGATACAGTTCTGCATCAGCTGCCCATGCCCCTCGGGCGTGAGGGGAAGCGCCGCCTGTGAGAGGTAGCTGCTGACGGCCGCCGCCCCAGGGCGTGAGCCTTCAAGCGTCCACTGCCCCAAGAACCCGCTGAAGCCGGCCCGGTCGTCGGTAGCCAGGTACGGCGCGGCGTACGAGATGGCATCGCGCAGGTGATAGTCGCGCACGAGGATCGCCCCGGCCGGGTACGGGATGTAGCCAAACTTGTGCGGGTCGATGGTGACGGAATCGGCCTGATGGACCGCGCCGAGCGCGCGGTAGATCGCCTCGTCAATGAGCTTGTCTTTGCCCGCGAGCTCCCAGACGGCCTCGCGAGCCGTATCGAACGGGAGCACGTGGCCGTCGGCATCGCGCGGGAGCATGGCGGTGAAGTACCCGCCGAGGGCCGCGTCGCAGTGGTGCCAGAGCGTGAGGCCGTCGGCGGTCAGCTGGGTGCGCAGCGCTTCGATGCGGTGCAGCGGGTCGATGGCGCCTTCCTCCGTGGTGCCGCAGATGCTCACCACCATGAGCACGGCCCGCTCGTCGGCGGCATGCGCGCGGATCGTCTCCTCCAGTGCATCCACATTCAGGCGCACGCGGGCGTCCACCGGCACATGCTCCAGCGCCTGCGCGCCCAGCCCGATGACGTCCATGTTTTTGTCCCAGCAGTAGTGCCCGGCCTGCGACACCAGCACCACCGGCGGGCGAAAACGGTCGGTGGGAAAGGCGTCGTTATATTGCATCAGAAACGAAGCCAGCCCCGCCTTCCGCACGCTGGGCACGGCCTCGTCGAAGGCGCGGGCGTGGGCCTCGTCCTCGCGCAGGGCTCGCCGGATGCGCAGGTGCAGGTCCACCGTTTCCGCGATGGGCAGGTTCAGCGCCGCGAACGTGCGCAGGCTGCCGAGCGGTTGGGGGGCGCCTCCAGCAGGCGTCACTTCCCATTCGGCAAGATAGCTGAAGCGAGGGTCCGTGGCCGCCAGCAAGCGCACCGCCAGCGGGTACAGGCGCACGTTGCGGGCGATCCACAGCGCCTCCAGGTTGGCCACGGTGCCGCCGCTGCAGAGGTGCCCCCAGGAGAACGGCGTGCGGTCGTGCCGGGCCCCCGACGGCAAGCGCTCCGGCAGGATCGGCGGGTAGTCGATCATCCGGGCCAGCGCGTCCATGTAGCCGTGCTCTTTGCGCACCGTCTCGGGGGCCACCTCTGCGACCACATTGTTCTGATTGTAGAGCAGGCCGGCAAAGTACCCGATGAGCGCGGGCAGCGTCGGGTCGCTCACCACATGGGCAATCTGCCGGGGTGAGTACAGCGGCGCGCCGCGCTTCAGCTCGGCCAGGATCTCAAACAGCTCATCCCGCAGCCGCGCTACGCTCTGCGCATACGCCTCCGACTGCTTGTCGCGCTCCCCAATCAGCCGGTCATCCCCCGGATGAAAATTGCGCCGCCAGAACACGTGATCCCGCAGCACCTCCAGCAGCAACCGCTCCAGCTCGTCGGCATTCTCTCCTTTCGGACCCAGAAAGTTGGCTTTATACATAACAGCTCACAGTCGATACATCGGGTAGAAGCGCCGCATCAGCGCGCGTTTGTAAATGAGCCACCCGGCGGGTCGGTTGCAGATGGTCGGGCATGTCCTGCACTGCCCACCCGCCGTTGGTACGATTTCGGCTCGTCTTCTGAAAGAGACTCTGCCCCTCCCGTCTGTGCCTCTTGTTATATGGCTAACTGGCTACCACGACTGCCCCTGCTGGCGCTTTTCCTCTTGCTCGCGGCCGGCCCGGCGGCTGCACAAGACGCCATGGTCCTCCCGGCCCCAACCCCGGAAGAGATCTGTACGCTGAGCAGTTCGGACATCGACACCCACCACCACGTGACGTCGGCGCTTCCTGCCGGCACGGGCCCCTTCGCCACCCCGTCTCCCTCATCCACGTTTGAGGTCACCTTTGTGGAAGGTGGCTGCGGGGCGTGGCCGCAGGAGGCGATCGACGCGGTTACCTTCGCCACCGAGATATGGGGCCACCATCTCGCCTCCGAGATCCCTATTCACGTGGAGGCCACCTGGGATGCCAGCTTGCCCAGCGGCACCCTCGGTAGCGCTGGACCCCGCGCCATCATTTCGGATGCCTCCCTGCCGCAGGGCGCCGGGCGCCCCAATACCTGGTACCCCATTGCGCAGGCCAGCGCCATGGCCGAAACGGACTTCGCAGCGCAGTTTGACCTGGACATGGACATCCGGATGCGCCTCAACTGCAACCGCGACGACTGGTACTTCGAGACCGATGCAGCCCCTCCCGGCGGTACCATCGACTTCGTCACCGTCGTGCTGCACGAACTGGGCCACGGCATCGGGTTTGTCGGCACCATGAGCAAAGAGGACGACGTAGAAGAAGCTGGCTGGGGTCGCCCCACCAATGCAGGAGACGTGCTGCCGCTCGCTTACGATGTGGTTGCGGAAGATGCTGCGGCCACGCGGCTCATCGACGAGACCGTCTACCCTAATCCATCTGAGGCTCTGTTCGACGTCCTCCGGAGTGACGCGGTCTTCGTCGGTGGGACGGAAGCCCGCGCTGCGTATGGCGATGAGCGGCCACCCCTGTTTGCGCCTTCCACCTGGCAGCCCGGGTCCAGCTTCTCCCACCTCGATACCGACGCCTTTACGGGCACCGAAAATGCACTCATGCGGCACCAGATCGATCGGGCCTCGGCGGTACACTCGCCCGGACCAGTGTTCTGCGGGATGCTGGCCGATATGGCATGGCCGCTCGGCAGCAGCTGTGACGAACTGCTGGGCACCTCGCCATCACCTGCCCTGGCCCTCTCCCCGACCTCGCTCGATGTTGGCGTGGTAACCGAAGGCACCGCGGCCACGGCAGCCCTCACCCTCGAAAATACCAGCGACGATGTCACCGTAACCGGCGACATCACCGTCGACGGCGACGACTTCAGTGGCGTGAGCGGCACTGGCGCCTTCAGCCTTGCCCCGGGGGCCACACGCACTATTCAGGTGCGGTTTGCCCCCACGGCTCCCGAGACCCGCAGGGGCATGGTCATCGTCTCCCACGACGCGGGCGTGCCTGACTCGCCCCTCACCGCCGACCTCGTCGGGGAAGGCCGGGCCGCGCCCACCATCGTCAACCCCATTGATGACCAAGCCCTGACGCTCGGCGGTGACGTTATCTCGATCGATCTCGACAACGTGTTCGAGAGTCCGGAGGGCGACGCGCTCACCTACGCGGTGGAAGCCAATCCCACGCAGCGGCTAACCCTCACCCTTGATGCCGCACAGCTCACGGTAGCGGCAGCGCAAACGGGCACTGCCACGGTTACGGCGACGGCCACCGATGAAGCCGGCGCTACGGCCAACGCGGTGTTTGCGGTGTCGGTCGATGACTTCGTCGTTACCGTGCAGCGGTCGTTTGCCGACGCCACCGACGCCGCCAACTACCGCCTCGTGGCGTTGCCGGGCGCGGTGGACCTCGACATCGCCCAAACCCTGCCGGGCACGACGCCCGGCACCACCTGGCGCGCCTTCCGCGATACGGGTATCGATGACCCGGAGGACTACCTCGAAGAATACCGCCCCAACGCGGCCGACTTCCGCTTTCAGCCGGGCCGCGGCTTCTGGCTGCTGAGCACCGTGGACTGGACCTTTGATGCGGTCCTGGACGCCGTGCAGCCCGACCCGGACGGGGATGTGCATGTGCCGCTTCATCCCGGGTGGAATATCATCTCCAATCCTACCAGCCTGGACCTGGCCTGGGCGGAGGTGCTCGCGCATAACGCCATCGACGAGCGGCTCTGGCGCTGGGCCGATGGCGCGTGGGCCGACCTGACCGCCGATACGCTGCGCTCGGCGCGGGCGGCCGGCGAGGCGTTCTACTTTTTCAACGCCGGGGGCGCAAACGCGCTGGAGACCCTGCGGCTGCCCACTGCGCCCTCGGAAGCGGCCGAACGGCAGGCCTCGGCGCTACCCGAAGTCCCCACCTTCACGCTCACCCTCACGCAGGCCGGGCAGCCTGTGAGCCGCGTGCGCCTCGGGCAAGCGGCAACAGCCCAAACGTATGCAGCGCCTCCCGCGGCCTTCGGCTCTGCGCGGCTTGCCCTCCGCGCGGAACGACCGCTCGCTGGCCGCCTCTACGCATCCCTGCAGGACCGAGCCGTGGACCTTACCGTGACGGCCGCGCCCGGCACCGACCTGACGCTGACCGCTGCGGCTCTGCCGGCGGTGCTGGGCAGCCAGGAGGCGATACTGCTGGAGCCTTCCACGGGCCGGCGGCATGACCTCCGGCGCACCGCCGAGGTGCCGCTGCGCATCACCACCGAGGAGACGCCCCTGCGCCTGCTCATCGGCAGCCCCGCCTTCATTGATGACGCTGTGCCGCCACCCCCCACCCTTCGCCTGAGCCGCCTCTACCCGAATCCCTCCGCCGGCGCCGTAACCATTGAGTTCAGCCTGCCGGAGGCGCTTCCCACTCAGCTTGAGGTGTTCGACGTGCTGGGCCGTCAGGTGGCGCGGCTTCACGAGGGCGAGCTTGGACCGGGCACCCACAGCCTCACATGGGAGGGCCTCCTGCCGCACGGCAGCCCCGCTGCCAGCGGCGTCTACCTGGTGCGCCTGCACGCCGGCGGCGAGACCCGCACGAAGCGTCTCACCCGCCTGCCGTAGCCCCGCCAGCCTACCATTGCATCGGTTCTTCGGCGTGCGCCATGCAACACCGCAGCCGTGGCTCGCTTTAGAGTCTACCTGTTATCTGGTGTCCATTGATGCTCCTGCCATGCGCGTCGCCAAACGATTCAAATGGGAAGCCGCCCATCGCCTGCCCTGGCACGACGGCCCCTGCGCTAACCTGCACGGCCATTCCTACCGGATGACGGTAGAGCTGGAGGGCCAACCCGACGAGCGCGGTATGCTGATCGACTTTCAGCACATCAAGCGCGTCCTGAAGCCGCTGATTGCGTCGTGGGACCATGCCGTCCTCATTGGCGCCGGTGACGATGCCCTGGCCGACGCCCTGGCCCAGCTGGGCACCCGCACGTTCACCTTCCCCACCGACACAACGACGGAAAACATCTGCGCCTACGTGGTGCACTACCTGGGCACCCGCGCACTGCAGACCCTGCAGGCGCACAACGTGGAGACGATCCGCGTGCGGCTGGCCGAGACGGAGACCTGCTACGCCGAGATGGAGCAACCCGTCGCCCACTTTGCCGCCCGCAGCCCTGACCAGGCGAAGATCCGCACCTCAGCGTAGGGCGTAGGGCGAAGGCCACTACGGGCGTACGGATACGAATGCGCACGCCCTCACACGAGCGCCAGCGTCGGAGCGCTCCTGTGGCTGCGGCGCACCGCCCGATGCGCAACCTGTACACGGAGCGTTGAGGCCGGCCCGCCCTCGACGGTCACCACCGCTCCATCCAGGGTCCACTCTTCTTCCGGCGGCGGGTACGTGACCGTCGCCGACGCCGGACGGGGCTGCTCCTGCACCACCGCGCGCGCCTCCGCTGAGGCAAGCCGCTCCAGGTTGAGCCGGCCCCGGGCGCTAAATACCCCGGGCAGGGCGCCGGCCATCAGGTACAGGGCATCGGTCATGTGCGCCAGCAAATCATCCCCGTCGATCCGTACCAGCACATCCACGCCGTCGGGCACAATGGCGGTGCCTTCTGCGCCGCGCCCCAGCTGGATGCCCACCCGGTGACCGGGCGCCTCAATCAAGAAGTCGAGCAAGAGGGTGGCCGAGAGGCGCACGTCCGCTTGCAGTCCGGATACCGGCACAAGGTATTTCACGAGGTCCCACGCGAACGCGTCGGCCAGGCGCGTGGCGTACGGGGGGGCGTAGAAGAGCGTCGGCTCGCTGAGGGTGGCCGGGCGCGTGGGGCCGCGGTCGGAAGAGGCCGGGCGTACAGCGGGCGCAGCATGCATTGAGCGTGACATAGCAAGCAAGGGTTGACTCCAGAGAGTACGCATCGTACAGGAGTCAAGATAACCTGCGGGGGTGACACCCTCATGTCATAGCCCAAAAACGGCGCAATCCGCGATAGCTCCTGCGCGGCAAAGGGCGGATGCCGTCCACGCCGGGCGTTGCGACGAAGCCAACCGGAGGGCAGGCAGGGGATCGGCTGCTGCCTCCAAACCCACGACCGCGGCGGCCGGGGCTGTGGTATGTTTTTGCCGGGCGCAGGACCCTGCCTCAGTCTCCACCGGCGGTGGACCCGGGCGAGCCCCCAGCAGCACGATGAGAAGCAGCCCCAGCACGCAGAGAAACATCGCCCAAGGGGCCAGCACAACAGCCCAGCGATAAAGAGCAGTACGCACAGCAGGATCAAATAGATGAGAGGTTAGACATCGACAGGCCCAGTGCCTACCTTTTGAGCAGGCAACATGGGCCCCGTGTCCCGCACGGTCCACGTCCGTTCTGCCGGGCGGTTCCTGGCCCCGTCGCGCGGCATGCTGCGCGGCACCTCACGCGCCTACACCACCTTTTTCTTTTCTTCTGCATGACCTACGACGTAGCCATCATTGGCGGCGGTATTGTAGGCCTGGCCACGGCCTACCGCCTCACCCAGCGGTTTCCCGACCGCTCCCTCATCATCCTGGAGAAAGAGGACCGTGTGGCCGCACACCAGACGGGCCGCAACTCAGGCGTTATCCACTCCGGTATTTACTACACGCCCGGCTCGCTGAAGGCCCGCAATTGCCGGGCGGGCAAGCAGCAGCTGGAGCAGTTTTGCGAAGCCCATGATGTGGCGTACGAAACGTGCGGCAAGGTGATTGTGGCGGCCACGGCGGAGGAGCGCCCCCGCCTGCACAAGATTTATGCGCACGGGCAGCAAAACGGCGTGCCATGCGAGCTGATTGGGCCGGAGCGGCTGGGCGAGCTGGAGCCGTTTGTGCGCGGCGTGGAGGCCATCCACGTGCCGGGCACCGGCATCGTTGATTATGGGGGGATGGCCCGGGCGTTGGCCCGGCTTGTGGAGGCCGCCGGGCATCCGGTACAGCTGGGGGCGCCCGTGACGGATGTGGCGGCGCGCGCCGACGCCATCACCCTCAAGACGCCGGCCGGCCCCGTCACCACCCACCACGTCATCAACTGCGCGGGGCTCTACGCCGACCGTATCGCGCAGATGAGCGGGATGGACCCGGGGGCGCAGATCCTGCCCTTTCGCGGCGAGTACTTCAAGCTCAAACCCGAGGCGGAGCATCTCTGCCGCACGCTTATCTACCCCACCCCCGACCCCAACTTTCCGTTCCTGGGCGTACACTTCACGAAGATGGTCGGCGGCGGCGTGGAGTGCGGGCCGAGCGCCGTGCTGGCGTTTGCCCGCGAGGGCTACACGTTTGGCGCCGTAGACGCGCGCGACCTGTGGGAAGCGGTGACCTACCCGGGCTTCCTCGCCCTCAGCCTCCGCCACTGGCGCAAGGGCCTGAAGGAAATACGGCAGTCGCTGGACCGGTCGGTGTACCTGCAGTCGCTGCGCCACCTCGTGCCCGCTGTGCAGGCCAGCGACCTGGTGCCCGCTCCAGCCGGCGTGCGGGCGCAAGCCGTAAAACCCAACGGCGAGCTGGTGGATGACTTCTGGATTCGCCAGACCGACCGGATGCTGCACGTCATCAATGCGCCTTCCCCCGCCGCCACCGCATCGCTGGCCATCGGGCAACACCTGGCCGAACAGATGGATGCGCGGTTTCGATAGCCGCTTGCTATATTAGCGACGCTCTGTTCTGCACGCCCTGTTCTGTACGCCCTGTCCTTCACGCCCTGTTCTCCCGCTCCCCTGCCTATGCCTGCTGTCTCGTGGATCCCTCGCTTGCTGAGCCTACTCCTCGTCGGCGTGTTGCTGGCCGCCTGTGGCTCCGACACGCCCGATACGGAGACCCCGGCTGGCCTCTCAGACGCCCAGGAAGCCTTCTGGGATCGGCTGGAGCGGCTCTGCGGCTACGCGTTTGAGGGCGAGGCGCTGGAAGCCCCACCCGGCGATGACCCCTTCAGCGGCCGGACGCTCATTGCGCACGTACGCCAATGTATGGATGACGAGATCCGCATCCCCTTTCATGTGGATGATGACCACTCCCGCACCTGGATCATCACCAAAACCGCCTCCGGCCTCCGCCTGAAGCATGACCACCGAAATGAGGACGGCTCGGAGGAAGCCATCACCCAGTACGGCGGCGACACGATCGATGCCGGCACGCCGAGCCGGCAGGAGTTTCCTGCCGACCAGGAGACGGCGGACCTGATTCCGGAAGCCTCTGCCAATGTGTGGACGCTGGAAGTTGACGACGAAGCGTACGTGTATGCCCTCCGCCGAGAAGGCACGGACCGGCGCTACCGTATCCGGTTTGACCTGACGGAGGCGGTGGATCCCCCGCCGGCGCCATGGGGCTACGAGGGCACCGAGGCCCTTTCGCCAGATGGCCCCTGGGCGGCCGACGCATAGCCGCTCCTCGACTCTCACAGGCTACCGATCGTCCCCCTCCCCGAGCCGCTCTTCCCACCAGAGCGGCTCGGTGTGGTTTAGGAAGGCGCTGAGAACACATCGTGCGCGGTGCGCCGTCAAACCCCGGCCGGCACCTGCGCCCGGGCGCCACGGCTAAACGTCATCCCCGGCTCACCGATACCTACCCCCACGCATTTTCCTCCGCCGCCCCACCGCATGCCCGCCCCGCTGACCATCGCACAGATAAGCGACCCGCACCTGTTCGCGGATCCTGACGGCACGCTGCTCGGCTGGCCCACGCGCGCCTCCTTCGCAGCCGTGCTGGATCACGTCCGCTCGACCGCTCCCGACCTGCTGCTGCTCACCGGCGACCTCGCGCAAGATGGCCAGCCCGCGACCTATCAGGCCGTGAGCGATCTCCTGGCACCGCTCGATGCCTCCTGTCTGGCCCTCCCCGGCAACCACGACGACCCGGCCCTCATGCAATCGCTGCTTCAGGGGCCGGTGGACGCCACCACTACCGTCACGTCGATGGGCGGCTGGCACCTCGTCCTGCTGGATTCGCACGTCCCGGGCGCAACGCACGGGCGGCTCTCTGCGGAAGCGCTGAGCAGGCTCGACGCCACCCTCCACCGGCTCGATGGCCCCACCCTACTTGCCATCCATCACCCCCCGATGCCCGTAGGCGCGGCCTGGCTCGACGCCATCCTGCTGCACAACCCCGCCCCCCTAAAGGCCTGCCTGCGCGCTCATCCCCAGGTACGGCTGCTGCTGTGCGGTCACGTGCACCAGGCGCACGAGGCGGCGTTTGGGCACGCCACAGCATACACCTGCCCGTCCACCTGCATCCAGTTTAAGACCGGCGCCGAGGCCTTCGCCCTTGCCGACCGCGCCCCCGGCTACCGGGTCTTTGCGCTGCACCCGGACGGCCAGTATGAGCAAACCCTCCATCGCGTCCCCGTGCCGTTTCAAAGTGATCCTGCTGCTTCTGGTTATTCATGAGCACGCCAATGCCCGCGTTTCCCTTCGATATCCCCGCCGCCGTTGCCCCGGCGCAGGCCCGCAAGCTGCTGGAAATCAGCCTGCAGCTTAACGCCGCGCGCTCGCTCGATCAACTGCTGCCCTACATCATCGCCGTAGCGGCTGATGCCCTCGCCTGCGAGGCGGCGTCCGTACTCCTCTACGACGAAGGCACGGGCCGCCTGCGGTTTGCCGCAGCCACCGGCGCCGACCCTGAGGCACTTGCGGGCATCCCCGTCCCGCTCAACAACAGCATTGCCGGCACCATTTTTACCGAGCGCCGTGCCGTCCGAGCACAGGACACAGCAGACGACAGCCGCCACTACAAAGCAGTGGATGACGAAACCACCTTCCAGACCCGGTCCTTGCTTGGGGTGCCCATGGCCATCGACGGCACCCCGGTGGGCGTCCTGGAGGCCCTCAACAAAACCACCGGGCCGTTTACCGATGCCGACGAGGCCCTGCTGACCATCGTGGCCGCGCAGGCTGCCATCGCCATTCGCAGCGCCCGCCAGCTGGAGAAGCTGCAGCAGGCCAACAACCGCCTCAGCGAGCTGGACGCTCTGAAGAGCGATGTGCTGGCGATCGCCTCGCACGAGCTTCGCACGCCCCTCACTGCCATCTTGGGCTACGGGCGCCTCCTGCGAGATGAAGCCGGCGAGGCCACGGCCGAGTTTGCCGACGAAGTGCTGAGCGCTGGGGCGCGCATGCAGGACGTGACCGAGGCCATGGCGCGCATGGCGTCGCTGCGCAGCGGCGCGCTGGCCCTGAACGAGGAGCGGCTGCCCGTCCGCGCGATCGTCAGCGATGCGCTTGCTGCTGTGCAGAGCACCCTGCACGCAGAGGGCCATACGGTCGATACCATGCTGCCGCCGGAGCCTGTGTCCATCACCGGCGACCGCGGCCTGCTGGTCGATGCCCTTGCTGAGATCCTCGAAAACGCGGCGCTCTTCACCGCGGAGCCGGCTATCCTGCAGCTCGCCGGTACGGCCGACCTCGACCATGTGTACCTGGCCGTGACGGACCCGGGCCGAGGGCTCCCCGCCGGCGTGGCGGAGCGCGTGTTTGAGGCCTTCTACCAGGTAGACGACCACCTCACCCGCAGCCGCGGCGGCCTGGGGCTTGGCCTCACCATGGCCCGCGAGGTTCTCCATCTGCACGGCGGCGCTATC
>JAAAOI010000045.1 GCA_009908945.1 Bacteroidota bacterium
TCCGGACCGGGCATCGCAGCCGAGACGGCTGCGATGAGACCTGGATCCAGCAGCGGAAGGCGATGGCCGCCTGAGCGGCTGCACCCCAGCCGATTATCCCACCTACACCGTCGTTGCCAGCACGCTACTTCGACGCCAAGGACCACCCCCCACCCCGGCGCCCAGGCAGGAATCAAGATATCAGATTGCGGCACCGCTCCGCCGCTCGGCCGACCGACGCTACCAAACAGCCCCCCTGCCGCGGCGGGGCTACATCGCCCTAATATTCAACCGTAACGATATATAAAAACAACCGGCGACATCTGCAGCCCGTGTGTCCTACACGCCATGATGTAGCGGCAGTGTTTCATGTTATGCGGCTCTTACGGGTAGAAGGACAGCAGTTCTACGAAGAATCGTTCAGGATCGCGCGTGCGGTTGGCGTAGAGCCTCCACCGACCGCCGGCTGCGCGGGAACCTTATTCAACTCATTCGTTGTATAGCGGAGATTATCGATACGCCCGGCCTTACCCGCACATGCCCATGACCCGCCTATCCTTTGCTGTTGCTTGCCTGCTTGCATTGGGAAGCCTTTCGGGAGCCCGCGCCCAGATGCCCGACACGCTTGCGTTGTCGGTGCAGGAAGCCGTCTCGCGGGCGCAATCAGACAACTATCAGGTGCAGACGGCCGCGGCGGAGATGGATGCGGCCCGGGCGGGGGCACGCCGGACGCTGGCTACCTTTCTGCCCCAGGTAGCGGTATCGCAACGGGCCACCGCGACCACCGACCCCCTCAATGCGTTTGGCTTGTCACTCAAGCAGCAGTCGATTACCGAGGCCAACTTTGCCCCCGCGCGATTAAACGATCCGGACCGCGCTGATAACTTTGCCACGCAGGTGACGGTGCAGCAGCCGGTGTTCAACCCGGGCGGGTTCTTTGAGCGTCGGGCCGCCACGCGGCAGGCCCAGGCTGCAGGCCTCGGGACGCAGCGCACCGCCGAGGTCGTGCGCTTTCGTGTGCGCACACAGTACTACGGGCTGGTGCTGGCGCGCGAACGGGTAGCGGTGGTAGCGACTGCCCTGGAGGCCGCACGCAGCAACCAATCGCGAGCAGAAGACCTCTTTGACCAGGGGATGCTCACCGAAGCCGATGTGTTGGCCGCACGGGTGCGGGTGCTCGAACTGGAGGCCGACCAGACGGAGATGCGCGCGGCCGTCGACGACGCCACTGGTCAGCTCCGGTACCTGCTGGGCATCGACGACCCGACGCCCCTCACCCCAACCGACAGCCTGCCGCGCCCGCTCGGCGCGCCGGCGGAGATCGACGTGCAGGCGGTAAATGACCAGCGCTCGGACATGCGCGCCCTGCGCCTACAGCGGGATGCTGCAGCCCAGCGCCTGCAGGCCGCCCGGGCCGCGTTTCTTCCTGCGATAAACGCGGAGGGGCGCTACGAATGGAACGACACCGTGCCCCTCGGCACCCAGGGGCAGAACTGGACCGTGGGGGTGGCGCTGCGGTGGACGATCTTTGGTGGGCTTGAACAGGTGGGGGGCGTGCAGCAGGCGCAGGCCAACCGCCGCGTCGCAGAGCTGGCCCTACGCGACCGCGCCGTGCAGAACGAAGTCGAGATCGAAGCGGCGCTCCGGGCGCTGCGAACCTCTCGGGAACGCATCGCCCAAACAGCGGCGGTGGTGGAGCAGGCCCGCGCCTCCTTCCGCCTGCGGTCGGACCGGTTCGAGCAGGGGCTTGAAGGCACGACCGAGCTGCTCAATGCTGAGACGCAACGGGCCAACAGTGAGCTGGCCGCCCTGCAGGCACGATACACCCATGCCGTAAACCGCTTTCGCCTCGAACTGCTCACGGAGCAGGCGCTGCCGTAGCCCCGGGCGCACGGCTCCTTATCTTTACAGGTTCTCCTCTGGTACCCATGATCGCCTTTTCCCCTATGACCGCCACCACTACCCCCCCTGTTGCCCGCGCCCGTGTGCTCCTGCTCACCGTACTCCTTAGTGTCAGCATCACGGCCTGTGGAAGCGAGGAGCCCGAAGCCTGGACCGACGACCGCGCGCCGGTGTCGGTGCAGGTAGCCGAACTCACCGAGCGCAGCCATCCCCGCCAGTTTCGGTTTACGGGTACCGTGGAGGGATCCGAGCGGATTCCGCTGAGCACGCGCATCATGGGGCGGGTGGATGAGGTGCGCGTCAGTGAAGGCAGTGCCGTAGCTGAAGGCCAGCTGCTGGCCCGCATCAGCGACCGGGACATCCGCGCGCAGCGGCGGCAGGTGGAGGCGCAACAGCGCGAGGCCGAGGTGGCCCTGCAGAACGCCCGAACGCAGTTCGCGCGCATCGACACGCTGCTGCAGCGCGGCAGCGCTACGCAGCAAGCCTACGACGACGCCCAGGCAGGGTACGAGCGCGCCCAGGCCCACGTGGAAGCCCTTGCCAACCGGCTCGACGAGATCGACGAGTCGCTTACGTACACCACCATCACGGCGCCCGCGGCCGGCACGATCATCGCGCAGCACGCCGAACAAGGGGCCATGGCCCGCCCGGGGCAGCCCCTGCTGATGCTGGAGGCCAGTGGGGTGCTGGAGGTACGCACCCGGGTGCCGGAGCGGCATATCGGCGCGATGGCGGTAGGCGATACCGTACGCGTAACCATCGGCGCCGCCAACGAAACGCTCAGCGGACGCGTGACCGAGGTTAACCCCAGCGGTGACCCGGCCAGCCGGCAGTTTCAGATGCGCGTACTGCTGAGCGACCCGCCGGCCGCCGTTAAGTCTGGCATGTACGCCCAGGTCTTCCACGAAACCGGAGAACAGCGCTTGCTCACCGTGCCCACCTCCAGCCTCGTGGCGCGGGGCCAGCTCACCGGCGTCTATACCGTTGGCGACGACGACCGGGCCCTGCTCCGATGGATCCGCACCGGCGCACCGCGTGGCGATGCGGTAGAGGTGCTGTCAGGGCTGCAGCCGGGCGATCGCTACGTGGTCCGGGCCGACGGACGCCTGCGCGATGGGCATCCGATTGCCGTACAGGACTGACGCCTCCCGCACCGCCCCCTTTGCTCACGCACTGTTTTTGCTTGTACTGTTATGGCTTCTACATCAGGGTTGGCCGGACGTCTCGCCCAGCCGTTTATCCATTCAAAGATTACGCCCCTGCTGATGGCCGCTTTCCTCGGCATCGGCATCTATAGCATCTGGCTGACCCCGAAGGAGGAGGACCCCCAGATTGAAGTCCCGATGGTCGATATCTTCGTGCAGCAGCCCGGCGCGACGCCCGCGGAGGTGGAGAGCCGCATCATAGAACCGCTGGAGCACCTGCTCAGCAATATTGAAGGGGTGGAGTACATCTACTCGACCGCCATGCAGGGGCAGGCCTCCGTGAGCGTGCGCTACTACGTTGGCGAAGACATTCCCCGCAGCCTCGTCAAGCTATACGAGCAGATCCTGAAGCGGATGGAGCGGATGCCGCCGGGCGCTTCTCTGCCGCTGATCAAAACGCGCGACGTAAACGATATCCCCGTCCTGGCGCTCACGCTCCACAGCGATACCTACGACGACTACGCCCTCCGCCGCATGGGCACCGAGCTGGCTACCGTGCTCAAACGGGCCGATGGCGTGGCGGCCATCGACGTCATTGGCGGACGCACGCGCACGGTGCGCGTGCACACCGACCCCAACCGCCTTGCCGCCTACGGGCTCGACCTGCCCGCAATCGCGCAGCAGCTGCAGGCGGCCAACCAGCAACTGGAGGCCGGGTCGTTTCGGTCGGGCAACACGGAATACCTCGTGGAAACCGGCCCCTTCCTTGAGCATGCCGACGATGTACGCAACCTGGTGGTGGGCGTTCGTGACGGAGCCCCCGTGTACCTTGATGACGTCGCGACCGTGACTGACGGACCTGATGCGCCTGAGCGCTACGTGCAGTTTGGGTACGGCGCTCATCACCTCCCGTCGGCCGGGTCCGCCGATGCGTCAGCGGACCCGCTGGCGACGGAGGCGGCCGTCACGCTCGCGGTGGCGAAACGAGGCGGCGCCGATGCCATGTCGGCGGCTGAAAACGTCCTCGCAACCCTGGAGCAAACGCGCCCCAGCCTCCTCCCCGCAGAGGTAACGGTCAGCACCACCCGTAACTACGGGGCATCCGCTTCGGATAAGGTAAGCGAGCTGTTTCTCCATCTCATCATCGCCATCCTCACCGTTACGCTGGTCGTTGGCCTGTCGATGGGATGGCGGGGCGGCCTGGTCGTGTTTCTATCCGTGCCCATCAGCTTTGCGCTCACGCTGTTTGTGTACTACATGTTTGGGTACACCCTCAACCGCATCACGCTGTTTGCGCTCATCTTTGTGACGGGCATCGTGGTCGATGACTCCATCATCGTGGCTGAGAACATGGAGCGCCACTTCAAGATGCGGCGGCTTCCGTTCGCGCAGGCAGCGCTGGCCGCCATCAACGAAGTGGGCAACCCGACCATCCTGGCCACTTTTACCGTGATTGCGGCGGTGCTGCCCATGGCCTTTGTGTCTGGCCTGATGGGGCCGTACATGAGCCCGATGCCCATTGGCGCTTCGCTGGCGGCTCTGTTTTCCCTGTTTGTGGGGCTGACCATCACGCCGTATCTGGCCTATCGGCTGCTTGATACCTCCGGGCCTTCCGATGACACGCCAGCCTATCAGCTCGAAGACACCATCATTTACCGCTGGTATGAGGCGGCCATACGGCCCCTCCTCGACAACGCCACCGTGCGGTGGGGCTTCATCGGCGGCACCACCGTGCTGCTGCTGGCCGCGCTGTCGTTGTTTTATTTTCAGGCCGTGACGGTAAAAATGTTGCCGTACGACGACAAGGACGAGTTCCAGGTGATCATCGATATGCCGGAAGGTACCCCCCTGGAGCATACGGCTGCGGTAACCCGGGATTTGGCCCTCTACCTGGCCCAGCAGCCTGAGGTGGTGGATTACCAAACCTTTGTGGCGGAGGCCTCGCCGATCAACCTGAACGGCCTCGTGCGCCGGTACGACCTCCGCTCGCTGCCTCATCAGGCCGACATTCAGGTCAACCTGCGCGCCAAGTCCGACCGCAGCACGCAGAGCCACCCGATTGCCAAGGCGATGCGGCCCGCGCTACAAGCGATCGGTGCCCGCCACGGCGCTACCATCAAGGTGGCCGAGGTACCCCCCGGGCCGCCGGTGCGGGCGACGCTCGTGGCTGAGATCTACGGCCCCGACGCCGCGACGCAACGCGATATCGCCTCGCAGGTGAAGGCGCTGTTTGCCTCCACCGATGAGGTGGTTGACGTCGACTGGACGATTGAAGCCGATCAGACGCGGTACGCGTTCCAGGTAGCGAAGGACAAGGCCATGCAGATGGGCGTCTCGGCTCAGCGCATCGCCGAGGCCATGCGGATGGGGGTCGGCGGTGCTCAGGTGTCTACGCTCCGCGTCCCAGGCGCCCAAGACCTGGTTGGGCTGGAGGTCCGGCTGCAGGAAGCCGACCGCTCGAACCTGGAGGCCCTCCGCGCCATGCCGGTGCAAACGCAAGCGGGCACCGTCGTTCCTGTGGGCGACCTGGTGGACGTCACCGAGACGACCCGGCGCAAGAGCATCCACCGCAAAAATCAGCAGCGTGTGGTGTACGTGACGGCCGATGTGGCGGGCGCGGTCGAGAGCCCCATCTACTCCATGCTCGCCATTGAAGACCGCCTCGGCGAGGTCGACATGCCCGCAGGATACACCCTGTCCACCCTCTATACGGGCCCGCCCACGGCCGACGACGCCTACTTCTTGAAATGGGATGGCGAGTGGGCCATCACGTACAAGGTGTTTCGGGACCTGGGCATTGCCTTCGCCGTCGTGCTGGTGATCATTTATCTGCTCATTGTCGGGTGGTTTCAGGCGCTCACGACACCCATCGTGATGATGGTTGCCATTCCGCTTTCGCTCATCGGCGTGGTGGTGGGGCACTGGATCATGGGCGCCTTCTTCACGGCCACCTCCATGATTGGGTTTATTGCGCTGGCCGGTATTATGGTGCGCAACTCCGTCCTCCTGATCGACTTTATCGATATCCGGCTCGACGACGGCGTTCCGCTCCGGCAGGCGGTCATCGAAGCGGGGGCCGTGCGGACGCGCCCCATCCTGCTTACGGCCGGAACGGTGGCCATCGGGGCCTTCGTGATCATCCTCGACCCGGTGTTTCAGGGGCTGGCGATCTCCCTCATTGGCGGTGTCGTGGCCTCCACCACCCTCACGCTGCTCATCGTGCCGCTTATTTATTTCATGCTGGAGCGCCGCAAATCACCTGACGAGCGCGGACGCGCTGGAAGCCAGACGTCTGCTGAGGATCCGCCTCTGCCGGACGACGACTCACCCTCCGCCCAATAAACGAGGTTTATCCTATGAAGCTTGTCGCAGTGATGGGTATCGACACGTACCGCGACGACTTGCACCGGCTCTACCGGGCCCACGCCATTCAGGTGTTTAGTGAGATCGACATTCGCGGCCACTACCACGCAGACGAGGCCTCCGCCTCCGATATCGGGTGGTTTGGGCACTCCAAACATCCGGCCTACTCAACGCTCACCTGGGCGTTTGTGGCAGACGACGAGGCGGAGGCGTTTATGGACGCCATTGCTGCGTTCAACACAACGCATGACACCGACCATCGCATCCGGGCTTTCCAGATGGATGTCGAGCGCGCGGTGTAAGGGCCGTGGTGCCGTCGGGCCTCACCGGGTGGAGACGCGGCGTCACCGGGGCCAGCCAGGGGCCTGACGTGCTGCTTCCTGGCCCTGACGACCCCGCGCGTGGCCAGGGGTGTCGCGGCGGCCTTCCTTTTGTATCTTTGGACTGGGAAGCGCCTGAGCGCACGGCCCACCCGCCACGACCGCATTCCATTGTCCCTTCGCCGTCATGTCCACCCGTCGTTCCTTCCCCAATCGTGTGTTCATCACGGTAGCCATCGTAGCCCTGATGTTGCTCGTGATGTACCTTTTCGTGGTGCTCTCGCGCGTTCTGCTGGTGGTTTTTGCCGGGGTTCTGCTGGCGGTGGCCCTCGGCAGCGGCGCAGATCTGCTGCGCCAGCTCACGCCGCTGGGGCGGCGGAGCGCGCTGGCGCTCGTCATCCTCATCTTGGTAACCCTGCCGGTGCTCTTGTCCAGCCTGGTGGGCCCGGGCCTCGGCAGGCAGGTGAACGAGCTGATCGTCCAGCTCCCCGAGGCCCTCGAAACCGCACAAGACCGCCTGGCCGAGCAGGCGTGGATTCAGCGCCTCGTCGTGGATACCCGCGAGGCCCGCGACTTTCTGCCCCCCCTGGAGCGGGTGATGGGTGGCGTGACGAGCGCATTTTCCCAGACGCTCGGTGTACTCGCCAATGTGCTGGTTATCCTGTTCATTGGCATCTACGGGGCTGCCGCGCCGAAGACGTACATCAACGGTGTCCTTCATCTCACCCCCGCCCGTCATCAGGAGCGCGCCCGGGAGGTCCTGGATACCATCGCGCATGCCCTTCGGTGGTGGCTCATCGGGCGGCTCACGATGATGAGCATCGTGGGCGTTCTTACAACCATCGGCCTCTGGATCGTTGGGGTGCCGAGCCCGCTGGCTCTTGGGCTGTTGGCGGCATTGCTTTCGTTTATCCCGTATCTTGGGCCAATCCTCTCCTTCTTTCCGGCAGCACTCGCCGCTCTCCTGGTAAGCCTCACCAAGGTGCTGTACGTGGCCCTGGTATTTGGCGTTGTGCAAACCCTGGAGAGTTACGTTATCGACCCGCTGGTACAGCAAAAGGCTGTGTCGCTCGTGCCCATTGTACTCATCACGGCCCAGATCGCGATGGGGGTCCTGGCCGGAGCTACGGGGGTATTGCTTGCCGCTCCGCTCGTCATCGTGGTGATCGTGCTGTTGCAGATGCTGTACGTGGAAGACGTGCTGGGCAACTCCGTCCGCATCCTCGGGCAGTGACAGGGGCCGCTGCAAGACGCTCTGCGCCAACCGACCGAGCTACCGCTTGAACGCAACCACGAGGTACTCCGCTCGCTGGGCTCCGGTGTTTTCCACCGCATGCATGCCTGCCTCATGATCGTGCAAGTCGCCCTCCGCAAAAGATCGCTCGGTGCGAGCGTCGCTGTCGGGATCGATAAACGTGAGGGTATAATCAGTTAGCGCGTAGATGATGCGCGGGTAGCCGTAGTGCGACGGCAGCGACGCACCAGGCTCCAGGGCGATGCGGTGTACCGTGAAGTCCTCGTTGTCCAGCGGCACCTCGTGGGTGGCGCCCTCCGGGATCGACACCGCGTCGAGCAGCTCGCCAGTGGGGGAAGAGGCCGCTGGCAATGAGCCTTCCGTACGCTCAAAGGCCATGAAGGAAGCCGTCTCATTGCCCATGTTCTCTGGGGTAGCCACTGCGTGCACCCCACCCGTATGGTAATGCACCGCACCAGCCTCGAAGGTCCGCTCGGAGCTCGTCCCGTCGGTTTCAAGGCGCATCGTGTAGGCGTTAATGGAATAGATGACGCGCGGGCCGCCTTCATGCGGGGCAATCGAGGCCCCGGCCGGCAGGTCGATGCGGTGCACCTCAGCAAAGGCTGCTTCGTACGGTGTCGTCGCGTAGTCGCTGTTCAGCGCAGCGAGGTCGCTGGCAGGCGCTGCCCCGTCTGGCGATGCATCATCGGCGTCTCCTCCTTCGGCACATCCGCCAAGCACAAGGAGAGCGCCCATCAAGAGCGGCACTATCACGCTGTAGAAGCGATGCCACCGTCGTACGTGTTGTGGAGTCGTGTCCATAAGCTCGGCGCTTGTTTGGTCAGGGTCGCATGCAGATAAGGTACCAGGACCGAGCGTCCGGCGTTATTCGCCCGGACGCTCGGTCCTGGTATGTGCTCAGTAGCGCAAATCAGTAGCTTACAACGGTATCGGCGTTCATGAAGAGCTCGGCAATTGCTTCTCGTGTACCCATCGAGAAGCCGCTGCGCAGCTCCTCCGGGGCAACGCCGCCCAACTCAGCGCAGTGCGGGCAGACGAGCACCGAGCCGCCTCCGTCGATAAAGGACGACAGCAGCTCATCCAGGTCTGAGTCGCCGTAAATCAAGAGCGGATGGCCTTCGTCTCCCAGGCGTACCGCTTCGCGGTCAACGAAGACCGTGACGTCCGCGCCGGCTTCCTGCAGCGTACCGGCCAGCCCGATCCCCATGGTGGCCGAGTGGAGGTCGTTGGTGTACTGCCCAATATGCACCACCACGGTCTTCTCTGCGTCCTGCGCAAGGGCGGGCGACGGTGCGACGGTGCCCATCATTACGGTTAAAGCCAGTGCGGCAATGAGGGCGACCATTACCTGGGAGGCATGGCTCTTGGAAACGTGCGACCGGGCGTCTTGCATCGTGTTCATCATGGCCTGAAGGGGGTCGGTGAAAAGTATCGGCTGTAAAAAAATTTACGCGTTCCTGACGACACTGTCAATTTTTGTACATACCTTTTTACGCACAGCGATAAGTACCGGAGCCGGGTTTACCACTGCACCTCCAGTCCTATTCCGGGGCGGACCGTAGAGCGCAGATCGCCAGCTACCGCGACGGCACCAAACAGGTGGAGCCGGAAGGCCGTCGGACCCCGCGATACGTTCACTCCTGGCGCGATCTCGACCCACAGGTGGTCGCTCGTCCCCCCGTTGTGCAGCCACCGGGCCTCGGTGGTCACGTGCAGCCGCTCGACCCACGCGGGCGGCGCCGGGTGCCACGTCGATAGGTTGGTACGCAGCCCAACGGCGGTCTCCAGAAACGGCGTAGGTGCGGCGGGGAGAGAAGTCACGGCGGGTTCGTTTTGCTGAAGGCGTACCCCCACGGCCGCATACGGAAAGACTAACGGGCCGTACGGGGCCTGGTAGCGCAACGTGCGTCCCAGGCGCACCCCGACGTCCGACGCCTCGCCCACCGCGCTGGACACCCGAACATCCGAAACCGCATACGTGAACACGTAATCGATGGCGGGCACGATAATGGGCCCGATGAGCCATCCAGCAAAGGTTTCGATGATACAGGAAAGCGGATGGTCCTGGCAGCGGTTGTCGACTGCGCGGGGTGCAGCCGCAGACGACCGCGCCGCAGACAACCGCGCCTCGGCCGGCATAGGTGCCGCTGCAGCCTCCGCCGGCGGCGGGGCCAGGGCATGCGCCTGCATTACGGGCGGGCTGCAAAGGAAGGCGAGCGTGGCAAGAAGGAGCAGGGATCGCATACAGCAGGGCGTACCACATCCGATGAACAAAAGCGGTTCACCTGTACAGGCGCGCTGTAGCCCTTGAGGGTAACAGCGCGTGGACCTGGGCCTCCCGGAGGTAGGCGCTGCACGCGGGCTTGCGTGGTAACGCAGCGGAGGGCAAACAGAAAAACGCCCGGCCCCGGCCCTCGCCGCGCGCGGATCGCCGCGCAGCAGAGGACCCGAGGTAGGGGTGGCCCCTCAGAACGAAGTCGACAGGCTGAGCCGCACGTCGCGCCCCGGCGATAGGGCATACCCTTTGTAGGTATCGAGGAAGTCGCGGTAGGTCTCGTCGAGCAGGTTATTGACGCCTACTGCAACGGTGACCGGAGCGCCAAGGCCCAGGCGGAGGGTCGTCTGCGCCTCCACGTTGACCACGGTGTAGGCCTTCGTCGAGGCTGTGCCAAAGGGCGGGCCAAAGTCCCCGTCGAACTGCGAGAATGGCTCGAACCGGCCTGCGGCGTCCTGGTCGGAGGCGCGCTTCACCTGGACCTCCAGCTGCGAGTTGCGGAGGCGTTCGGTATCAGAGGGGACCCACCGGGCAAAGCCGCTCACCGTGTTGGCCGGCAAGAGCGGCAGATCCCCGTCGTCGGCGGCAGTGCCCAGGTTATCGCCGGTTCCGTCGAGGAGCGCTGTGCTGCCGCCGACCTGCAGCCAGGACTGCACGCTTGCTTCTATGGTGGCCTCGACGCCGGAAATCACAGCGTCCGTCTGCCCGGCGGCGAAGATGGGCAGCCCACTCCCTTCGTTGATGTCACCGGTATTCTCCAGGAAGATGTAGTTCGAGATGGTGTTTACATAGCCCGTCACCTCGGCCGTCACCCGGTCGCGTCGGGCGCGGAACGAGAGGTCGGCGCTGTAGGAGCGCTCGGGGTCGAGGTCCGGGTTGCCCACCTGAAACGCGGCCACGCCGCCGTGCACGCCACTGGCATAGAGCTCAAAGATCGAGGGCGCACGAAAGCCAGAGCTCAGGTTCGTGGCCAGCGCGAAGCCGTCGCCGAAGGCATAGTTCGCGCCCACCGCACCCGAGAGCGTCGTGTAAGTATTCTCCAGATCATCCGGGGTGGTGGTGCGCTCGTTGGGCACCGCGTCGATGGTGCGCACGTCGAGCCGCCCCCCAACCGAGAGGGTGACGGGGCTGAGGTCAATGTCCTCAAACACGAAGAGGCCCGTGTTCCACGTCCGGGCGGAGGGTTGCAGCTCGGCCGGGCCGCGCGTGTCGGCATCCTGGTGCTGCACCTCCGCGCCAATCGTACCGCTCAGGGGCCCGATGGAGGGATGCGCGATTTCGAGGCGCCCGGTGTAGATGTCGGTCTTCAGGTCGAGGGGGTAGTCGAACCCGCCAAGGCCGCCGTTGGCGCGGATGTCGGCTACCGAGACGCCACCGGGCGCGGCCTGGCGCACCGAGCGCTGCCAGCTGAGGCGCGGCTTCAGCACGAGAGTGCCCGCGATGAGGTTGCCCTTCAGGGCGACGTTGCTGTGCTCCAGGTTTTGGCCCAGCCCCAGCGGTGGGTTGTCGGGGTTACCTGCAGGTCCACCGTTAGGCAGGAGAAAATCCTGCGCGCTCTGCCAGTAATCGCCGTGGAGCTGCATCGTCCCGAAGGTGCCTTGCATCCCCACCTGCCCGTACGCGCTCCACTGTTCGAAGCCGGTAAACGGCACCTCGCCGGTGTACTTCGGATCGCCAAACGTGCCGCCCTCGCCGGTCTCAAAGAAGGTCGGGGCGTCGGGCGCATGGAAGTTGTCGCCCACGCGGCGCTCCCCGCCCACGCGCCAGCCGACGTTGCCCTGCGCGGCGTACAGGTCAATCGACCCGGCGCGCTCATTGTTGTTCGTGTAGTACTGGGTACTGGCCGAGCCGCCGACGTCAAGCTCCTCGACGCCGGTAGTGGGCGCAGGCTTGCTGATGACGTTGATCGCACCACCCAGCGCATCGGAGCCGTAGAGGATGCTGCTGGCGCCGCGCACCACCTCTACACGCTCGGCCTCGCTGGCGTTGGTCGTCGGAAAGTGGCGAACACCGAACTGGTAGAACTCCTGCGCGATGCCGTCTTTCAGCAGCACGATGCGGTTGCCGCTGAGGCCGCGCAGCACCGGCTTCCCGGCCTGCGAGCCCGTCTGGATGGACGCGACGCCACCCACGTTATCGCGGAGCAGGGCGCCGAGCGATGCGCTCCGGGCACCCTGCAGCTCCGCAGGGCTCATCACGTCCACATCCTGCGGGGTGCGGAGAATGCTGCGGGCCCGGGCCGTGCCCGTCACGGTTACCCCATCCACCTCCAGCGCGCGCGACTCCAGGGTGACGTCTGTCGTCGTTGTTTCACCCGGTGCCACCTGCACTTCGCGCACAACCGTACGGTAGCCCACAAACCGAAACTCCAGCAGGTGCTCCCCGGCAGGCAACAGATCGAGCCGGTAGGTGCCGTCGGTATCGGTGATCGTACCGCGCTGCAGGGTCAGGTCGATGATTTGCACATCGGGCAGGGGGGCGCCCTCAGCCGTCACCACCGTACCGGCCACGGCACCGCGCCTGCTTTCAGCAGCCTCCTGCCCCCAGGCAGTCAGCGGCGTTCCGAAGAAGAGAAGAAGTATTACACACACATTTCGTACAGACGATAGCGTCATAATCAAGTAGCCAATAGCTGGAACACGGAACCCGGCGTGGAGAAGTGCACGCATGCGCTGTTCCTGTAGCGACCCTACAGATGGGCCGCCGGGGGGATGTGACACGGAGCCCCCGGTGGTTCGGCCCCCGCAGCCCGCCACCCGCCGTGCAGCGGGGGCTCTGAGGACCTTTAGGCATGCGTACCGGCCAGCGGCGGGCCGCGGCTGTGGGCGGTGTAGCGGACCGCCCGGGGGGTCTCGCGCTCCTGCATCGGCATCAGTGCCGTGAGCGGGCCCAACACCCCGGAAAGCGAAAGGACCGCCGGCTTGGAGCTCTCGAACACCGCATTGCAGAGGGCGCAATCGACCGTCACGTGCAGGTCTTCAGCTACCCATTGCGGTGAGGGTTGGTCTGGCGGCGAAGCATCGCCGGCATGCTGTACGGCATGCACCCCAGGCCCCACAACACCGCACAGGACCCACAGCACCAGAACGACAAGGGCTGTTTTGCGGCGCGAACCGACCATGGGTGTGCAGTGCGTGTGTACTTGATTGACTGCCCGGTTTAAGGACTACCGGTAGGCTCTGTTCCGCCGCCCCGGCATCACCTGCCTGCCGCGTGGCCAGGTCCCGCTTGAGGTAACAAAACGCCGAGAGCAATTACGGTGGTATTTCTGTAGATTGGATGTACCTCGATACGTGTGGCTGCTGTCTGTGGCGAGGCGCACGGAGCGCGATGGGTTGGGTTCTCGCAGAGGCTTTCACGAATGATCTCGTTATGGCGCACGGCCCACTTCGGTTGGCAGCATGGATGATGACTGCCCTTCTGCTTACGGGGCTGACGGCGGGAGGGTGGACCGTCGTTCCCGCTGCGGCCCAGGAAGGTCCTCCGACGGCGCAGCCCGCTGCCCTCCCGTCCGATACCAGCACGGTAGCTGACCCGTACCTCTCCTTCCGCGTGCGTGAATGGACGCTCAACGACGGCCTTCCCGAGCCGCTGAAGGAGGTCGCCCAGACGCCGGACGGCTATCTGTGGATCACCACGTTCGACGGTCTG
>JAAAOI010000231.1 GCA_009908945.1 Bacteroidota bacterium
CGACCGGATTGAGTTGGGGACCTATATGATAGCTGCGGCGCTGGCGAGCACGCCCGGGCAGCCGCTGCGCATCACCGGCGGCAACCCAGATCACCTGGGCGATGCCTTCGCACATGCGTTTGCGCAGACGGGCACGGGGATCGCCCAAGAGCCCAATGGCGACCTCCTCATCACCCGCCCCGATGAGCTGCAGCCCGTATCCATCACCACGGATGTGTACCCTGGCTTCCCCACCGACCTGCAGGCTCAGTGGACGGTATTGATGACGCAGGCCGCGGGACCGTCCACGGTCACCGATACTATTTATTCCGATCGCTTTAAGCACATCCCAGAACTGAACCGGATGGGCATCAACGCACGCGTGGAGGATAACACCGTCCACATCGACGGCACCCAGCACGTGATGGGCGCTGAGGTCATGAGCACCGACCTGCGGGCCAGCGTCTCGCTGGTGCTGGCCGGGATGATCGCCGAGGGCACGACGGATGTGCTGCGCGTGTACCACCTGGATCGCGGGTACGAGCACCTGGAGCAGAAGCTGAACGCTGCCGGAGCGAAGGTCGAACGGGTAGCCTACGACGAGTTTGCCACACCGGCTCCGCAGGAAGCGTAGGTGCCGGAGGGGTCGTCGCCTGCAGTCGACCCGTGCGTATCGCCCCCAGCAGATCACGCCCTTCGTTCCTACGGTGGGGAGTTACTATTCTTCCGCCCTGCGTCTGCCAGCGCGGCTGGTCGCTGCTGTGTAGCTCCGGCATCCCCTGTTGGGGGTTCGGCACTATTTTGGTGTACTGCCACCGTGCCCACAGCCTCTTCCTTCTCCGGTGCTGGCCATGGCTCCTACCCCCGCGTCACGCGACGTCCCGCTCGTGCTTGTAGCGGACGATATCGAGATTCACCGCTCCCTGGCCGTCACCCTGCTTGATGGGCTGGGCCTGGCGGCCCATACGGTGACCAACGGCCGGGAAGCGATTGATGCCGCCTGTGGCCTGCAGCCCAATCTGATCCTGATGGACTGCCGTATGCCCCAGATGGACGGCCTGGCCGCTACGCGTGTCCTGCGCCGACTGCAGGACACCGGGCCCCTCTCCTACGCCCCCATCCTCGGGCTTTCTGCAGGCATGGACCCCGCCTTGGTGATTCGCGCCCGCGATGCGGGGATGGACGCCTGCCTCTCCAAGCCCCTCCGCCGGTTGCCGTTGCAACGGGCCCTCGACCGGTATGGCCTCTTCCACCCTAATTCCCCGTGTGTCGCGTGATGCCGCACACGGGGAACAGCCGGTAGCGCAGCGGTCATAGCCGCGCCGTTGGGTCGTCGTCCGCCTGCGGCACCGCTCCTGCCCGCGCCACCTGCAGGGCGTCCAGATCCAGGTGGGTGGCGATGGCCTGGTTGACCTCCTCCAGCGTAGCCTCTGCCAGCGCATCCCGAAAGCGATCCAGGTAGGCGGGATCGTAGCCGCGGACGGCGTTCAGATGCAACACATTGGCCAGCGCCCGCGAGGAGGCCAGCCCCACGGTAAACGACCCCACTACCGTTTCCTTTTTCGCCTGCAGCTCCTCCGCCGACACCCCCTCCGCGATAAACTGGTGGATCACGTCGCGCGTGGCTGTGACCCCTTCCGCGAGGCGGTCGGCGCTCAGCGTGACATCCACCTGCCAGTGCCCCTCCACCTCCGCGGTAAGGCCGGTAAGCGAAGAGCCAATGCCGTAGGTGAGGCCCCGCTCGTCGCGCACCTCATCCATCAGGCGCGCCGAGAAATCGCCGCCGAGGGCAAAGTTAGCGAGGTACAGCGGCACGTAGTCGGGATCGGTGCGCTTGAGCGGTAGGGCGTGGCCCATCCGCACGTCGATGTTTTGCTTGCCCGGCATGAGCACATCGGTGACGCCCGGCTCTTGCGGGGTGGCGGATGAAGCGTACTGCGCGGGAGCGCTGTGTGGGGCCCAGCCATCGAATGCCTTTGCCGCGGCCTGCACAGCCGCGGCCTCGTCCACGTCGCCCGCCAGCACCAGGCGGAGCGCGTTGCTCCCCGCATGCGCGGCATAGTACGCCTGCACGTCATCTACCGATAGCTCTTGCAGCCGCCCAATGGTTTCCTGCGTGGGCGGGGTATAGTTGGGATGTGCCCGGGGGTAGAGGCGCCGCGACAGCGCTGCCGAGGCCTGCCCGCCGGTGCTTTCCAGCGACCGCTGCAACGACGCGATAAGCTGGGAACGCGCTTTCTCGAATTCGGACGCCTCGAGCGCCGGCGCGCGAAACTCCTCTGCCAGGAGGTCCAGCACATCGGCGACGTGGGCCTGCAGCATCCGCCCGTAAAACTCGATGCGCAGCCCCTCACTGGAAAAATTTTGCTGCGCCCCCCGCTCCTCCAACGTCTCTGCAATCTGGAAGCGGTCGCGCTGCTGGGTGCCCTTGTCAAACATCCGCACGAGGAGCTCCTGCAGCAGCTCCTCGTCGGCGCCTACATTGGGCTGGGTGATAAAGGAGCCGCGGTACGAGATCACCTCAGGCACCGCGGTCTGTATGGTGTAGAGGGTGCACGGCCCGGCGGTGTGCTGCGTGACGCGATCGCCAAGGCGGGTGGAGGAAGCGGTGGACGGCATAGGGGGATCAGCAGGTGGAAAGGAGGGGCGTAGCGCGACGGGCAGGCAGCGCTACGAGGGAATGTAGTGGCCGACGGTGCGCCCGGCCCGGCGGAGGTAGGTCTGGGCGACGCGCTGCACATCGGCCGGGGTGACAGCTTCGATGCGCTCCATGTACTCGGTGTAGAGCGTCCAGTCGCCCGCGGCAATCGCCTCGTTTAGCTGGGCCACGATCGAGTACGGGCCGTCGCGCCCGAAGGCCTCCTGGGCCTTGAGTTGGTTGACCGCGCGGCGCAGTTCACCCGCGGTGATGCCCTCATCCTGAAGCCGGGCGATCTCCTCGTGAAGCACAGCCTCTATGTCCGGCCCGTCCGTTTCGGGCGCGAGCAGCGCCAATATGTAGAAGAGGCCCGGGTTGCGCAGGCGGGGAGCTCCAGCGGAGACGCCCGCTGCCAGCCCTTTATCGACCAGTGCTCGGTAGAGCCGGCTTCCGTTGCCCATGGCCAGCACGGAGGCCAGCACGTCCAGCGCGTCGCTATCCTGATGGCTGGCATCCGGGGCCTTGTAGCCCGCCAGCACCACGCCGGCCTGTCCGGGGCGGCGCAACTCCAGCCGCCGCTCCCCTTCCTGCTCGGGCTCCCGGGTCGTCACCTCCGGGATGGGATCCGGGGATGCGGGAATCGACCCGAAGTGGCGCTGCACCGCCGTCAGCACGGCCGCGCGGTCTACGTCGCCGACGATGGACACCGTGGCGTTGTTGGGCCAGTAAAAGGTATCGTAAAAGCCGCGTAGATCGTCCGGCGTGATGGTTTCGATATCGCTGCGCCAGCCGATGGTGGGATGGCGGTAGGGGTGGGCCAGGAAGGCCGTGGCCCAGAGCGCATGGTAGAGCGCGCGAATGGGCTCGTTTTCGCCACGGTCGAACTCGTTCAGGATTACCGAGCGCTCTGAGGCCACGTCCTGCGGATCCAGCAGGGCGCCTCGCATGCGATCGGCCTCCACCTCCATCGCCAGCGGAAGGTGCTCCACCGGCAGCAGCTCGTAGTAGTTCGTGCGGTCCAGCCAGGTGGAGGCGTTTACGCGGGCGCCCACCTGCTGCAGCGTGTTGAAGATGGACGTACCGGCCCGCTTATTGAAGCGCTCGGTACCCTTGAACATCAGATGCTCCAGCATGTGCGTCGCGCCCGTCAGGCCCGGCCCCTCGTTTCGGCTACCGACGTGGTACGTCACCATAAACGCCGCGACCGGCGCCGTGCGTTCAGGCATAAAAAGGACCTGCAGGCCGTTCGCCTCCAGTTCGTAGGCTTCAATGCCCCCGGATTCCTTCACAAAAGAAAAACCGTCGGGTGGAGCATCGGCGAGGGACAGCGTGGAAAGGGCCATAGGGACGCGTGCGTGTGGGAAAGGGTGGCGTGGGAATCAGTGGGCGTCGAGCCAGGTGGGGCCGGTGTCGATCTCGACGGTGACAGGTACCTCCAGGGGCAGGGCGGCGACCATCTCTTCCTCTACCATGGCGCGCATCAGGTCCTGCTCATCCGGCGCAACGTCCAGCACCAGCTCATCGTGCACCTGCAGCAGCAGCTTGCTGGCGACGTCCTCCGCCTGCATGCGCCGATGCAGCCGCACCATAGCGATCTTGATCATGTCGGCCTGCGTGCCCTGAATGGGCATGTTAACGGCCACGCGCTCGTAAAAGGAGCGCTGCCGGCTGTTGCGGGCGTTGATGCCGGGCACAAAGCGGCGGCGGCCCAGGAGCGTTTCCACGTAGCCCTGCTCGCGGGCGCGCTCCACCTGCTCGTTGAGCCAGCGCGAGATGCGCGGGTAGGTTTTCTGGTACTCGTCGATGAGCTCCTGCGCCTCGCTGGGGGTGGAGCGCAGCCGCTGCGCCAGCCCCCAGGCCGAGACGCCGTACGGGATGCCATAGTTGACCTCCTTGGCCTTGCGCCGTTCATCAGGCACGATGTCGTCCGGATCCTTCTTGAAGACGCGCGCGGCCGTGGCCGTGTGGATGTCCTTGCCCTCCACGAAGTCCTGCGTGAGCGCCTCATCGCCGCTCATGGAGGCCAGGATCCGCAGCTCAATCTGCACATAGTCCGCAGCCATGAGCGTCCAGCCCTCCCGTGGCACAAAGGCGCGGCGGATCTCCCGGCCCTGCGCCGTCCGTACCGGAATGTTTTGCAGGTTGGGACTGGAAGAGGACAGCCGCCCGGTGGCGGTGATGGTCTGGTTGAAGGTGGTGTGGATGCGGCCTGTCTCCTCGTCAATCAGGTCGCCCAGGCTATCCACGTAGGTGCTCTTCAGCTTCGCCAGCTTGCGCCAGTCGAGGATGAGGCCCGGCAGCTCGTGCTCGGTGGAGAGCTCTTCCAGCACGCTCTCTTTGGTGGACGGGCGACCGGTGGACGTCTTGGAGACGACGCGCAGCTCCAGCTTCTCAAACAGGATTTCCCCCAGTTGCTGCGTAGAGTTGATGTTGAATTCCTCGTCGGCGTGCGCGTAAATCTGGCCTTCCAGCGTTTGCAGCTGCTCGGTAAGCTTAGCGTCAATATCGGCCAGAATCTCCGGGTCTACGCGGATGCCTTCCCGCTCCATCGCGACCAGCACGTGGATGAGTGGAAACTCCATATCTTCCGCGATCGCCAGCAGCTCATGCTCCGCCAGCTCCTCGCGGAGTACCGCGGCCAGCCGCAGCGCAATGTCGGCATCCTCACAGGCATACGGCCCCACCTCCGCGATGGGCACCTCGCGCATGGAGCGCTGGTTTTTGCCCTCGCCAATCAGCTCTTCGATGGGCTGCATGCGGTAATTGAGATGTGCACGGGCGATGCTGCCGAGGTCGTGGTCGTCCTCGGGCGTGACGAGGTAGTGCGCCACCATCGTGTCAAAGAGCGGGCCGTCGACGGCTACGCCATGCTGAGCCAGCACGAGCAGGTCGTACTTCAGGTTCTGCCCCACCTTGAGGCGATCATCGGTGAGGTGCGGGCGCAGCTGGTCCAGCACCTCGGCGGTGGGGGTGCCGTCGGGGAGCGGGGTGGGCACGTACCGGCCTTGCTTCGGCGCCCACGCAAACGCTACGCCCACAAGCTCCGCCTCGCGGGTATTCAGCGACGTGGTTTCGGTGTCGAACGCAAAGGTCTCCTGCAGGGCCAGCGCCTCGAAGAGCGCCTCCAGCTGCGCCTTCGTCTCTACGGTGGCGTAGTCCACCGCATCGGCGTCGTAGGACTGCACTTCCTCGTACGGCCCAAAGTCGAAGCTGAGCTCCGTGCCCTCGGCCGGCGAGCCATCGTTGGAGGCACCATCGCCCGACGACGTGCTGCTGCTCTCGATCCCGACGACGTCGCCGTTCGTGCGGAGCTTCCGGAGCAGCGAGGTAAACTCCAACTCTTCAAAGAGCGCGATCAGCGCCTCGGCGTCGGTTTCGTGGCGCTGCAGGTTCTCCCAGTCAATTTCAAGGTCCAGGTCCGTTTTGATGGTCACCAGCTTTTTGCTGAGGATGGCCTCGTCCGCATGCTTGGCCAGCCCTTCGCTGGCACGCTTGCCCGACACCTCGTCCCGGTGGGCCAGCAGGTTTTCCACCGAGTCGTACTTCCGCATGAGCTTGACGGCCGTCTTTGGCCCGATGCCGTAGACGCCGGGTACGTTGTCGCTGCTATCACCCATGAGCGCCAGCATGTCGATGAACTGCTCCGGCTCCAGCCCATGCTCTTCCCGGAAGCTCTCGGCTGTGATGGGATCGAACTCTTCCCCTTGCCGGGCCGGCTTGAAGATTGAGATCCGCGGGCTGAGCAGCTGCTGAAAGTCTTTGTCGGGCGAAACGATGACCACATCCGCTTCCTCCTCCGCCGCACGGCGGGCGAGCGTCCCGATAACATCGTCGGCCTCCACCCCGGCACGCTCAATTACCGGAATATCCAGCGCGCGCACAATGTCCTTGATAATGGGGAGGTTGGCAAGCAGGTCCTCGGGGGGCGGCTCCCGGTTGGCCTTGTACTCCTCGTAGAGTTCATCCCGAAAGGTGCCCTCGCCGTCCATCTTGTCGAAGACCACCGCGATGTGCTTCATGTCGTGCTGCTCGATGAGCTTCAGCAGCGCGTTGGTGAAGCCATAGCTGGCGGAGGTGTTTTGGCCCTTGGAGTTAATCAGGGGGCGGCTGATGAAGATGTAATGGGCCCGGTACGCCAGGGCCATGGCATCGATGAGGTAGAGGCAGTTGCCGTTGCCGGAAGCGGTGGAGGCGGCCATGCGGGAGTGGATGAGAAACGGGAGTACGGAGCGCAAAGGAACTGCAGAATGAGCAGGGAGCTACAACGCACCACGGCATCCGTATGTGGTTGCAGCCGTCTTCATTTTCTGCCCTCCGTGTGACGTTCCGCCCTATGAATAGTTCGACGCCACAACACCACCCGGCCCGCGTGCTGGTAACCGGCGGTGCCGGCTTTATCGGCGCCAACTTCCTGCAGCACATGGTCCCGGCCTACCCGGACGTGCCCTTCGTGACGCTGGACGCGCTCACCTATGCCGGGCATCGGCGCAACGTGGCTCCGGTGGCCCAGGCTGATAACTTCACGTTTGTGGAGGGCGACATCGCGGATGCCGGGCTCGTCAACCGGCTGTTTGAGGAGCATGCATTCACGACGGTGGTGCACTTTGCGGCCGAGAGCCATGTGGATCGCTCCATCCAGGACCCGCTGGCGTTCGTCCGGACCAACGTGGTTGGCACGGCCACCTTGCTGGAAGCCGCACGGGCGGCCTGGACGGACGGTGGGGACTGCCGCTTCCACCACATTTCAACCGACGAGGTGTTTGGCGAACTCGGGGTGGACGGTACCTTTACTGAGGACACGCCCTACGCGCCGCGCTCGCCCTATGCGGCGTCCAAAGCCGGCAGCGATCACCTCGTCCGGGCCTATGGCCACACCTACGGGCTGCCGTTTACGCTCTCGAATACCTCGAACAACTATGGGCCGTACCAGCATCCGGAAAAGCTCATCCCGTTGGTGATCCTGCGCGCCCTCCGCGAGCAGTCCATCCCGGTTTATGGCGATGGCCAGAACGTCCGCGACTGGTTGCACGTGCAGGACCATGCGGTGGCGCTCGATACCATCCTCCGTCACGGCCGCACGGGGCAGACGTATCTGGTGAGCGCGGAAGAGGAGCGCACCAACCTGCACCTGGTGGAGACGTTGGCTGACCTGGTGGACGAGGCCCTGGGCCGCCCCGCGGACACGGCCCGGCAGCACATCACCTTCGTGACCGACCGCCCGGGCCACGACTTTCGGTACGCGGTGGATGCCTCCCGCGTCCGGGATGCGCTGGGCTGGCGTCCTCAGTACGACCTCCCCGCTGGCCTTGCGCAGACGGTCCGCTGGTACCTCGACCATCCCGACTGGCTCGAGGCCGTCACCGACAACGCCTACGCCGCCTACATCGACGCCCAGTACGACACGTAGACGCGGGGCCCTGCCTCTTGTCAGATGCGGCAGGTGCGGATATCGGTGATGATGATGCCTTTGGCGCCGATGGCCGACAGCTTGTCCATGATGGTGTTGACACTGGCCTCGCGCGCCATGGCCTTAACGGCTACCCAGCCATCCTTGCTGAGCGGTGCTACGGTGGGCGATTCGATGCCTGGCGTTATTTCTGTGGCTTCGGGAAGCTGGGGCTGGGGGACGACGTACTCGACCATCACGTAGGCGCGCCCCAGGAGGATGCCGCGGAGGCGCTCAATGAAGAGCTGCACCCCATTGACCGCTTGCGCCTCATCGGTGCGCCCTATCAGCACGGCTTCGGATTTCAGAATCGGCGCGCCCGTCGGTGTCAGCCCGGCCTGATCCAGCGTGCGCCCCGTCTGCACCACGTCGGCCACGGCATCGGCCACGCCCATCTTGATGGAGATCTCCACGGCGCCATCCAGCTGCACGACCTCGGCGTCCACCCCGCGCTCGGCCATATCTTCCCGGACCAGGTTGCGGTAGGACGTCGCGATGCGCATCCCATCAAAGGCGTCGGGCGTGCGACCGTCCTCCTTGGGCACAGCGTAGCAAAAGTTGGCTTTCCCGAAGTTAAGCGGCAGCAGCTCCTTCACGTCAGCGCCGCTGTCCAGCATCAGGTCCCGCCCGGTGATGCCCAGGTCAAGCACGCCGTTGCTCACGTAGATGGCGATGTCGCGGGGGCGCAGGAAGTAAAACTCAACGTCGTTCTGCACATCCAGCACCGCAAGGTCGCGGCGGCTGCGGTCGCAGTGGTACCCGGCTTCTTGTACGAGGCGCAGGGCCCCGTCAGAGAGGGCGCCTTTGTTCGGAAGGGCGATGTTCAGCATATGGGGATCGGGGGCAGGCATTCGAAACAATAATCAGCAGTCAAAACAGCAGCGGGTGGGGCAACGGTACGACCACCATACTACAGATGCTCGTACACGTCGTCCAGGTCGAGGTCGCAGGCCAACATCATCACCTGGATGTGGTAGAGGAGCTGCGAAATTTCCTCCGCCGTGCGCGTGCGGCCCTCGTGCTCGGCGGCCATCCACACCTCACCAGCCTCTTCGAGCAGCTTCTTCCCGATGGCGTGCGGCCCGGAAGCGACGGCGCGTACCGTGCCGGAGTCCGGATCCTGCGCGGCTACTTTCTGCTGCAGTTCGGCAAAGAGCTCTTCGAAGCGTTTCATACGGCAGGTGTGGAAACAAGAGGGCGTGAAGCGGGCTCACGTCTGGATGACGCCCGGGTTGAACGGCGGAAGGTCGGGGTTGTGGTCGGCCATGGCGATGCCCCGGCTGAGCCAGGCGCGGGTGGCGACCGGGTCGATGATCTCATCTACCCAGAGCCGTGCGGCCGCGTAGTAGGGTTTGGTCTGCTTCTCGTAGCGGTCTTCGATGGTATCCAGCAGCGCCTGCTGTTCCTCGTCGGTCAGTTCGTTGCCCTGCTTCTGTAGCTTGCGGACCTCGATCTGCAGCAACACCTTGGCGGCCTGCGAGCCGCCCATGACGGCGATCTTGGCCGTCGGCCAGGCCAGGATCAGGCGCGGGTCATACGCCCGGCCGCACATGGCGTAATTGCCGGCGCCGTACGAGTTACCAACCACGACCGTGAACTTGGGCACGATGGAATTCGAGACTGCGTTCACCATCTTGGCGCCGTCTTTGATGATGCCCCCATGCTCGGCGCGCGCGCCCACCATGAAGCCGGTGACATCTTGCAGGAAGACCAGCGGGATGCGTTTCTGGTTGCAGTTCATGATGAACCGGGCGGCCTTATCGGCCGAGTCGGAGTAGATAACGCCGCCGGCCTGCATTTCGTCGGAGCGGGAGCGCTTGCCGGTCTGGGCGCGCACCACGGAGCGCTGATTGGCTACGATGCCCACGCTCCAGCCGTCGATACGCGCATACCCGGTCAGGATGGTCTGGCCGTACCCTTCCTTGTATTCGGTCCAGGAGTCGGCGTCCACCACGCGCGCCAGCACCTCCCGCATGTCGTAGGGCTGATTGCTCCCCTTGGGAATGATACCGTACAGCTCCTCCGCATCGAACGCTGGGGCCTGCGGCGCTGCGCGGGCAAACCCGGCACGCTCGCGGGCGCCCAGGTGGGAGACCAGCTCGCGCACCTTGTCGAGGCAGGCCTCGTCGTTCGGCACCTTGTAATCCGTGACACCGGAGATGTCCGATTGCGTCTCCGCGCCGCCCAGCGTTTCCTTGTCCACTTTTTCCCCGATAGCGGCCTGCACCAGATACGGCCCGGCCAGGAAAACCGAGCCGGTGCCCTCTACAATCAGCGCTTCGTCGCTCATGATGGGGAGGTAGGCCCCACCGGCCACACACGAGCCCATGATGGCGGCAATCTGCGGCACACCCAGGCTGGAGAGCCGGGCGTTGTTGCGAAAGATGCGGCCGAAGTGCTCTTTGTCGGGGAAGATCTCGTCTTGCATGGGCAGGTACACACCGGCGGAGTCCACCAGGTAGAGGATCGGCACCCGGTTTTCGAGCGCGATCTCTTGGGCGCGCAGGTTCTTCTTGGCCGTGATCGGAAACCACGCGCCAGCTTTTACGGTGGCGTCGTTGGCCACGATCAGGCAGAGCCGGTCGCTCACATGCCCCAGCCCCATCACCGTGCCGCCGGCCGGACAGCCGCCCTCCTCTTCGTACATCTCGTACCCGGCAAACGCCCCCAGCTCCATAAAGTCGTCCGGGGCGTCGAGCAGATGGGCGATGCGCTCGCGGACGGTCAGCTTGCCCCGCGCGTGCTCCCGCTGGCGCCGGCGCTCCCCACCGCCCTGGTGCACCGCGTCCAGGCGCTCTCGCCAGGTGTGCAGCAGGCGCTCGTACGTCGCGACGCGGTCGCTGTAGGTGGGCGCGGAGGGGTCAATAGCGGACCCAAGGGTGGCCGTGGAAGCGGTATCAGACATGGAGCAACAGGGGGAAATGGCACGGAGTGATGCCAGGGCGATGCAGCGCAGCATCCGGCGCCACGCCCGGCGTGCCAAATGTAGCGGCTACGCCCGTCAAAAAAAAGCCCGATCCGAACGACGGACCGGGACTTTAAGACGCTGCCCCCACAACAGCAGGCGCAGGGTACAGAACGAGGCCATCCTCGTTAGATGATAGCACTGATCTTCTGGAAGATTTCGCTCCGGGGCTCCCCTGTTTTCTCGTGAATCAGGTTGACCATCTTGTTCATGTCGCCCCGAGCTTTTTTCATTTCTTTGTCACCAAACTCGGCATCACTCCAGATTGACTTGATTTGGGCACGGATGCGATACCAGCTTTGGTCCATTCGCTCTGTCGCCATAAAAACCCTCAGCAAAGTTCGTCTTATTTTGGTAAGGGCTGTATAACCAAATGAAGCGCGCACGGTTTCCATTTGCGTATCGGGGTGGGGTCGGTTCCTCCTTTGTGGAAGACCTTTAGCCCGAACGATTTCCTCATCTACTTGAGCAAACCAGTCAACGGCTATGGCGCGTGTTGCAGTGCTGGGCGCAGGCATCGCAGGACTCGTGGGGGCGTACACGCTGGAGCAGGCGGGCGTGGAGGTCCAGGTGCTGGAGGCCCGGCATCACCCGGGGGGCATGATCCAGACCTCAGAGGCCGGCGGCTACGTGGTGGAGCATGGCCCGAACACGATACGGGCGAGCACGCCCCTGCTGGAGCGCCTGATCGACGCCCTCGGGCTTACGGCCGAAGTGGTGGAAGCCAGCGACGCTGCCCGCAACCGGTACGTGGTACGGGAGGGCAACCCCGTGGCGCTCCCTACGTCCCCCCCGGGGCTGCTGACCACCCGAGCGTTCTCCATCCCGGGCAAGCTGCGCCTGCTACTGGAGCCATTTGTAGATCCGGCGCCGGCCGGTGTGGAGGAAAGCGTCGCCACCTTCGTGCGCCGCCGCCTTGGCGGGGAGGCGCTGGCCTATGGCGCGGATCCGTTTGTGGCGGGCATCTTTTCGGGTGTGCCCGCCAACCTGTCCGTCCAGCATGCCTTTCCCGCGTTGTATGAGATGGAGCAGACCCACGGCTCGCTGCTCCGTGCACAGTGGGCGCGGCGTGGACAGGCGCCGGCAGATACACCACGGTACAAGGTCTTCAATTTCCGCAAGGGCCTCCAACAGCTCGTAGACGCGCTTGCAACGGCTGTGGGACCGGTGGCCACCGACGAGGAGGTCAAACGCATCATTCCAGCCAACGGCCAGTGGACCGTGCACACCGCACAGGGCTGGGAGCAAACGCCGCAGACGTACACGGTAGATGGGGTGCTGTCCACCTTACCCCTCCCCCGTCTTTCCGCGCTGGAGGCCTCGCCAGCCTCTGAGGCGCCGGTGCTGGCCCACGTGCCGCATCCGCCGGTGACGGTTGTGGCGCTGGGCTACCCGCGCCGCAACGTGGCGCACCCACTGGATGGCTTCGGGATGCTGGTGCCGAAGGTGGAGTCCGACCTGCGCATCCTCGGCACCATCTTCACCTCCACCATCTTCCCCGATCGCGCCCCCGACGACCACGTGCTGCTCACGACGCTCGTGGGTGGCGCCCGGCGGCCCGCCCTTACCCACGAAAGCTTCCACGCCGTGCGCGAGCTGGTGGAGCGTGACCTCCAGCACCTCCTCGGCGTCCGTGGCGCGCCGGTGCTGATGCACTACACCGAATGGACGACCGGCATTCCGCAGTACACGGTGGGCTATGGTGCAGTGAAAGACGCCCTTCAGCGATTGGAGGACGCGCACGCTCGGTTTGCGCTGGCTGGCAACTACCGCGACGGGATTTCCGTGCCGGACGCGATGGCCTCGGGCGAAACGGCTGCGCAGCGCCTGCTGCAGGACCTGTAGTGCTCGGTTTAGCAACAGCCAAGCAACCACGCCAAAATCACTCCCGCCTGCGTTGCCCTCGATCACTCCCCATTGGGGAGCTCTGGAAATCCGCCAAGCACGTCCTCAATCGCTTCCACGATGTCGCCGGCCCGCGCGTTGAACTGCCCCTGTAGTTGCACGGTGGTTCCGCTCAACTCGCCAGTCGCTGGGTCAATGGGTTCAGCGGTGAAGTCAAAGCTCCCTGCCGCTGTCTCGCCAAAGGCGTCGAGCGTCACGGTGCCGGATCGGCTGATGGCCGCGGTGCCTTCCGGCGCCCCGGGCGTACCGCCCGTCGCCTGGGCGTAGAGGCTAAAGAAGCTTTGGAGCTCATCAAATGATGGGGGATTGTCCGGATCGATATCCACAAGCAAGGGGGCGGCATCGCCAATGCTGTAGTTGCCTGGCCCCGGCGCCCCCAGCGGCGCCGCGCGAACAAGCAGCGCCCCCTCGCCCGCCAGGTCAGCGCCATCGGTATTCGGCAGCAGCGCAATCACAAAGAAGTTGACCGGTACGTCCTCAACCCCGACGGCACTGCCGTCCACCAGATCGTACAGGGCTTCCCCGGTGATCTCCTGCCCATCGGGGTTGGTGTAGGCAAATGTGCCGGCAGACAGCCCCTCATCGTCGCTGTCGATGACGTCGCAGCCAGTGAAGAGCAACGACATCAATCCAACAAGTGCAAGGGATAGCAGGGAGCGGGAAAGCAATGCCATACGAGAGCTGATGCGTCAGGAAGTAGAAAGGCAGCAAACGTCGCCTCCGGCTGTCAGATTCACCGATGGACGTTACAATGTTAACGGTAGGCGGGAACTGCGCCTTACGCCTGCCCCTCCATCCGGGAGAGGTAGCGGATGAGCTTGCGCTTGGCCACCGGCAGCATGGTGGTATCGAACGGGAAGTCAAGCTCCGACTCGAACGCGTAGGTCGCCGGGTTGGGCAGGTCGCGCTTCTCGGAGAGGAGTTCGAGCTTCAGGCTTTGTGGCGATGGGGTGACGTCGCGGCGGAAAACACTCTTCACGTGGACGGTCTTGAGGCTGCGATAGCGCTCGCCCGCGTCTCTGAAGACCGACAGGCTGTACTGGAGCACGTGTAGGCTGCTTGTCTGCCGGTCGGGAACGAACAGGTAGCCTTCCTCCACATACGACGGTACGATGCCCACCTCTTCCAACTCCAGGTTGTCCTCCACGAACTCGTAGATCGTCCGGCCCTCTTCGATGGCTTGCTGCAGGTGCGGCAGGGCCCACCGGATGAGATCCTCGACAAAGGCGATCTGGTCATCCGATAGCTCGCCCTGCTCGTACTGCAGAGCGCCAGCTTCCCAGTCAATGCCGGTCAGCTCCGCCGGGGCCGCATCCCGCAGGTCGTCGATCTGGCCTACGATGCTGCGCAAGGTGTGATACAGTTTTACGAGCCCACCCAGGTAGGGATAGATGTGGTTGTTGGCGAAGGCTTGCCGCGCCGTCTGCAGCCCACCCAACACGTGGTATTGCGCCGTCTCGAAGTCCGAACCTGCCTTCAGAAAGTGTTCTAACGTGAGTGCTTGCATGCCGCCGCCGAGGGGATGTGTGAGAAGAGCACGGTACACAGTACGGTCTGTTGACGATATCTTCAAGACAAGAATCCCGCCAAGTGCAGTATTACTATCGACTTGATTCCCTTCAACGTAAATACATACAGGGGTACCCTCGAAAGGATACCCCTGTGGTGTGTGGTCTACATAACCCAACCGCTGCGCGGGAGCAGCCGGGGCCATGGACGTTAGGCTTCTACTTTGGGCTCACCCGTAGCACCATCGCCTTCGGTTGCGATCGACGGGGCGCCGTCGCCACCCACGGTGGCTGTTGGCGCGTAGATCTTCTTGTACTCCTCCAGTGTGAAGCTGTCGACCTGGACCGCATCCGCGCGCGCGGCCTCGGCCTGGCGGATCTTGTCAGCCTCCGTCTCAGAAATCACCCCGGCGGCTGCGGCATCGTCCACCAGCTGCGCGGGCTTTTTCTTCGGCAGGCGTCCCGCCTTGACGGCGTCTTTGATCTTACGCTCCACCGGTAGCGCCGCGTGGTGTAGCTGGAGGGCGTGCTCCAGCCGGCCAAGAGCGTCGGTGGGGTCGTCGGAGACGTGGATGCCCGCGGTGTGGCGGTCGCGTTGTGGGCCGGGCACCTGCATGGCCTGCGCCACCTTGTGGCCGAGGCGGTCGCTCGGGCCCGTGCTGAGCGGGTTGGCGCGCGACCAGAGGGCGAGCGGCCCCCGGAAGAGCGCCCCGGCCAGCGGCACGTCCATGTTGTCGAAGAGGCCATCAAAGCCTTCCTGCATCTGCTGCAGCGCGTATTCCATGGACCACTGGAAGAACGGCAGGTCGTCCGCGCGCCGGCCTTCCTTCTCAAAGCGTGTCAGCGTAGCGTTGGCCAGGTACAGCCACGAGAAGATATCGGCAAACCGGCCCGTCAGCTTCTCTTTCCGCTTGAGGTTGCCGCCGAGCGTACCCATGGCGATGTCGGCCAGGATGGCAAACGAGGCCGAGGCCCAGGAGAGCTTCTTGTAGTAGTCGGCGGCCGGCCCATCCACGGGGGACGAGGCCAGCTTGCCACGCGAGGCGGACAGGTACACGGAGCGCGCCATGTTCTTCAGGACGTGTGCAATGTGCCCCCAGAACGCACTGTCGAAGGCCTTCAGGTCATCCTCCTCCAGCGCTTCAATCTCCTTCAGCGCGTAGGGATGGCACCGGATGGCCCCCTGCCCGAACACCATCAGCGTGCGGGTGAGGATGTTGGCGCCCTCCACCGTAATGGAGATCGGGATGCCCTGATGGGCGTGCGCCATGGTGTTGCGCGGGCCACGGGAGATGGCGTTGCCGGCCAGGATGTCCATGCCGTCCGCAATGATGTCGCGCGCCAGCTCGGTCGTGTTGTACTTCATGATGGCCGACACCACCGAGGGCTTGGCGCCGCTGTCGAGGCCGCCATTGGTGTACTTGCGCGCGGCCTCCATCAGGTAGGTGAAGCCCCCGATGCGCGCCAGCGGCTCTTCGATGCCCTCGAACTTACCAATGGAGAGCCCAAACTGCCGCCGGATGGCCGCGTGCGCACTCGCGGCGCGGTACACGCCCTTCGCCGCGCCCACGCTGGAGGCCGGCAGGGAAATGCCACGTCCGGCCGCAAGCGATTCCATCAGCATGCGCCAGCCGTTGCCGGCTCCGTCGGCGCCGCCGATGATGGCATCGATCGGGACGATGACGTCGTGGCCCTGCGTCGGGCAGTTGTAGAACGGCACGCCCAGCGGGTCGTGGCGCTCGCCCAGCTCCACGCCTTCCGTTTCGGTAGGAATGAGGGCGCAGGTGATGCCGAGATCCGTGCCTTTGCCCAGCAGGTTTTCGGGGTCGCGCAGCTTAAAGGCCAGCCCCAGCATCGTAGAGATCGCGGCCAGCGTGATGTAGCGCTTCTTCCAGTTCAGGCGGACGTACAGCTCCCCATCTTCGCCCTCAAAGACTTCGCCATGGGAAGACATCGCCCCGGCATCCGAGCCGGCCTGTGGCTCCGTCAGGGCAAACGCCGGGATCTCCTCTCCACGGGCCAGCCGCGGGAGGAAATGGTCCCGCTGCTCCTGCGTGCCATAGTGGACGAGCAGTTCCGCCGGGCCCAGCGAATTGGGGACCATCACGGTGATGCCCAGCCCCTGGCTGCGCGCCGCCATTTTGGCCACGACCGCGCTGTTGGCCGAGGCGCTAAAGCCCAGCCCGCCGTACTCCTCCGGGATGATCATGCCGAAGAACCGCTCCTTTTTCAGGTAGTCCCAGACCTCATCCGGCAGGCCGCGCTCTTGCCAGATTTCCCAGTCGTCAGCCATCGCGCAGACCTCCTCCACCGGGCCATCCAGAAAAGCCTGCTCTTCGGGCGAGAGGTCGGGGTAGGTTTCGTTGAGCAGCTGCTCCCAGTCCGGGTCGCCAGAAAAAAGCTCACCGTCGACCCAGACCGTCCCCGCGTCGATCGCCGTTTTTTCGGTGGGGGAGATCGTCGGCAGAAAGCCTAACTTGTTCATGCCCGTCATGACGCCCTTGGAGAGCACCTGCCGGCGCACCTGCGGGACGCCAAACAGAACGCCGAGTGTACCGGCACCGAGTAGTGCATTTCGTAATTTCATGGGTCGATTGGGGGTTGTGAGCAAAAGAGTTAACAGTGTTAATTACTGCATAACAACTCGGCGAATGGCGCTTGCCGAGCTATTGGGTGCACGCATTACCGTTGCAAGTTTTCAAGAACGGCCGCCGCGCCCATGCCGCCACCTACACACATAGTGCAGATACCATACCGGATCTCGCGCCGGCGCATCTCGTGGAGCAGGGTGGCCGTCAGCTTGGCGCCGGTGCAGCCCAGCGGGTGGCCGAGCGCGATGGCGCCGCCATTGACGTTGACGATGTCTTCGTCGAGCCCCACCTCCCGGATGACGGCAAGGGCCTGGGCGGCGAAGGCTTCGTTAAGCTCCACCAGCCCGATGTCGTCCAGCGACAGGCCGGTTTGCGTGAGCACCTTTCGGATGGCATTCACGGGGCCAATGCCCATGAGCTCGGGCGGTACGCCCGCCACGGAGAAGCCTACGATGCGGGCGAGCGGGTCGGCCCCCACCTCCTGCATGCGGGATTCGCTCATGACCACTGCGGCGGCAGCGCCATCGGAGGTCTGGGAGGCGTTGCCCGCCGTTACCGTGCCGTTTCGCTTGAACACCGGGCGGAGGCCGCCCAGGGCGTCCAGGTTGGTATCGGCCCGCGGGCCTTCATCTGTATCAAAGACGGTTTGCGTGGTCGTGGTGGCGCCGTTGGTGCGCCGGGTCACGGCCACCTCCAGCGGTACGATCTCCTCATCAAAACGGCCGCTTTCGATGGCGTCCAGCGCTCGCTCGTGGGAGCGCAGCGCAAACGCATCCTGATCCTCCCGGCTGATGCCGTACTGCTCGGCCACATTTTCGGCCGTGATGCCCATCGAGACGTACATCTCGGAGCCCTCGTCTAACACAAGGTCCGGGTCGGGCTGAAAGTAGAAGCCACTCATGGGCACGAGGCTCATCGATTCGGTGCCCCCAGCGACAACGACCTCCGCCTGCCCCGTCACGATGGCCTGGGATGCCATCACGATCGTTTGCAAGCCGGAGGAGCAGAAGCGGTTGACCGTAGCGCCCGGTACGCTGTAGGGCAACCCGGCCTTCTCGGCGACGATGCGGCCCACGTTCATCCCTTGCGGGCCTTCCGGGAAGGCGCACCCGATGATCGCATCATCGACGTCCTCTTTGCGGAGCCCCTCCACCCGGTCGATGGCCCCGGCGACGGCGCGCCCCCCCATCTCCTCCGGGCGAAAGTGGCTGAGCGTGCCACGTCCCGCCTTACCGACGGGCGTGCGGACGCTGCTTACGATATATGCTGCGTTTTTAGCTTCCATAGGTCAAAAAAGGTGAAATCTATAACAGGGCAACGGGCGATGGCAGCGCCATCGGGACGCGCAGGATCAGTTGCGGAGCGGTTTGTTGTGCTCGAGAATGTGCATGATGCGCTGCTGTGTTTTTTCCTCACCCAGCAGGCGCATGAACACCTCGCGCTCCAGCTCCAGCAGGTACTCCTCGTGCACCTCCTGCGGATGGCTGAGGTTACCGCCGGCCAGCACGTAGGCCAGCTCTTCCGCCAGGTAAGCATCGTAGGCGGAGATGTAGCCGCCCTGCAGGTATTGCTGCGCGCCGACCTTCATGGCGGCGAGCGCCGGACGCCCGAGCACCTTCACGCGGGTGCTGACGGGCGGCGGCAGGTAGCCTTCATTCGAGAGGCGGAGGACTTCCTCCTTGGCCACGTACAGGCGCCGGTTGTCATCCATCACGATGCGCGCATTGTCGCTCAAGTAATGCATCTGCTGCGCCTGCCGCGCGCTCTCGGCCACCTCGGCCATGGCAATTTGCTCGAAGTACTTGCGCAGCCACGGCTGGATTTCGCTGGGGTTGCCATTGGGCGACTGCGCTGCGGCGCGGGTGGCCAGTAGCGTGCTGCCTGTGCCGGCAGGGATCAGGCCCACGCCCAGCTCAACAAGGCCCATGTAGGTTTCGGCCGAGGCTACGGGGTTCGGACACGCCATCGCCATCTCGCATCCACCGCCCAGCACCCGCTGATGTACCGCCACGACAACCGGCTTCTCAGCGTAGCGGATACGCTGCACCACGTCCTGAAAGCGCTTGAGGAAGCGTTCGATCTGGTCGAACTCGCCCTGCGCGGCGCCCATGGCCACTTCGCCCAGGTTAGCGCCCACCGAGAAGTTCTTCCCTTCGTTGCCGATGACAAGCCCCCGGAGGTCGGGGTCGTTTTCTACCTTATCGAGCACCTCGTGGAGGCCGCCCATAACTTCGGAGCCCAGCGAGTTCGACTTCGACCGAAACTCATAGAGCGCCACGCCATCGCCCAGGTCCAGCAGCGCAGCGTCGGCGTTTTCCCAGAGCACGTTCGTGGTCTCGGTTTTGATGGCCGGCAGATCGATCTGGTCGGCCGGCGGGGCATCGGCGATGTAGCCGCCAGCGGTGGGCACATAGACCTGCTGCGCGCCCTCACGGGTGCGGTAGAAGGTGGTGTTGCCGGCCGAGGCCATCGTGTCGACCCAGCCGGGCAGGGCCAAGTCGTGCGCGGCCATCGCCTCGCGGACGGCCTCGAAGCCAAGGGTATCCCAGATCTGAAACGGCCCCAGCTCCCACGCAAAGCCCCAGCGGATGGCCCGATCGACATCGGCCGGGCTGTCGGTGATTTCGGGAATGCGGCGGGCACTGTAGGCCAGCAGGTCCAGCGTCGTCTCGCGGAAGAAGTCGCCCGCACGGCCTTCCGCTTCGAACAGCGCGCGCAGCCGCTCCTGAAGCCCACCGGCCTTCTTGACGTCGTTGAGCGCGGGCAGATCTTTCGCTTCCGGCGATTCGTAGTTGAGCGTCTCGGGGTTTACGGAGCGGATTTCGCCGTCTACCTTCTTGTAGAACCCTGCGCGCGTCTTCGCCCCTTTCCGGCCGTCGTCCAGCAGGGCATCCAGCAGGTCGGGGATGTCGAAGGCGTCGCGGCTCTCATCCTCCGGCAGCTTCTCGTAGAGGTTTTTTGCCACATCGCGGAGCACATCCAGCCCCACCACATCGGCCGTGCGGAACGTGGCCGACTTCGGGTGGCCTACCAGCGGGCCGGTGAGGGCGTCGATCTCTTCGATGGTGTAGTCCCCGTCCGTGAAGTACCGCATCGCCCGAAACATGGCGTACGTGCCGATGCGGTTGCCGACAAAGTAGGGCACGTCCTTGGCTACGACGATACCTTTGCCAAGATGGAGGCGCCCAAACTGTGCGACCCGCTCCAGCACGTCTGGGGCGGTGTCCGGCGTGGGGATGAGCTCCAGCAGCTTCAGGTACCGCGGCGGGTTGAAGAAGTGCGTACCCAGAAAGCGGCGCTTGAAGTCCTCAGTGCGGCCCTCCGTGATCTCATGGATGGGGATGCCGCTGGTGTTGGTCGAGATCACGGCGTCGGGCCGCGCGGTAGCCTCGACGCGTGCCATAACCTGCTGTTTGATGTCGAGCCGCTCCACGACCGCCTCAATGATCCAATCCACGTCTGCGAGGCGCTCGAAGTGATCGTCAAAGTTGCCGAGGGTGATGCGGTCGGCAACCTCGTCGGTAAAGAACGGATCGGGCTTCGTCTTCTGGGTCTGCTTGAACTGCTGCTTGACGATAGCGTCCGGGTCCTTCCCATCGCTATCCGCAATGTCGAGCAGGTGCACGTCGAGACCGATGTTGGCCAGGTGTGCGGCAATCTGTGCGCCCATGGTGCCGGCGCCCAGCACCGCTGCCGTCCGAAACGGACGGTGGGTGGCCGGGGTCGCGAGGCGCAGGGAGCGGGTATCTACAGGAGGGGCTTCCATAAGCTTAGGGGCGAGTTAACAGTGTTATGTTCAGTCGAAAAAAAGGGCGTACGTCTGGGCTACACGAATGCGCTCTGCCCCGTGACAGCGCGCCCCACCACGAGCGAGTTGATCTCGTTGGTGCCTTCGTAGGAGTAGATGGCCTCCGTGTCGCAGAAGAAGCGAGCCACGTCGTGTTCCAGCAGGATGCCATTGCCGCCGTGCAGGTCACGGGCCAGCGCGACGGTGTCGCGGCAGCGGGCGGCGGTGAAGACCTTCGCGAGCGAGGCATGCTCATCGCGCATGGTGCCGGCGTCCTGCATCTCCGCCAGGCGGAGACACATCGTCTGCATGGCGGTCACGTTGCCCAGCATAAACACGAGCTTGTCTTGAACCAGCTGAAACGCGCTGATCGGCCGGCCAAACTGCTTCCGCTTGCGGGCATAGTGAGCCGAATGCTCGTAGGCGCCCATGGCACAGCCTACGCCCTGCCAGGCGACGCCGGCCCGTGTTTGCCGGAGGATTTCCGCAACGGTGGACCAGCCGTTCATGGCGCTGAGATGATCGGCCTCGGGGATCTCGCAGTCGGTAAGCGTGATGTGCCCATTCTCGACCATGCGGAGGGCGATCTTGTTTTCGATCTTATCCACATGATACCCGGGGTTTTCTGGCCGTACCAGAAAGCCACGCACTTCGCTGGTGTCCTCATCGCGCGCCCAGATGACAATCATGTCGGCAAAGGTGGCGTTGCCGATCCACTTTTTCTCCCCATTGAGAATCCAGGTGTCCCCCTCGCGGCGGCAGGTGGTGCGCATGCCCTGCGAAATAGCAGAGCCTACCTTGGGCTCGGTCAGGCCGAAGGCCCCGATCACGTCCAGGTTCAGCATCTTCGGCAGCCATTCCTCCTTCTGCGCCTCGGTGCCTGCCATGACCATAGACCAGAGGGCCAGCCCACCGTGCACACCGAAGAACGTAGCAGTCGACACGTCGATACGCGCCATCTCCATCGTCACAATACCTTCCATGACCGCCGCATCGTGGGTGCGCGTGCCGTCGGGATGGAAGATCTTCGGCAGGATATTCAGCTTCCGCATCTCGTCGATGAGGTGGCGGGGGAACGTGTCCTTTTGCCAGTATTCATTAGCAATGGGCTGGACGTGTGTCTCCATGAAATCACGCACCGTATCCTGCACGGCCCGCTGCTCATCCGAGAAGGTGGAGCGCAGGTCGAAGAAGTCGCCCGTCACGGGCGGCAACTCGCGGCCATTGCCATTTTGCGTGCGTTGCTGCTTCCGCATGAAGTTCGTCATCTGTGCGAGCGTTCGCTCGTCCATGGACGAAACCATACCGATCAGCTCCTCCAGGTCCACCTTCTCCGAGAGGTTCGCCAGTTGCTTCATGTCGATGTTCTGTGCCAGCTTCATCAGCTGGCCCAGGTCGTTAAAATTTGCGGCCATAACACATGCCTCGTGGATTAAACAAAAACCCCGGGCCTTTGCGGCCCGGCGCGCTACGTTGGGTGTTAGGTGGCAACAGTTGCCACCGGTGCATCTTGCGTCTCGACGGGCGGCGCCCAGTCGTCGCTGTATAGGGCTTCGATTTGTGCTTCGTATTGCGCACGGACTTTCGGCCGGCGCACTTTCATGGTTGGCGTCAGCATCCCATTTTCGATAGCAAGCTGCCCGGGCACCAGCGCAAAGCGCTTGATCGTGGACCAGTGGTCCATGCCTTCATTCGCCTCTTCTACCAGTTCTTGGATCCGACCGTAGATAGCCGGCTCCTGCAGCAACTGCTCAAGCGGAGCCGCCGGGTTAAGGTCGTGCGCCCCGGCCAGTGTCCGCACCGTTTCCTCTTCCGGGAAAATAAGCGCTGCGCAGAACTTGCGGGCATTGCCGATCACCACCGCATGCTCAATGACGCCATGCATAGCCAGCTTATTCTCCAGCGGCTGCGGAGTGACGTATTTCCCTGTGGAAAGCTTGAAGAGGTCCTTCTTGCGATCGGTGATTTTGAGATAGCCTTCATCGGTCATCTCCCCGATGTCGCCTGTGTGAAACCAGCCGTCTTCGGTGAGCACCTCGGCCGTTTGCTCCTTATTTTTGTAGTATCCCTTCATGACGTGCGGCCCGCGCGTCAGCACTTCGCCATCATCGGCAATCATGACCTCCACACCAGGGATCGGCTCACCCACAGCACCCGCGCGGTTGTGGCTGACGCGGTTGAACGTGATGACGGGGCTTGTTTCGGTGAGCCCGTAGCCCTGCAGGATGGGCACGCCTGCGGCATTGAAGACGTTGCAGATGGTTGGGTTCAGCGCGGCGCCACCGGATACCACGAAGCGCACACGGCCCCCTAAGGCCTCGCGCCACTTCGAGAAAACCAGCTTGTTGGCCAGCTTCAACTGCAGCGCGAACAGCCCCGCGGGCGCTTCCCCCAATTCGTACTGCTTGGCAAGGTCCAGCGCCCACAGGCCCAGCGCCTTCTTCAGCCCCGTGTTGGCCTCCGTTTTGGTCTGAATCTTGGCGTACACCTTCTCCAGCAGGCGAGGCACCGTCGCAAACACGGTGGGCTGCACCTTTTTCAGGTCGTCGCCCAGGTCGTCGGGCGTGGTGAAATAGACGCTTGTACCGCGCGACATGAAGCCGTAGTGCAGCGTGCGGGCAAAGATGTGGGTGAGCGGCAAGAACGAGATGGCAACCTCGCCCGAGGCGCCTTCCCGGTAGCCTTCCAGCTCATTGTAGCAGGTGAGGGCATTCGACGAGATGTTCTCGTGCGTCAGGATCACGCCCTTCGGCTGCCCCGTCGTGCCGCTGGTGTAGATTAGCGTGGCGGTGTCCCCCGGGTCGATCTTGCTCACAAGTTGCGGGATCGCGCCCGCGTCGGTCTGCAGGCGGTCACGTCCACGCGCTCGTAGCTGGTCCAGCGTCATCAGCTCAACATCGCCCGCGCCCGCCGGCAGTGCAACGTCACCCGACGGATCTGCGATCACAATGGTCTGGAGATGATCGACCTTCGGGAGCACCGGCGCTAATTCTGCTAACCGCTCAGGGGTTGAGACAAAGAGCACCTTCGACTCCGAGTGATTCAGCACAAACGTAATCGCCTCGGCAGCGTGGGTTACGTAAATAGGGACATTGATGAAGCCCCCGATAAGGCAGCCCATGTCGGCGATGCCGAAGTATGCATCGCTCTCCAGGTACAGCCCCACCCGATCTTTGCGCGCCAACCCGAGATCTTGCAGCCCCATGGCCGTTTCCTCCGCAGCTGTCGCAAACTCACGCAGCGAAATCGGGCGCCAGGTATCTCCCGTGGGCTGATTTAGAAAGCGGGGGTTGTTATACTTTTCCACCGAGTCATACAGAATCTCCGGCAGGGTTTTCCCTAACACAAGATGATCCGGATGGCGGGGGGCGGTGTACACGGGGTTAGACATGGCGATCAGGCGGCAGGTTAGAAGTAGCGAGACCGTTTTGGTACAGCAACGGTGAGAAAGACCGTGCGGGAGCTATGGCGCGTAAGGCAAAGCGGCTGGCACGACAGGTACCATGCGCAAGGTAGACAATCGATGATCGGTTGGAAAGCGCTTCCGGATTAAAACGTGCAATTTAGACCTCGGGAACCGCAGGATCGGCCCGGACCCGGGGCAGAAGGCCATACAAGGCCTGGTCGATGGCGGCTGTGATGAAGGCCTCGTGGTCGATACGGGCATCCACGCGTTGCGCAATGAGGAGCGTGACGGTGCCGTGCAGCGCGGCCCACGTGGAACTGGCCGCAACGCGGCTGTTCTGTACTGCCATGACCCCCTCAGTTACGCCATCTTCCAGCGCCTGCGCAAACAAGTCCAGGTTGCGGCGTGCCCGCCGGTACTTGGCCGCCGGGTAGCGCTCCATGTGTTCAGGATGCAGCATAAACATTACTTCATAATACTCGGGCTCATCCAAACCAAATTGAATGTACTGACGGCACAAGGCCCGCAAGCGCTCCACCGGGGCCTCTGCATACTGCGTGTGCACTTCGTATAGCGACTCATACAGCCGGTTCATGCCCTCGTCGATGAGGGCATGAAAGAGCGCATCCTTGTTTTCAAAATGCAGATAGATGGTCGTAGCGCTGTAGCCAATCTTCCGGGCAATCTTCCGCATGGACAGGTTGGTATACCCGTTCCGGGCCAACAAACTACGGGTCGCGTCCAAGATTAGGCGGCGCAAATCTGTGGTGCTGTTGGGCATACGATTTTGTAATTTTTTTAAGTTAACAGCGTTAACTATCGTGGGTTTCCGCTCGGATGGTCAGCCGCGTAAACTTGGGTCGGCGCGACGCCCAAGCCCACAGGTGCGTTGTAACGATAACTCAATTGTCGACCGTTTACGGCACCCCTACCTATCGGGAGGGTACGCATACCCACGTTTACTCAAGGATAAATTTCATATTCTTATGGCTTCGTTTAGCTCCGATGCAACGTGGAAAGGCAACCTCCCCGACGGCAGTGGGACCATGACAGTCGGCGATAATCATTACACCGGGCCATACACGTTCGCCTCTCGCTTTAAAGACGGCGACGGAACCAACCCTGAAGAACTAATCGCTGCGGCACACGCGGGCTGTTTCTCCATGGCTTTCTCCAACGAACTGGCACAGGCCGGATACGCGCCGGACCAGGTGAACACGGACGCCGAGGTCCACTTAGAGGAAGATGGCGAGGGGGGCTTTCACATTCCTCGCATCAAGCTAACTACCAAGGCGACTGTGCCCGGCATTGATGAGGACACGTTTCAGAAAATCGCCACGGGGGCGAAAGAGCATTGCCCCGTCTCCAGGTTGTACACAGGCGCTGACATCACCCTGGACGCGTCGCTTGTGTGAGCGAAAAAATGGAGTCGGCAAAACAAAAATGGAACAGCCAAAGCAAAGCCTCGCCGGGCCTATCCGGTGAGGCTTTTCGTATGGCTGAGCGTCACAGCTGCTACACACGTCTCACAGAGACATCGCCACGAGGGGCATGCCCGTGACTACGCGGCGTCTGTATCTGCCGCGTTTGCATCGGCGGCGTCTGCATCTGATGCGTCGAAGTCGAGCGCCGCGGAGTTGATACAGTACCGCTGCCCTGTCGGCTTGGGCCCGTCAGCGAAGACGTGGCCGAGGTGGGCGTTGCAGCGTGCGCAGAGCACTTCCGTGCGCCGCATGCCCAGCGAGTGGTCGTCCTCCGTCTTGACGTGGTCGGCGTCTGCAGGCTCGTAGAAACTGGGCCAGCCGCTGCCCGACTCGTACTTGGTGTCCGAATCAAACAGCGGTGTACCGCAACAGACGCACCGGTACACGCCATCTCCTTTATGATCCCAGTATTTTCCGGTGAAGGCTGGTTCTGTGCCCTTCTGCCGTGCAATGCGGTATTGCTCGGGCGTGAGTTCTTCTTTCCACTGCTCCTCGCTTTTCGAGACGGTATCTGACATAAAGTGCTACGGTAGGGTTGTGTAGGCCATGTGGCCCCTACACCTATGAATGTGGCTGGCCGTTCCACTTTATTGGCGGTTCGATCGGCATCGTTACAGCCCGATCAGGCATCACTCCATGTCAAGGAGAAGATCGCTGTACGAGGCGGCAACGAGGTCGTCGTGCTGCACCCCCAAAAGCGCCATGGCCTGCTTACAGTCACGCAGCAGGGCCGCATGTGCGTCAGCCTCTCCAATGGCCTCCACCTCCACAAACGTACCCAGCCCCTTAACCTCATCGAGATGGACTTTCACGTGGTCTACGAAGTAAATCTCCCGCTGCTTATCGACCACCCCGAGCTGTGGAAGGACATGCGACAGGGTACGTAGCAACTCCTCTGCATCTGCCGGAGCGTAGAGCTGCACGGCTGAGGACGCGGGCTCTTTCTGGTCGGTACGGTGATACGCGATGAGGTGGGTCTCGATGGTCCCCTGCCGCAGCTTTAGACGACCCGTAGGCACGCGGAAGTAGGTATCGACCTGATGATCGGTGCCTATGTAGCGATGAGGCACGGCTGTAAGGCGTTTGCGAGCGGCCACAAGATCGGCGCATCGCGCTTTGATTTCGATATTGTAGACGCCTGACGTGGACGAACTTGGCGCGGGCAGCTCTGGCATGGGCGAAAGCAGATGATGTCGGGGGCAGTGCGGAGCTTTCCGCTCCGGGCGTGCGTACGCTGTGCAGCAGCAATGGTTAAGGTTGCACATGCCACAGCTACTCGCCACGGCAGGCCTGTTCGCTTTCGGTAACGAAGCATCTTCTTGCGTTTCCGATTGAACCTCGGTGCTGCATTGTCGATACTACACTAAGTCCTGTGTAACATTCGCTTACACCGTCCGATCTTATGCTCCAGCTGGTCATCTTGCTGTTTAGTATCGCACCGTTGCTGGCGGGGATTTACGCATTGCGCACGATGCGTGACAGCTCTCCCGGGTCGTCTGACGACCCGCCCCCGCCCCCAGACGGAGGCGACCCCTTGCCGAGCGGTCCTGATGCCCCCGCGCCGCACAAAGCACACCCGTCGGTGCCTGGAAACCGAGGCCCCGTTACGCGGCGGCGGCATCGCCCGGCAGGCACCCCCACGCGGGTCCGCTCGTAGCAGCGCCGGCCTGTTGCCGCGCAGCCGTTCGGCATTTCCCTCTTGCCTCCTCCGCGCCCGTGTCTGCTGCCAACCGCGACAGCCAGTTCAAGCTATTTTCTGATCCGGTGCACGGGTTTATCTCCGTGCCCAAGGCTACGTTACTTGCCTTGGTTCAAACGCCCGAAGTCCAACGCCTCCGGCGTATTCGCCAACTGGGTGTGGGGTACTTGGTCTTTCCTGGCGCCGAGCACACTCGCTTCAACCACGCGCTCGGCGCTATGGCGCTGATGCAGCGTACCCTGTCAACCCTGGCCGACAAGGGGACCCCCATCGCACCTGAAGAACGCGAGGCGGCGCTGGTGGCGGCGCTGGTGCACGACATCGGGCATGGTCCGTTCTCCCATACCTTGGAGCACACGCTCATCCAGGACTTCCACCACGAAGCCATGAGCCGGGCGTTGCTGGTACGGCTTAACGAGCGCTTCGATGGTAAACTGCAGCGGGCGCTGGCGATCTTCGATAACACGTACGAGCGGCCTTTCTTCCACCAGCTGGTGGCCAGTCAGCTGGACATGGACCGGCTGGATTACCTCCGCCGCGATTCCTTTCACACGGGCGTGGTGGAAGGACGCGTGGGCGTCGATCGCCTGCTCAAGACGATGCGGGTGGTGCCGGCCGCCGGTGGCCCGGACGCCCGCGTCGTCGTTGAGGCCAAAGGCATGTACGCGGTGGAGAACTTCCTTATCTCGCGACGGCTCATGTACTGGCAGGTGTACCTGCACAAGACTGTGCTGGCTGGCGATAAGCTCTTGCACGCGGCTTTTCGCCGGGCACGCACCCACTACAGAGCTGGTCGATTGGAGATGATTGCCGGCGCCTCCCCTGCCCTCTCCTTCTTCCTTTCGCAGAAGCTGCACGCTGACGATATTGCCCAACCGGACGTCTGCGCTCAATACGTGGCGCTGGACGACACCGATGTGCTCTTCACGCTGAAGCAGTGGATGGAGAGTCCGGACCTGATCCTGCGCGATCTCAGCCAACGGTTCATCAACCGCGATTTTTTGCGGACAACGTTTTTGACCGAAGATCCGCCGCCCGAAACCCTGGCCGACTGGCAGGCAGCCATCGCTGAACGCCTGGTGAGCGCCGGCTTCAGCACGCCGGACACCGCTGCCGATGACGCTACCTATTATCTCACACTGGACCATTCCCGCCACGCGGCCTACGAGCAGGTCGACGACTCCATCCAGATTCTGCGCCGCGACGGCTCAGTAGTCGAGCTATCCGAGATGGCGGACATCTCTTCGTCCATCCATAGCCTTACGGGCTATGTGGAAAAACCCTACGTATGCGCGCCCAAATTCCTTTCCCTCGAACCATCCGTTTGTCCATAGGCATGGCTACCGCTTTTGGGGCAAATCAGGCGCACGGTGGCCACGCCAAGGCCGGCCACGCCGAGCGGCCGGAGCGGCTGACGCGCACCCTAACGGTGGTGTCGGCCGATGCGCAGCTGCAAGGGGCGCTGCATCCAGTCGATGTTACCGCGGCCGATTTAGACCTGCCTGCCCTCGTGCATACGGAGGCGTACCTGCAAACCGTTGTGGATGCCGTGGAAGGCGGCGGGGGTATGCTGGACGCCGACACCTACACCACGCCGGATAGCGTGCAGGTAGGGCTGGAGACGCTGGCGGTCCAGCGTGCCCTGGCCGACGCCGTGCTCTCGGGCGACGCCACCAACAGCTTTGCCGCCACACGCCCGCCCGGGCACCACGCCACACCGCGCCACCCCATGGGCTTCTGCCTCTTTTCGAACGTAGCGATCATCGCCGCCTGGATGCGGCAGCAGCACGGCGTGGCGCGCATCGCGATCGTCGACTTCGACGTGCACCACGGCAACGGCACGCAGGACGTGTTCTACGAGGATCCCGACACCCTCGTCCTCAGCCTGCATCAACACCCCCTCTACCCGGGCACAGGCCTAATGGAGGAAACGGGCCGTGGGGCCGGTACGGGTGCGACCATCAATGTGCCCCTGCCGGCACGCGCGGGCGATGCCGCCTACCGCTACGCTTTCGAGCAGGTGGTGGCCCCGGCTGTGGCGGCCTTCGAGCCGGAGGTGCTGCTGGTGTCGGCCGGCTACGACGCCCATGCCCACGACCCGCTGGCCCAGATGCAGCTTTCCGCTGAGGGCTTCGCGCTCCTGTTCTACCGGCTGCGCGAAATCGCTGACCAGGCCTGCGGCGGGCGCCTCATCGCTGCTCTGGAGGGCGGCTACGACGCCGATGCCCTGGCCGCCAGCGTGCGGGCCTCCCTTCACGTCTTGACGGGGATCGGCGACGCCCCGACGGCCGGCGAACACGCCCCCGCCGCTGCGATTCGGCAGCCGATCGACGACGTCGCTCAGCTCCATGGGTTGGGGTGAGCACGCGTACCGCGCCTACGCGTCATCCCGATGGTTCTCTTCCGCCTCGTCGAGGATGTAGATGTCGGGCAGGTTCCGCGCCAGCTGGCCGTAGTCCAGCCCGTAGCCGATGACGAACAGGTTGTCAATCTCAAAGCCAACGTAGTCAAGCGTCAGCCCCTCGACCTGCGTAGAGGCCGGCTTGTGAAGCAGCGTGGCTACCCGCACCGATGCCGGCTCATGCTGCTGGAGCCGGTTCAGAATGAACTCCATCGACAGGCCGGTGTCGACGATGTCTTCCACCACGATGACGTGGCGGTCTTTTACATCGGCATCAATCTTTTTGAGCTCGTGCACCTGGCCCGACGACACCTTCTCCGCGCCGTAGGAGGAGAGCTTTAGGAAGTCGATTTCGCAGTCGATGTCGATGGCGCGCATCAGGTCGGCAGTGAACATAAACGCGCCGTTCAGCACGCTGATAAGGATGGGTGACGTGCCGGCATAGGCCGCGCTGATTTCCTGACCGAGCTCGCGGATACGGTCTTGCAGGCGACTGCGGTCGAGGTAGAGCCGGAAGCGCTCGTCGCGGCAGGTGATGGTCGGGGGTGCGGTGGAGGTGGAAGAGACAGCCATGAGGCAGAAGGCACTGGACAGGGAACGAACCGAAAGGTACAAGAGGCCCGCCACGAAAGGAAGGGCTATGGGGCGTAAGAGGGGGTCGGCGTATCAGAATTATACGTTATCTTTGCAAACGCGTGGGTGTCGTCTCGCACCCGCACCGGGTCGGCCAGGCGCAAGCCTACCACCCACACGATGCGCGCCACATCGGCCACCACCAGCACGCGGGCGCGGATGTGAGGCGGCACCTTCGCATCGGTCAGCAGGTCGCTCACCTTTTTGTGGCCCGTCATGCCGAGGGGCTGCAGGGTATCGCCCGGCTGCCAGGGGCGCACGGTAAGCGGCCACGCGAGGCGGTCGGCATCCACGATGACGGTGTACGGATCGATGGTATGGAGCGTATCGGGGCGGCCGTTGAGGCGCGTAACCTCAAGGCGGCCTTGGGGGAGGTCTACAGCGTCCGGTAGGGTGGCCAGTGTGCCGGTCGCGGTTGGCGTTCCCGGCGTCGGGTCGAACCGCAGGGCGTCGCGCTCGCGCCAGACGGTGCCGCCGGGCCAGGGGATAGACCGCCCTACCTGGGCCTCGCATAAGCTGTACACCTCGTCGGCCGTAGCGGCCGATCGGGGCACGCCCGGGAGCCAGCGGCGCAGCGCCACCAGGATAAGCCGCGTCTGCCATACCCGGGGCAGCGCGGTCAGCGGATCCAGCCGCAGGCGCCCTCCGCCCTGCTCATCGTCCGCCATCGCCACCTGCTCCCAATACTGCGTCAGCGCCGGGGTGACGGTGGCCTCCACATACGCACGCATCAGGTCGGCCGTGCGGGCCATGGCAGGCACCGCGTCGCGCGTGAGGTGCTGCTTGATGGCCGGCAGCACCTCTGCCCGTAGCGCACCGCGTTCGTACGAGAGGCTCTGGTTGGACGGGTCCTCGCGCCACGCCAGGTGGTGATGGCGGGCATAGGCGCGGATGGCGCGCCGCCGGGTATGCAGCAGCGGGCGCAGCAGGCGCACGTCCGCGTCCGCGTCCGCATGCAGGGGGCGCTCAGCGGGCATTCCGGCCAGCCCCTCCGGCCCGCAGCCCCGCAACAGGTTAAGAAGCACCGTCTCGGCTTGGTCGTCGCGGTGGTGGGCTACCGCCACGGCAGACGCGCCAACTGCAGCAGCGGCTTCACCAAAGAAGGCATAGCGCACGTCCCGGGCTGCGGCCTGTACAGAGGTGCCCTGCCGCTCGGCCTCCGCCGCGCCATCGACCTGGTGCACGCGCAGCGGAAGCCTGCGTTTTTCACAGAACGCGCGCACGAGGGCTTCATCGGCGGCCGCGCCTGGCCGGAGGTTGTAGTTGACGTGTGCCACGTGCACCACAAAGCCCAGGGCATCCAACACGTGAGCCAGCACGATGGAGTCGCACCCGCCGCTCACCCCTACGACGACGGTGGCGCCGGACGGCACGTCGGCAGCGTCGAGCGCTGCGGCCACGTCATCACGGATCGGGTTCATCGGGGGGTGTCTTGGTGAAAGCGGTGGGCCAGGTCATCCATCGCGATGCGAATGATGGTGCGGTCGCCCCGAGGGGAGCACAGGGGGTCGGCACACTGGAACAACTCATTGATGAGGCCGCGCATGGCCTTCATGGATAATCGTGTACCCACGGGAATGGCACTGCGTTGCGCCATGCTTTGGGCCAACCGCTTGCGCGCCGGGGCCTCATCGGTCGGGCCGCCGGCCCGGTACTGCTCGATGACATCGCCCAGGATGGTTTCCTCATCTCCCGGACGGATATCGGTGGGGACGCCACGGATTTCGATGGTGTCTTGCTGTTCAAGTGAGACGTCGAAGCCGAGCGCGCGGAGATGCGGTAAGAGTTCCTGCACAAGCTCATGATCGGCCGGATTCAGCGTTACGCGGTGCGGAAAAAGAAGCTGCTGCGACAGGCCAAACCCGTTCTCCATGCTGGCCAGGGCGCGCTCGTAGAGGATGCGCTCGTGGGCCGCGGTCTGATCTACGACCATGAGGCCGGAGTGGATCTGGGTGAGAATGTAGCGTTCGTGGAGTTGCCAGAGGGGCGTCTCGTCTTCATCCAGGTCCGGCGTATCGGTCTGCTGTGGCACAGCGGTGGACGCGATCTCGGTCTGCGGCACCTGCTGCGGGGGCGGTGTCGCCGCGTCGTCCGCGGACCAGTCGTAGAACCGCTGCGATAGGTCGCCTGGAGCTTCAGATGAAGCGGGCGCATCGGCCCACGGGCGCGGTGGTGGCGCGGCGCCCCCCCGGCCACCACCAGGGCTCGGGCCGCGCGGGGTATCGCCTGATGAGGCGCTCTCCTTAGCGGGAGGTGCAAACTGGCTGCCTTCAAACGAGGGGTTGGATGCAGCGCGCGCGGCCGTGTCGGCGCCCAATGCGCCGGTGTCTGGGTCGTCGGTCTTCCAGTCAATCATGCCCAGGGCCTGCCGTGCTACGGTCTTCAGCATACCATACACGCCACTCTCATCGTCAAACTTAACCTCCGCCTTGGTCGGGTGCACATTCACGTCTACGTGCTGCGGGTCGAGGCGCAGAAACAGGGCGTAGAACGGGTACGCGCCGGACGGGATCATGCCTTCGTAGGCCTCTTTCAGGGCGTGATCCAGGTAGTAGTGCTTGACGTAGCGTCCGTTTACAAACAGGAACTGCTCGCCGCGGGTGCGGCGGTGCACCGAGGGGTCGCCAATGTAGCCGGAGACGCTGAGGTAGCTGGTCTCCTCTGAGACGCGCACGAGGTGCGCCTTGCGGTCCGCTCCAAAGAGCTCCCCGATGCGATGGCGTAGCTGCGCAGGCCGGTTCTCCTCGCGGCGAGCGACGAGCTGGTAGACCTCATTGCCGTTGTGCATGAGGCGGAGGCTTACATCCGGATTCGCAAGGCTCAAGAACTGAAACGTCTCCACCAGGTGCTTAAACTCCGTAGCTGGCGTCTTCAGGAAGTTACGCCGTGCAGGGACGTTGTAGAACAGGTTGCGCACAGCAAGGGAGGTCCCGTTGGGCGCAGCGCAAGGCGCCTCGTGCGTGACGTCGCCTCCCTCCACCCGTAGTTCGAGCCCCGCATCGTCGCCGAGGCGCTTGGTCTTCAGTTCAACCTGCGCCACCGCAGCAATGGAAGCCAGCGCTTCGCCCCGGAAACCGAGCGTATGGAGCCGGTCCAGGTCCTTGGCTGAGCGAATCTTGCTGGTAGCGTGCCGCTTGAAGCAGGCACGGGCGTCGGCCGGCCCCATGCCCGAGCCATTGTCGACCACCTGCACGAGCGCGCTTCCCGAGGCCTTGAGGATCACCTCAATGTCTGTAGCACCGGCGTCCAGGGCGTTCTCCACAAGTTCTTTCAGTACAGAGGCGGGGCGTTGCACCACCTCGCCGGCAGCAATCTTGTTGGCTAATGCTTCCGGCATCACGCGAATGATGCCATCCTGCTGCGTGGATACGTCGGTCACGCGGGGGTTACCTCAAGTGGATGGGTCGAAGGAGCGCAGGCCTGCAACCGCCGCCTGCCCCGGAGCCAGCCGGCAGGTGCGGGTAAAACGCCGGAAGGGCGCTCCTGCTATAGCAGATAGTACAGGTAGGCAGCAAATGCCAGGAGCAGCGATAGGTAGATGAGCCCAGACCTGTCGCGCCGCTTGTGGCGCGACTTACGCTTGATGCGCATGCGGTACTTCAGGTCATCTTCCTTCTCCGGATTGTAGTACCGGGGTTCGTAGTCAAACCGCTTGTGTTTTCGGCGCTTACCCGTAGAAAAGAGGCCCATACAGCTTCGGCGTGTCGGTTGCAATCACCAGGCGATGTAGACCGGCAAGCCTGGGCGATCGTTCCAGCCCCCGCCGGCAGGCTTCATATCACGTTGGCGATCCAGCGGAGGTAGAGTAGGAAGAGGGGAGCCGCCAGAATCATCGCGTCAAACCGGTCCAGCACCCCGCCGTGTCCGGGCAGGATGGCGCCTGAATCCTTGACCCCGACGGAGCGCTTGAAGCCACTCTGGGCGAGGTCGCCGAGCTGGCTCACCACGCCGCAAATGAAGGCCAGCACGAGCAGATGCCCCCAGGGTATGAACCCCAGCACGGTCACCTTTAGGGCAACCGCGACCGCGACCGCGCCCAGGGCGCCGCCAATCGCGCCTTCCCACGTCTTTTTCGGTGAGATGGCCGGGGCCAGCTGGTGCCGTCCGATGCCTTTGCCTACGAAGTAAGCGGCTGTATCCGTGGCCCAGATGAACAGAAAGAGTGCCATAACCAGATAGAACGCATCGAGGTCACCGATTTGCGGACTGCGGGCCACGCGGAGCTCTACCAGCGTCATGAGAAGCGCCGTGGGGTAAAAGGCACCGAGGAGCGTGGCGCTCAGGCGCTCCAGCGGGCGGGCGGGCGCAACGAAGGGAAGCACGGCTACAAGCAGGAGCAGCAGTGCAAGCGACATCCCGGCTGTCACCGGGGCCAGGGCTTGCACGCTAAAGCACGCGCCGATGGCTATTCCTATAAGCCGAAAGGGCTGCACGCCCGAGCGGTCCAACATACTGTACAGCTCTTGCTGCCCGATCAGGGCAATGGCGAGCATCAGCGCAGCGAAGATCCAGCCGCCGAGGTAGGCACCGCCCAGCAGAACAGGAATCCCAACAAGGGCAGTGAGCACCCGCTTTGCAAGCGTGGACATCGGTGGTGGGCGGCAATGAAGGGGGCGCAGGGTGATCGTGCGTTGTAATCTACACGGTGCGCCTCAAAAATGGAAGGTCTATCCACAGCCGCCCTACCCGCAGGGCCCCATCGGTAGCCGCTATGCCGAGGCGTCTCCCTCGTCTGACATCCGGCGCGCGGCCTCATCCGTGTCCGGGTGGCGGGCCGCGAGTGCAGCTGCCGTCAGCTCCTCATCAGAAACCGGCTCGACGTCTTCGATCAGGGCCTGTGCCGCTTCTACATCTTCCCATCGCACCATCACCTTCACGGAAGAAATAGTGCCTACGTTCAGGCTGTGCGCATGGTCGCGCTGCGAGAGCACCACCGCAGGAATGCCGGCATCGTCCAGACGATCGCGCAAGATGTCCGCTTCGAAGTCGGTGCCATACTCCTGGATGGCCAGCCAGTCCTGATTGCGAGGCGTACTCATGGGCGTTTCGGGTTATCCGCAGGTGGGGCGTTTTCCGATGTAACAGCTGCGGTAGTTACGAGGCGGCGTGCGCGGTGCTCCATCGCCACCGTGACGATCCCGAAGAAGACCGCCCCAGCTACTACCAGGTACCACGGGATCGGTACCTGCTCGATAGCGGTCAGCGACACGGCCTCTTGCCCCCGAGCCCAAAAGCCCAGCACCACCGCGTAGCCATTATTCAGGAAATGGATGACGATGGGGATCCAGAGGCTACCGGTGCGCCAGGCCAGGTAGGCCAGAAAGATGCCGAGCAGCGTAAGGGGCAGGACCTGCGTCAGCCGCAGGTGAAAAAAGCCAAAGACGACCCCGGAAAAGAGGATCCCGGCCGCTACGCCCATGCCCCGCTCCGCCTGGCGCTGCGCGTACCCGCGGAAGAGGATCTCTTCGCAGAGAGCAGGTGTCACCGCCAGCATCGCCAGGCTAAAGGCTATCGTCAGATCGCCCAGGAGCACCTGCTCCACGAGCGCCATCTGTTGCGCATCCCATACCTCTACAGCCTCGGGCAGCGGCAGCAGCTGATTCAGCTCTCCGACCCAAGAGACCACCGGCAGCAGGGCCATCCAAGCGAGTATGGCGAGGGCCAAGAGCCGGGCGTCGGGCGCGCGAAACCGCAAGAACGCACCCCAGCGTGAGGAGTGCAGCCACGCCATTAGCAAGGCGGGCAGGGCCAGCCCCAGCACCTGCCCTGCCGTGTTGGCCAGGATGAGCGACCGGGCATGCTCCTGAATGAGCGCTTCAAATTCCAGCGCGCCCCCGGCAAAATCGATCCCCTCCCACAGAAGGAGCCCTACGGAAGCCAGGTTGGAGATCACAAAAAAGATGACGAAGGCCACCACCGGGAGCAGGGCCAGCAGGAGCGGCGACACCTGATGGCGCTCCAGCAGTCCATCCAGCGGGATGCCGCCACCGGCGTCCCATGCGTCTGGAAGCGTGGGCGGTGGGGAAGGAGGGCCATGTGTAGGAGTATCAGGTGAAGGAGCGGCCATGAGCAGGCAGTCAGGGAAAGAGGGCAGGGCTGAAATCGGTCGGACTTACGAAGCGGGCAGGGCTGGGGATTCGGCTCCTGTCGACGGGACTTCACCTGACTTGCATCAAACCGAAGCCTTCGGGCTGGAAACATTTTCGCGTATCAGGTGATTCTTTACGATACACGCGCTTGTAGCTCAGTTGGATAGAGCGTTGGATTCCGGTTCCAAAGGCCGGGGGTTCGAATCCTCCCAAGCGCACCGGGGCAGGACAGATACACTGCCGGCCAGAATCGCCGAATGACGGGATTCTGGCCGGTTTTTTTATGTTACGCCTCTGCTATGCATCAGGCGAGGCAAGGGAGGCCATGCCTGGCACTTGCCAGATGCGGCACGGTTATCCGTCGAAGTCGTCCATCTCCGACATGCCGTCGCCGCCCATTCCACGGTCGCCGCGATTCCGCCGGTCCCGCTGTGGCTGCCCAAAGGTGTAGGATAGGGAGAGCGAAAAGGATTGCGCATTCCACGAGCGGGTGGTCTCTTGATAGAACCGGTCGTCGTCGCGCCACAGGCTAAAGTTCATCGTATTGAACAGATCGCGTGCGCTGACGCTGAGGTTGGCACGGTCGTTCAGGAAGGTGTAGCGTGCGCCCAGCGTGGCCATAGAGCGTCCGGAGCTTCGCCCTTGCTCGATCTGCATAGGCGCCCGGTAGAAGTACGACGCCTGTACGCTGAGCGGCGACACGACGCGGTAGGTCACGCTGGCCCGCGTGGACCACCCGTACGAACCACTGGTGAGGTCGGTGTCGACGTTGCTGCCGTCGGTATCGACCCGGTAGAGGTTAAAATTGACGAAAGCGTTGAACGTCCGGCCCATACGGAGCGTGCCCACAAACTCACTCCCGTAAGAGGTCTGCGTCGCGAGGTTGCCGTACGTCAGCACCGAGACGCCATCGGGCCTCACCTCCTGGTTGCGGCGGATCACATCGGTGGTGTAGCGCACGTAGGGCGAGGCTGAGAGCGAGGTCAGCCGGCCAAGCCGCGTGTAGCTGAGCTCGATGTTGTGCGTATACTCGGGCAGCAGAAACGGATTGCCCACCCGCCGGAAAAGCGGGTCGCTCAGATCGTCAAACGGATTTAGCGAACGCGTGCCTGGGCGGTTGATGCGCTTCCCATAGCTGGCTTTTAGCTGATGCCCATCGGTAGGGCTGTACGTCAGGTATGCGTTGGGGAAGAAACTAAAGTAGCGGTTGTCAAACGCCTCGCCGGTTGTTTCCAGGTCGAAGGTGCTGAACGTCTGCTCCAGGCGCACCCCCACCTGCGCCCCCACCCGCCCGGCCTCGCCCTGTAAGATGCCGTACAGAGCGTGGACCTGGCGGTCGTAGGTAAAGCGGTTGTTCAGGTTTTCCTGCGGCAAGAAGGCCTCGCGGTCGGGGTCGAAGGCAGCTGCAAAGAAGCTGTTGTCTTGCGTGCGCATGTTCCCCCGATAGCCGGTCTCCAGCCTGCCCCAGTCCGCCAGGGGCCGTTCGTAGTCGATGCGCAACGACGCGCTGCTCCGCTCCCGGTCGCGGTTCGACGATTCCTCCTGCAGGTCTTGCGCGTCCACGATGTCCGCCGCGGCCAGGGTCTCCTCCCGGTACAGGTTCTGTCCGTCGTTTTGGCTCATGTTCCAGCGCACCTCGGCCGCGAACTCGTGGGTGTTACGCTCAAGGACACGGGTAAAGCCCAGTCGATAGTTCATGTTGAACCGGTCACTGCTATTTTCGGTGACCCGGTCGTACCGCCGGAGGAGCAGGTCGTCGCCGTCGGCGAAGGTGTTGGCATTCAGCGTATAGTTGGCCCCATCGCGCAGGCTGAGGCGGCCGCTAAACGACAGTTCATTTTTATCGCTGAGGTCGTACCGTAGCGAGGTACGGGTGTTGTGCGAGAAGCTTTCACGGTTGCCCGTGGTAAGCTGGTTGAGCGCCGTTTGGGGCGACTGGAAGCGGTTGAGCCGGTACCGGCTGCCTTCGCTGTTGCGGTCGCTGGAGCGGAAGCCGTAGCTGGCCGTGCCGCTCCACCGGCCGTAATTGATGTTGAGGCCCGTGGAGGTGTTGTAGCCGCCCCGCGAGTCGCCCCCCGCCGAGACGAACGCACTCCAGCCCAGTTCGATATTTTCCTTCAGTACGATGTTCAGGATGCCGCTCATGCCGGACGGGTCGTAGCGCACCGACGGGTTGGGCATCACCTCCACGGCTTCAATCGACTCCGACTGCAGCCCCTGCAGAAACGCCGTCAGCATGTCGCCGCTCATCTGGGTAGGCCGCCCGTTGATATGGATGGCTACATTTTGGCTTCCGCGGAGGCTCACCGCGCCATCCACATCCACCTCCACCGACGGGACCGTTTCCAAGGCATCCAGCGCGGAGCCTCCGGCCGTCACCACTTGGTCGCGGAGCGTGTAGCGGGTGCGGTCAATGCCAAACTCAATGTCGTCCCGTCGCGCCGAGACCTCAATCTCGTCGAGCTGCGCGGTGTCGGATGCCAGCGCCACGGTGCCCAGATCTACGCGCCGGCTGTCCCGGCCGATGGTAACGTCGCCTACCGTCGCAGGCACCATCCCGATGAAGCTGACCCGTACGTAGTATGTGCCCGGCCGCACGCCCGTCAGTTCGAACCGTCCCGCCTCCTCCGTGATGGTCCCCGTGACAAGGCTGGAGTCGGCTGCCGTCCAGAGGGCGACTGAGGCCCCGATCAGCGTATCGTCAGTGTCGGCCTCCAGCACCTGCCCGAAAATCGCGCCGCCCCTACCGGCGTGCGCACCGGTGCGCTGCCCCCGGTCTTGCGCCTCGGCCAGTAGTGGAAACCCTATCAAAAGTGCCGTTAGAAACAGTAGCCGTGTATGCATGCGATACGGAGAGTAGGTGCGGCGAAAAGAACGTGGAAGTGAATAAACGTGCCAACGTGTCTTAATCGTATATCGTCTCCGTTTTATGCGGCAAACTGGGCAAAAAAGCTGCTACAATTGATGTAATACGTTCTCGAAACAGCATCTCCTCTTTGTTGCCCGGGCTGCCCCGCGCCCATGGGGGCTGGTTTTTCTCCACGGCCCCACAACGCGCCCAACACCTAACCGCCCCACCCCGGGGTGCCGCGGGGGCAGGGCGCCACCTGTGTTAGCCGTGCTTCTCGCCGGCCCGGTGGTCAGGCGGACGTTTACGGAACGTAGGTGATGCGGTCGCTGCGGGTCTCGCCATTGGTGGTAAGCCGTGCGATGTAGACGCCACTGGCCAGCGGATGCCCAGCGTCGCTGCGGCCGTCCCACTGCACGTCGTAGCGCCCCGGCGGCTGCACCTCATCTACCAGCATGGCCACCCGCTGCCCCAGCACGTTAAACACCTCCAGCTGCACGGCAGAGCGCTCGGGGAGCGCGTACTCCAGCGTCGTTTCGGCGCTGAAGGGGTTCGGGTAATTGCCACGCAGTTCTACCGCCTCGGGGCGATCTGCTTCGTGGAGGCCATCGGTTGCTGTTAGCACCAGCTGTAGGGCCACGCGGTTTTGCTGCAGCGTTAACGTGATGTCGTCATGCTTCCGGAGATCGACCGCTTCCCCATCGGGCAGGCGGAGCGTGAGGGCGTAGTCGTCCAGCCCGGGCCGGCTGGTGGGGCGCAGCGTGACGCGGTCCCCTGCTGCCCCTTCGAGCGCCAGTGTAAAGGAGTAGCTACCCGAGCCGCCGGCGGCCTGCACGTGGGTGGCCAGGCGGCGGTCGGCGGCGTCTGTGGCGTGCAGCAGGGCGTCCCCGAATGGCGCACGCGGCGCCACGAAGGCGCGGGGTTGGGGTGCCACGCCCAGGTGCACACGCCCGCGGCGTTGCCCCGCCACGAAGGCCTCCAACATGAGCAGGCGCTCGTCGGCAGGCTGTGTAGCCGCCGTCTGGCTGGCTTGCTGCTCATTCGGGGTAAGCGTCAGGCTTGGTTGGTCCGTTGCGTTGAGGAAGTAAAAGGCCTCCCCGGTTGTACCGGGGTCAAAGGTCGTAGTCTGCTCAAACGCGCCATCAAAGGCCCAGAGCGGCTGGGGGTTATCGATGCCGTTATCAGCCTGTACCTGATCCCAGTCAAGCGCGCTGTCGAACGGATTGACGACGATGTTCCAGCCGGCCTGCAGCGGCAGGGCGAACGTTCCGTCGGTCGTCAGTTGGGGGGCAAACACGTCAGCCTCTACCGTCCAGCTTTCGCGCGCCAGCGCCCAATAGCCCTGGCCCACGGCGTAGGTGTCGTTGCCGTCCTGTTCGTCCAGATAATCGCTGGGCGGGCCGTCAGCGCCGTTGTCGGCAAAGATGCGGTAGCTGGTGCCCGCGGTCCCGCTAAAGGTATCCCCGAACGCAAGGTCCGCAATACCCGGCACCCCGACGAGGCGGTAACTGCTGGGATCCGTGAAATCGGGAAACGCTTGATCGATGGTGAGGGACACTACCGGGAAGTCCACGTCCCGTGCCAGGTCAGCCGGCCGCATGGGCAGCAGCTGGATCTCATCCTCGAAGACCCCGACCACGCCTTCGTACGTGATGGGCGCATCCGGGATAGCCTCGCCGCCCACCCCAGTCTCGTTGTCGCCCTGTACGCGGAAGGTCAGGGTGCCGCCGTTCAGGTCACGCGCGGTGTAGGACTGCCCGTTTGAGAACGTGGCGGCGGAAGCTTCCGGAAAAAACAGGCCCGGCACCCGCACCACCACGCTCTCGTAGGCGCCTCCACTTTCCGCGATTTCGCGCAGCGTGACCTCTTGCGGCGCTGGGGGCGTCTCTTGCGCCACAACCTCGTAGCTGCTCAAGTCTCCACCGTTGACCTGCACCAGGTTGCGGAAGTCGGAGACCAGTCCGCTGATCCGAAGGACCGTGCCGGGCTGAATCGTTCCGTTCGTGATGTCGTCACGAAAGTCCGAACTGAGCGCCCCTGTCGTCTGCCGGATGGTAATGCCGCTGGCGCCGCGAGCCCCGCTTGCGTCTTGCAGGCGGACGTAGCTTCCAAAAGCCCGCGATACGGTGCCCTCAAAGGTTACCAGCTTTTCGCGCGTCTCGCGCGCTTCCGCAATGGTAAGGGCCTCCGCCGTGGGGGTCAGGTCCACCCGGTCCACCAGCGTCGGATCGAGCGCAAAAGGGTTGAGCTTGTTGCCCTGGTAGCTGGCAATCAGCACATTGCGCCGCTGTTCGTCGGCGCTCACCGGGTGGTCGGCGTGCCAGGCGCGAAGGTCCGCCTCCTGAACGCTCAGGAAGCCAGGCGCCGCGCGCTGGGGGTACACCAGCTGAAAGTAGAACATGGAGCGTGCCACCTCGCCCTTGGCAACGTCCCGCGGCTCAAACCGCCGGTCGTTTCGGTCGGCTGGTGCACTGAGCACGCGGCTCCACTCGGGTTGCTGCGCGGGAGGAGGTGCAAAGTTTTGGTTCGTGTCGTCCCGGTACCACACGTCCACATCCCCCGGCGGGATCGTACCAAAGGCATAGTTGCTCCGTGCAGAGTTGACGTCCTCGCGCGCTGGCACCAGGATGTGCATATTGCTTCGCGCCGGCAGCTCGCCAGCTCCCAGGCTTTGCGGCCACAAGTGCTCGGTGTTGACCCCTGCCGCAGCCATGGACGCCCGCGGACTTGTCCCGTCCAACAGCGGCGCTGTGAAGCCTGTGTAGAAGGCCGCTACCTGCCCCCCCGTGTTGTACACTTGCCCGTAAAGCGTGTCGCGGGCTACATCGTACATAAACGTGGGCGGATCGCCAAAGTCTTGCCGCAGCTGCTCGGCCAGATCCGTGCCCTCAAGTCCAGGGTACAGCGTGGTCTGCGCCGTGGCATCGTCTTTGATCCACAGGGTCAGCGTTTGCGGGAATGCCGTGCTTGCCACGGTACTTTCCGTCTCCAGGGAGATCTCTACGCGCTCAATACCCTCCTCTTCTCCATCATCCGTGATGTTGAAGCTCAGGAGCTCTGGGGCTGGATCTGATCCCGAGAACGTAAAAGTGGTGGGGTCGGAGAACCCGGTGACATCTCCTCCCACGGTGGCATCTCCCCCCGTTATGCTGGCCGTTACGTCGACGATGTCGTCTGAGGACAGATTCTCCGGGCGGATCGACACGGTTACGCCGGTGTCGCCTTCCAGGGAAAGGGCAAAGGCTCGATCAAAACGCACCGAGGGAACGGTCGTCCAGTCTGTGGTTCGTACGGGGATCAGCTGAGCCTCCGTGTTGAAGACGCCCACCACGCCCTCATAGATAAACGATCCGGTGGGCACTGGCGTCCCGCCGATGGCGGTCTCATCCGCCTGCTGCACGCGAAAGGCAACCGTGGTACCCGCGGCATCCTGCGCTGTGTAGGAGGTATTGTTATTGAAATCCTCTCCCGCCTCGACGCCGGAGAGTTGCAGGCCCTCTACGCGGACGAGGATGCTCTCAAAGGTAGCCTCTGCCCCTGAACTGGCAATCTCCGCAGCGGTGGCCACGACCGGCGCGGGCGCATCCCCTTGGTCTATGACGGTAAAGCTTTCGAGGTCGTCGCCGTTAATCTGCAGCAGGCCATTAAACGCCGACAGCGTGCCTTCCACCCGCAGCACCGTGCCGGGCTGGATCGTGCCCCCAGTGATGGCATCCTGGAAGGCGGTGGCATTCGGGCCCTCTACCTGGCGAATCACGATGCCGCTGGCCCCCAGCGGGCCGCTGGTATCCTGGATGCGGGCATAAGCCCCGAACGCGCGGCTGACGACTCCCTCAATCAGCACCGTCGCCCCATCGCCTTCTGCGCGGGCATCCGCAATGGGGATCAGATCGCCCGTCCCCTGCGCTGTTGCGGCCGGTGCCGCGGGCAGTAGGAACAGGAACGACAGTGCAAGTAGACAAAGAAAACGGTACCGGTGAGGCATGGACATGAAGGGCGTGCGGAGGAGGCGACAGTAGATATTTTGTTAAAGTAGATGACGCAGCGGACAGATGCCACGCAGCGACGGCGGGATACGTCCGTCATGACAAGAGCTTAACATCCCGCCTTTCGGCAGCTCCTGCATCTGTTGCGTACGGCACACCCGTTTACTGCTATATCATTGTTCCATTCGCAACGCTATGCTCCCTTTTCCCTGCGTTTCCCGAGCATATCCCCGTGCGCTTTGCTGTCGCCGGGAACGCTAAGGACCCGGACGGCATCGGGGCGCTCTTCGCGGAGGATGCAGATTTTGTCAATGTGGTAGGCCTGTGGTGGCGTTGCAGGCAGCACAGCTGGAAAGCCCACGCGATGGGGCTGCAGACCTTCTTTCGTGATTCCATCCTGACGATTGAGCAAACGGAAGTCACGTATGTCACGGACGCGGTGGCTACCGTCCATCATGATCGACGAGGCTGGCCACGCGCAGGGGGCCGCCTACACGATCTCCGCCGCCGCGTGAGCAGCCGGCGCGTGAGCAGCCAGTGCCCTTAGTAACTCTCAAGGTAGATCTCCAGCAGCTCCCAGCCGCCCGGGCGATCTTTGATGATGAGCTCGAACGCTTCCTCGAATGAGCCGCGGAAGCCCCGCTCCCGAACGCGCATGGTGCCTGCAATGAAGTATTCGCCGGCGCCCAGGTACTCCACCGTTACCAATCGGCTGTTGCGCCGGTAGCGCGGAAACCGGGCCCGTGTGTCGCGGGGCAGGAAGTCGCGAATAAATTCCTGTCCTACTTCGTAGGCGAACCGCCGTTGGTCGTAGGACCGCACGATGATAGGCCCGGGCCGCTGCGTAATCACGCGGTTGATGTAGATGCTGAGGTGAAACGACGAAAAGTAGGCCCTGCGCGGCCGCAGCGTGGTGTACCGAATGACGCGAGGCGGCGGAGGGGCGGGGCGGCGGGGTATCACAACATGCCGGGTCCGCCGGGCCGGGGCCACCGATCCGCGGGGCGAGGTTACCCCACGGGTTGTGGCGCGCGCTGCCGAGGCGCGGCTGCGCTGCCCGGTGCGCGTCCGTGGCGTGCCGCGTGCAGCCCGCCGCGCAGCAGACGACGAACGCGCTGTGGAACGGGTGCCCCGCGTGATGGCGCGTGCATCGCGCGCCCCTGTGCGTGACCGTGCCACCGAACGGCTGGTGGATCGGCGCCGCTCGGAGGTGCGCGCCTCCGGCGAGCGGCTGCGCCGCGTGGAGCGCTCGGTGGAACGCTGGCGCGTGCCCGCGGGGGTCCGTCGCGACGCACGCTGCTCGGTGCGTTGGCCGGCGCGGCGCTCGGTGCGAGCTGAACGCTTCGAGCTGCGAGCCCGCCGTTCGGTACGTTGGCCGGCGCGGCGCTCGGTGCTCCGCTGGCGCGCGTCCCGGTTGCGGTCAGCGGTGCGCTC
>JAAAOI010000217.1 GCA_009908945.1 Bacteroidota bacterium
GTATCGTACCGCGACGTCTTCCGCCGGGAGGACCGGGCGAGGTTGATGCCGATGCCGATGAGCCAGGTCGAGAGCTTAGACTCTCCTCGAAACCGGTCCATGCCTTTGTAGGCTTGCAGGAACGTCTCTTGTACCAGGCTCTGGGCTTCATCCTCATCCTTTACGATGCGGAGAATGACGTGATACAACCGGGAGCTTTCCTCTCGGACGAGTTCTTCGAAGGCGCGCTCATCGCCGGCTAATACAGCTTCTTCATTCACGATCGTGTACATGCGCTGTGGCAGGGATACCGGCAGGCTTGCTACGTTGGTGGGCCCAAACGAGCCTGTGTTACATGTAGCAAGCAGGAAGGCTGTGTGGCCATGCCCGGCCTGGCGTTACGCTACCGGCGCTCAGGCGTCATCGGTCCACAGGAGCGCTCCGGCGGTAGGAAAGTACACCTGCTGATCGTGGATGACTGGAGCTTGTCCCTCAGGAGCAAACCGCGCCTCCTCGGTATGCAACTGCAAGGTCCCCGAACGTAGCAGGGGCACCGTTTGATCTCCAGAGAAGGCGACGAGCAACCGATGTGTCCCTCGCTTCACGCGCAGGGTCTCCGGGGAGAGCGCCTCAGCGGTAACGGGCCCCTGCAGGGTCCTCCGCAGCTCCAGCAGCGTGCGGTACAGCGTGAGCATGGTGCGGTGGGGGGCAGTTGTGCGTTCGTCCCAGGCCAACACGCTGCGCTGAAAGGTCTTTTCTGCCTGGGGATCCGGCCCAGGGCCGTCAAATCCTGCCACATGCATCTGCTCCCGCCGGCGCCCCTCGGTCACCTGGCGGCCGAGGGTCTCGTGGTGATCGGTGAAGAACTGAAAAGGTGTTGAGGCGGCCCATTCTTGCCCCATGAACAGGAGGGGCGTCTGGGGCAGAAAAAGGAGCAGCGCCGTCGCTGCACGATAGGCCGCCCATGAGGTCTCATGATGCAGGCGCTCCCCATGCGGTCGGTTGCCCACCTGGTCGTGGTTCTGGATATAAAACACGCACTGCCGTGGCGCGATGCCATCGGCGGGGGAGCCGCGCCGCGTGCCGGACGGGGTTGCTTTGCCATCGTAATACCAGCCACGTTCGATCGTTTCGGCGAGGGCGGTTGTATCCAGCGCAGCAAATGGTGCAAAAATGCCCTGGTTGGTGCCTACCGTCTGGGTGCGAATCAGATGATTGAAATCCTCGATCCACATAGCATCAAGTCCGTAGCCACCTTCCGCCTGCGGCAGCACCACCGTGTTGAGGTTGCGGTCGTCCTCCGCGATGACCAACCGCTCGGGGCCATCCACTGACTTCGCAAGCTGGCCCAGCTCAGCGAGAAAGTGCGGTTCAGAGTCGTCATAAATTGTCTGAATGGCGTCCAGCCGAAACCCATCGATGTGGTAGTCTTCCAGCCAGTGCCGGGCATTTTGCAGGAAGAAGTCACGGACGCCCGCGGCGTGGGTATCGTCAAGGTTGATCGCCGCGCCCCACGGCGTGGTGTGCTTTGCGGTAAACATAGGCTGGAAGGCCGCAGCGTAGGCCCCATCCGGGCCGAGGTGGTTGTAGATGACGTCGAGGTACACGGCCAGCCCCGCGTGGTGGGCGGCATCGACGAGGCGGCGGAGGTCATCGGGGCGGCCATAGGCGCGGGCCGGGGCGAAGAGGGCCGCATGGTCGTAGCCCCAGTTCCAGCGCCCGGGGAAGTCGGCCACCGGCAGCAGCTCGATGGCGGTGATGCCAAGCGAGGCCAGGTGGTCGAGGCGGCCCTGCACGCCATCGAAGGTGCCGGCGTCGGTGAAGGTGCCCACGTGCAGCTCGTACAGCACCAGCTCGTCGTGCGGAATGCCTTTCCAGGCCTCGTCCGTCCATGCATACGCTGTGGGGTCGATCACCTCGGAGGGGCCGTGCACGCCCTCCGGCTGGAACCGCGAGGCGGGATCAGGGAAAAGAGGGCCGTCATTGAGACGGTAGCCGTAGCGCGTGCCGGTGGGGGCATCGGCTACGGCCGTGGTGAAGTAGCCGTGCTTGAGGCGCTGGAGAGCATGCGTCGTCGCTGCTCCATCGGGCGCCGTGACGAGGGTCACACGCTCCGCTGCTGGCGCCCATACAGTGAAGCGCGTCCCCTCGGCTCCTGGAAAGGCGCCAAGGCGTGGACGGTCATAGGGAGTAGCGGCCATGAGGGCAAAATTAGATGAAGGGGTCCGTAGAGGTGCCGCGGCCAAACAGGCGTGTTTGTCGTCGAAGGCGTTCGGCCACCGCATCGGTTAGGGCGCCGGGCTTCATGCGCCACGCCCAGTTGTCCCCCGAGTTGCCCGGCGTGTTCATACGGGCCTCGGTGCCCAATTGCAGCAGGTCTTGCACGGGGAAAAGGGCCAGGTTGGCACTGGAGCGCATCACTCCGCGAATGAACGGCCAGGTGGTAGGGCTGTCCGGGTCGTCGAGGTCGAGATAGGCGGTTGCATAGGCCCGGGCGGCAGCTTCTTCTTCAGCGTCTCGCGTGTTGTTGGCGTCGCCCCACCAGCCCAGCAGGGTGTCGTTGTCGTGGGTGCCGGTGTAGGCCACCACGTTCTTTTGGTAGTTGTGCGGCAGGAAATTGCTATCCGTGCCTCCGCCAAACGCAAATTGAAGGACGACCATGCCGGGTAAATCGAACTGGGCCATCAGCTCCGTCACATCGTCCGTAATGATGCCCAGATCTTCCGCCACGATGGGCAAGTCGCCGAGCCGGTCGCGGACTGTTTCGAAGAAGTTGGCGCCGGGGCCGTTTACCCAGCGCCCATTCTCGGCGGTAGGCTCGTGGCTGGGAATCTCCCAGTAGCCGGCAAAGGCGCGGAAGTGGTCGAGCCGGATAACGTCCATGCGCTGTAGCACAGAGGCCAGGCGCCGGACCCACCACTCGTAATCGGTGGCCTGCAGACGGTCCCACCGGTACAGCGGGTTGCCCCACCGCTGCCCGGTCGCGCTGAAGTAATCGGGCGGCACGCCAGCGACGACGGTGGCGTGTCCCTCGTCATCCAGATAAAAAAGCTCCCGGTTGCTCCACACGTCCGCACTATCGTGGGCTACGTAAATGGGGAGGTCCCCGAAGATCTGCACCTCTTGTTTGTGGCAGTAGGCACGCAGGGTACGCCACTGGCGGTCGAAAAGAAACTGATTGAACTTGTGGTAGCGCATCTCCTGGCCGTGCGAGGCTCGAAAGGTGCGAAGCGCATCGTCCTCGCGTTGCGCAAACGCTGGCTCCCAATCGGTCCACGCCGCGTGGTCGTGCGCATGTTTGAGCGCGGTGTACAGCGCGTACGGTTCAAGCCATGTGGTTTCCTCGGCGCAGTACTCGGAGAACGGCTCGCGGAGGCGCGGGGCGTGGCCATTATTAAAGGCCCGGAACGCGGTACGCAAGAGCTTCTCTTTGAGGGCATGAGCTCGCTGAAAATCCACCCGATGCTGTGGAAGGCCGGGCAGGCCCTTCAGGTCGGCCTTGGAAAGGAGCCCGTCGTGCACGAGCAGCTCGGGGCTAATAAACGCAGGGTTGCCGGCGAAGGTGGAGGGGCTGGCGTAAGGAGAGGCCCCGAAGCCCACTGGGCCGATAGGCAAGACCTGCCAGTAGCGCTGCTCGGTTGCGGCCAGGAAGTCGGCAAAGGCATGAGCGGCAGGGCCTAAATCGCCGATACCGAAGCGTGAGGGCAGGGAGCTGATATGGCACAAAACGCCACTGGACCGGGGGAGCTGCATGCGTGAAAGGGGGCAGGGTAGGGGGGAAAGAAGCGCCAATCAAACAGCCACCCAAAACAGACGGCCTGCCGATGGGGTCCGTCGGCTTAGCTCTTGCCTGCATTGGTCCGGTGTCTGGGTGTGACGTTGAGGGCAACCCACGGAGGGCTGTGGAGCTACAGCGTGGCGGCGGCCGCCTGACGCAGGCGTCCGAGGGATGAATTGCTCGTTGGCGCCGCTGCTCCAGCCGTTGACGTTGCAGCCTGCCACAAAGGTTTGCGCGCAGGCGCCCCGCCGTCCCATCAGCTTCGGGAGGAAGAAACTGAGGACGGCTCGGCTTGCGCCTCCGGTGCGGGCGGCTCCGCGCCATTAGCCCGTTCCAATGACGTATCCTCATCCTCAGGAGCGGCTTGCTGCGTTCCTGGGGCTGCGTCCGCAGGTCGTCCGGCGCCATGTGCTTCAGCCGCCGCCTGGCTCAATAGGTCAGTGGGAGGATCACCCGCCCGGCGTGCCCGGAAGTACCGCTGAAACCGGGTATGGAGCCGCTGCAGTAGGGCGTCTGCTGTAGCGGCTGGGAGGTCAACAATCTCGGGGTAGGTAACCGACGCCGAGCCGGCCGTGTCTACGGAGAGCGATTTCAGCCCAAGGCGCCGCTGAAAGATGGAGGCTCTATTCATGAACACCTGCATCTTGTCGAGCGGAACGGCAAAGATGTACCGTCGAATGACCCCACGGCGAATGAACAGCATGTTACCGGTCGTCGCGTAGCCGTGGTGGCGGTAGTGCAGGTATGCAAACAGCCCAAGAAACGGCAGTAGTGCGAGGCCCCACCAGGCCCTGCCCCAAAACTGAGCTATCGGCACCACAAGGGCCAGCAACGCTACCGTATAGCGGACAAAATGGCGCCGGATCGTGATAGGCGACACCGAGTGAAACGCGTCGGGCAGCACAAGAGGGCGGATGTTTTCAGCGACGGGCACGAGGGCCTCGCGCTGCGCGAACGGTACCACCACATGATAGCCTTGCTCATCCACATCGTAGCCCATCGTCTGCAGCTCCAGCCGAAACCAGCCCCGCCATTCCATGAACGGGTTGGAGCGCAGGATCAGCGTTTGCACGCGCTGCAGAGGAATCGTGCCTTCCTGCAGCGTGAGCAGCCCGTGCTTCCGCTGCAGTTTGTCACCGTCCAGCCATAACTTAAAGCCGTAGTACCGGACGAACGTAGTGATGATACCGGTGAGCCACGAAAGCACCGCGGCAACGAAGAGAACGAGGCTTCCATACAACCACGGCGACTCTGCGATCACGGTAGCGGCTTCTTGGAAGGGGCCACGAAAGAGCAGATCCGCCATCTCCTCTGGGTCCAGCTGTAAGTACTGCGTCGCAGACAGCAGCAGCGCGATAAACAACAGCGAGAAGCGGTAGGCTCCCATGAGCACCACGCGCAGCGGCGGCATCGAAAAGAGGAGCGTTGACGCATCGTCTGCGTCCTCGGCGGTTGGGCCCACCGGTTCTCGGTCCGGCGCCACCAGCAGCAGGCCTTCCTGCAGCGCATCCGTAGAGAGCCGCGGTGCCGGGGCCAGCGGAGCGGCCTCAGGGGTGTCGCCGCGCGCCTCCTCCTGCCCCGTCTGCGCGACGGCGGCTTGCATCTGCTCTGCTCGCTGAAACTCGCGCACGGTCTGGCGGATGGCGTGCGCGTCGTTAAGCGACACATACTCCAGCTGCCCCTCCGAGGAGGCCGAGCCGGCGGTATCCAGCCGTACTTGCGCCATGCCCATCAGCCGCGGCAACAGCGACTGCTGAATTTCAATGTTCTGAATCCGGTCCATCGGGATGTTGCGCTTTCGCCGCGTAAGCACCCCACTGTGGACCACAATCTCATCGTCTTCAATCCAGTACCGGAACCGCAGGTAGCGGATGATGATGAGCGGCACCGTGATCACCGCGTACATCAGCGCGAACGTGAGCGTCAACCGGGTCTCACCGGCGGAGCCCCGAATGATGGTAGGGGCGAGCAGTAACAACAACGCCGGGAGGCTCCGTATAAACTGCATCACCAGCGTGAATGGATGCAGCGAACGGGGAGCCGAGAAATCACTGAGCGAAGCCATGTGCGAGGCCATAAACTGAGGTCGAGACACGGAGACGGCCGCTTAGAGGGCGTCTTCGGTGATGTAGTTGCGAAGGTCGTCCCTGAACTGCTCCGCTTCGGCGTAGGCCAGCCCTGGGACGACGACATCGGCGCTCCGCGTGCCTGCCGTATGCACAATTAATTTGCCCAGGTCAAATTCGCGCTCCAGCACGTCCTGCGACACGTCAAGGTGTTGAATACGCCGCAGCGGCACTACCGTCCGGACCCGGTTAAAGATGCCGCGCTCCAGAAAGAGCTCCTCGTCCATCAGCGTAAAGCGCCAATACTTATAGCGGAGGAGGGGAATCCCGATGGTGATGAGGGCCCCCAGCGCCAGCACCGTCCCGGTGTAGGTCCCCACAGGAAGCATGCGGTCGGCCGTGGAGAACAACTGCGTGATTTCGTAGGCACCAATCCCGAGCACTACCACCGTCGTGAAGAGTGCGTATTTAATCATCCACACACTCTTCGCTGAGGGATGCAGCGTGCGCATGTGTTCGTACGCCGCTGGATCCGTGGGTGGTGATGCGGCCGCCGGCGCCTGCGATTCAGGTGGGACAGCGGCAGGCTCGGCAGCGGCAGGCTCCGAGTGCTCTGGCTCGTCAGCGGTTGGCGCCGAGGATGGAGTGGGAGAGGTATCCAAGTTAGCGAAGGAAAGGAGCATGAAAAGGATGAGGTATGGGACCGTTGGAACCGGCGTCGGTTCGCCCGGCACCAGGTGAGCGGCCGCTCACCCGGGATCGGTAGGTACAACGCCGGAGGGCGTGTGCTGCAAAACAAGCCACGCGCGGAAGGAATAGGATGAGCCTCCGGGTGGCTGTTGGGTAGTACGTATTGCGTGGCATACAATCACCGCATGTAACCACCGTATGCCATTGCATCAACTGCCCGGTGCCGCTATTTTTTTGCCTTGATCTGTTTGCACCATGACTGAAGAAACGCCTACCGTCAGCATTTTGGGCTGTGGCTGGCTCGGGTATCCGTTGGGCCGGCGCCTTGTGGAGGCCGGGTATCGTGTACGGGGCTCGACAACGACACCGGAAAAAGTTGGTGCCCTCCAGGCCGAGGGCATTGATCCGCACGTGCTGCGTCTTGCGCCAGAGGTACAGACGGACGACCCAGCAGCTTTTTTCGACGCGCACACCCTTTTTCTTAACATCCCGCCGGATCGTACAGCTGACGACCCCGTGGCCTATTACCGCGCTCAGGTGCGCGCCGCTACAGCGGCTGCGGTGCAGCATGGCGTGTCATGGATTGTGTGTGTGAGTGCTACCTCGGTCTATCCTTCAGAAGGACACGAAGTGGTTGAGGGCGACGCCACCCCCCATACGGAGCGAGCGCAGGTACTGCTGGAGGCGGAGCGCGTGGTGCGGGAGAGCCCGTGTGATTGCACGATCCTTCGCTATGCCGGCCTCATCGGCGGCGAACGGCACCCCGGCCGCTTCCTCGCCGGGCGCAGCCAGGTCGCCGGGGGGCAGGCCCGGCTGAACCTCATCCATCAGACCGATGCCGTGGGCGTGGCGCTGGCCGTGCTGCAGCAGGAGGTGCGCAATGACACGTTCAATGTCTGCGCCCCCAAGCATCCGCGGCGCGAACCGTTCTACCGGGCGGCTGCGAAAGATGTTGGGCAACCGCCCCCTACCTTCGACGCCTCGGCAAAGCGCCCGAACAAAGTGGTGAGCATCGCCCACCTCCAAGAGCGCGTTAAATACACATTTCAGTTCCCCAACCCAATGCAGGCTGTAACGTAATGCGCTACTGCCCATCCAACGGTTGAATGCGACGAACATGTACACGCTTGACTCCTTCTGTGTGTACCGCTATTGTCATGTAGTGCCGATAGTTATCTCACTGCCACACGCTGCAATTCCATGTCCGAAATAGCTACCTTGAAGGCCTCACAAGACGTACGTTCCGCGGGCACGCACACGCCCTCGCTCTTGGATCGGTACCGCGCCGTACGTGGCTTCACGCAGGAGCTTGCTGCGCCCCTTGCACCCGAGGACATGGTCGTGCAGACCATGGATAACGTCAGTCCTACCAAATGGCATCTGGCCCACGTCAGCTGGTTCTTCGAGACCTTCGTACTGAAAGCGTACGATCCTGAATACACGCCGCTGAATGAGACCTACGCGTATCTGTTCAACTCCTACTACATCCAGGCCGGCGAACGCCATTGCCGCGACCGCCGGGGGTACATCTCCCGTCCGACGGTGGAGGAGGTGATGGACTACCGGGCGTACGTCGATGAGCACATGGCGAGGCTGCTGGACGGGCTTGATGCCGAGGCGCGGCCGGAGCTGGCGGGCGTGGTAGAAATCGGGCTGCACCACGAGCAGCAGCACCAGGAACTGCTGGTGACGGACATCAAGCACGTGTTGTCGGTGAACCCCCTGCGTCCGGCGTACCGCGATGTGCCCACGGGGCCGGAGATGCCCATCCCTTCATTGGACTGGGTGCGCTTTGACGAGGGTGTGGTGGAGATCGGCCACAACGGCAACGGTTTCTGTTACGATAACGAACTCCCCCGCCACCGGCACTTCCAGCACGAGTTTCTGCTGGCCAATCGGCTGGTTACCAATGGCGAGTATTTGGAATTCATGGAAGATGGGGGCTACGAGCGGCCGGAGCTCTGGCTTTCGGCAGGCTGGGCCACCGTGCAGGAGCGCGACTGGAGCGAGCCGTTCTACTGGGAGCCCGAGGGAGAGGGCTGGGCGCTCTACACACTCGGCGGCATGCGCGCTATCGATCCGCAGAAGCCGGTCTGTCATCTCACGTATTTCGAGGCCGACGCCTTCGCCCGGTGGAAAGGTGCACGTCTTCCGTTTGAGCAAGAGTGGGAGGTGGCCGCGCGGTCGTATCCCATAGAGGGTAACTTCGTTGACGAGGGGACTTTCCACCCCGTGCGCACGCCCGGCCTTCAGAACGGTGACGGGCCGCTGCTTCAGCTCTATGGCGACGTATGGGAGTGGACGCGCAGTCAGTACCAGCCGTATCCGGGCTACGAACCGCTCCCCGGGGCCATTGGGGAGTACAACGGTAAATTTATGTGCAACCAGTTTGTGCTCCGGGGTGGGTCCTGCGCGACGTCGCAGTCACACCTCCGTCCGACCTACCGCAACTTCTTCCATCCGGATGAGGCCTGGCAGTTTACCGGGTTGCGGCTGGCCAAAGATGTCCGGTAACGGTAGTCTCCCCACCTCCTCCTTAACCCACACGGTCTGGTTGTGAGCTCGACTGACGTACTCCGCGAGGTGCAACACATCCCCATTGAGGGCCGATCCCCACTACGGTTCTACGACTACGCCCCGGATACGGGCTCCTTCGCCGAGGACGCCCGCGCCGGGCTCTCGGCCGTGCCGAAAACGCTCCCGGCGAAGTACTTCTACGATGCCCGCGGGTCCGCGCTGTTCGATGACATCTGTCGGGTGCCCGCCTACTATCCGACCCGCACCGAGCTGGAAATCATGCAAGTACACGCCGGCGACATGGCGCTCGCGGTTGGAGCTGAAGTGCTTGTGGTAGAGTATGGCAGCGGGAGCAGCCTCAAGACCACGCGGCTGCTGGACGCCCTCGCCAACCCGGCAGCCTATGTACCGGTCGACATTTCGCGCGAGCATTTGCTGAACGCCGCCCGGCGGCTGGCGCGGGCCTACCCGTCGCTTCCGGTCCTCCCGGTGTGTGCTGATTACACCGCCCCGTTTAACGTGCCTGAGGTGCCTGCGAAGCGGTGCGTGGCGTACTACCCGGGGTCTACAATTGGCAATTTTGAACCGGCCTCCGCTAAGGCGTTTCTGCGGGAGATGCGGGCCGTTGTCGGGCAGCACGGCGCGGCACTTATTGGGGTCGACCTTCAAAAAGACCCCGCCGTGCTGCAGGCTGCTTACGACGATGAGGCAGGGGTTACTGCCGCCTTCAACAAGAACATCCTGCACCGCATGGCTCGTGAGTTGGGCGCAGCAGTCAACCCGGAGGCCTTCACGCACGAGGCGCGGTACAACGCCGAAGAGGGGCGGATGGAGATGCATTTGGTGAGCGACGAAGCACAAACCATACAGATTGGGGAGGAGGCGTTTGCGCTGGCGGCGGGCGAAAGCATCCACACGGAGAACTCGTACAAATATACGCTCCAGGGCTTCGCAGCGCTGGCAGGGGAGGCCGGCTGGACCGTTGCGGATGTATGGACGGATGAGCAGGCGTATTTTAGCGTGCAGTACCTCACCTGACCCCCCGCACCTCCACCCCAGGAACAAGGAGTTGGTCTTCACGTGCCCTTGAAGCTTTTCATCGTATGGTTACGCGCCATACCCTCAGCTTCTGGTCACAGCCTGGTGTAGTGTTCACATGTCGTCCCCCGAGTCTTCGCGCGCATCGTCCACCGCGGACCCTGCCGCTTCACCGCCGACCAATGACGTCGCCGAGCAGGTCCCGCAGGTCGGCGAAGAAGAGCCCGATGGCTGGTTCGAGAAATTTCTCTCGGCCGTTGAATGGCTGGGCAACCTGCTCCCCCACCCGGTCACGCTCTTTGCTATCTTTGCGGTGAGCGTGATCTTCATCAGCGGCATTGCCGACTGGTTTGGGCTGGCCGTAGAGGATCCGCGTCCCGAGGGGTCCCCCGGGCGGTCGGCAGAGGGGATCATTGAGGTTGTCAGCCTCCTCAATGGGGCAGGGTTGCGGCGCATCATCGAGAACCTGGTCGATAACTTCACCTCGTTCGCGCCGCTGGGCACCGTGTTGGTTGCGCTGCTCGGTGTGGGGGTCGCCCAGCACTCCGGCCTCATCAAAGCGTGCATCCGCGGCATCGTGCTGGCCGCCGCGTCGGTGCAGCCGCGGGAGTCCCAGCTTGCGTCGTCGATGGGCCTGCTGGGCTACATCCGCCACGCTTACACCACGGTGGGCGCGTTCGTGCTGGAGCCCAAGCGCCTCGTGACCATCGCCGTGGTCTTCACCGGCATTGTGTCGAATACGGCCTCGGAGCTGGGCTACGTGGTACTGGTGCCCCTGGGGGCCATCGTATTTTTATCGATGGGGCGGCACCCGCTGGCCGGGCTTGCGGCGGCGTTTGCAGGCGTCTCGGGCGGCTACAGCGCCAACCTGCTGCTGGGCACCATCGACCCTCTGCTGGCCGGGCTTACCCAAGAGGCGGCGCGCCTCATCGACCCCACCTATGCGGTACACGCAGCGGTCAACTACTACTTTATGATCGCCAGTACCTTTCTCATCACCGGGATTGGCGTATGGGTAACGCTGAGCATTGTGGAGCCCTGGCTGGGCGCATACGACCCTGCACAGGCCTCAGAGGACCTGAGCGACGATGCGGAACTGGATCCGCTCACGGAAAATGAGCGCCGCGGATTGCGGTGGACCGGCCTGGCGGTGCTGGCTATGGTAGGGCTGTTGGCTCTGACCATCGTGCCGGAGTGGGGGGTGCTCCGCAACCCGGAGACAGGCGAAATGCTGAACTCGCCGTTCCTGAACGGTATTGTCGCCATCATTTTCATCGGCTTCATCATTCCGGGCTTTGTGTATGGCTACGTGACCGGCACGATGACCAGCGACCGTGATGTGGTCGATGGCATGGCCGAGGCGATGAGCACGCTTGGCCTCTACATCGTGATCGTATTCTTCGCCGCGCAGTTCGTGGCCTTTTTCGGGTGGACGAATCTCGGGCAGATCCTTGCCGTCACGGGCGCCGAGTTTTTGCAGGATATCGGCCTGACGGGCCCGCTCGTGTTTGTTGGATTCATCTTTGTCTCCGGCTTTGTCAACCTGATGCTGGGCTCGGCCTCCGCGCAGTGGGCCGTCACGGCGCCCATCTTTGTGCCCATGCTGATGCTCACAGGCTACAGCCCCGAGGTCATTCAGGCCGCGTACCGGATCGGAGACTCGGTGACCAATATCATCACCCCCATGATGAGCTATTTCGGGCTGATTCTGGCCTTTGCCGAACGCTACGTGAAAAACCTGGGCATCGGCACAGTCATCTCTATGATGCTGCCCTACAGCATGCTCTTTCTGTTTGGCTGGATGATTCTCTTTTACATCTGGGTGTTCTTTCTGGGCCTGCCCGTCGGGCCCGAAGCGCCAACGTATTACACCCTGTAAGACGTTTCTTATTGATCTTTCCCGATTATTCGAACCGGAAAGGTGCACCTGTGCCCTGCCAGTCCTACGTTCTTGGGATGATGATGCACCGGGCAGCACTGCATATGCCGGTGCCCGCACCGCTAACTAATTGAGCACATAATATGACCGCGCACGCATGGCACCAAGTACCGATCGGAGACGAAGCCCCAGAGCGTTTCACGGCCGTTATTGAGATTCCGGCGGGCGGGAAGGTAAAGTATGAGCTGGACAAAGCGAGTGGTCTTATCCGGGTCGACCGGGTGTTGTACTCATCCGTCGTCTATCCGGCCAACTACGGCTTTATTCCGCAGACGTATGGCGACGATGAAGACCCGTTGGATGTGCTCGTGCTCATGCAGGAGCCGGTGCAGCCGCTGAGCCTACTTTATGCCCGACCCATCGGCATGATGAATATGATCGATGACGGGCAGAACGACGAAAAAATCATCTGCGTGCATCTGGACGACCCAGCCTTCAACACGTTTTACTCGATTGGCGAGATCCCCGATCATCGCCTGAATGAGCTCAGCCGCTTTTTTGAAGACTACAAGGCGCTGGAGAATAAAGAGGTAGCCGTCCAGGACTACCAAGGCCCTGACAAAGCGCGTGCTGTTATCCGCAAGTCGATGGTGCGGTACAATGAGGAAATCGCGCCACACGTAGCCATGGAGATCCGGCGGTAAACGCGCCGTGCCCTGTTATTTCCCGCAGGCGCATCTGAGTGCAGCTACAGGGTCAGAGGGTCAGGCGGAGGTTCAGGAGGTGTTGCCACCCTGGCGTTTGGCCTGGGATGCGGCCTTCCTCTTGGCCGAAAAAGGCATAATCGATCTTCACCAACCCGAGGGCCAGCCCGGCACCGGCGGAGGGGTAGCCTTGCGATAGGCCGGTGCGTACGGAAAGCAGGCTCAGGAGCTTGACCTGCGCGCCCAGGTGGAGCCCGGCCAGGACGCTCTGGTCGATGACGGGGTCCTGGTATCCTACATAGTCCACCATGAGGCCGGTCTCGCCAAAGACGCCCAGCAGGCTCGGGACGGTGTACGCGGCGCCGAACCGGTAAGAAGTCCGGGGCTGATAGCGCGCGTTGATTTCCGCCAGTTCGCGCTGCACGCGGGGGTCCGTGGCTGGGTCGGTGGGCTCCTCGCCAGTGAGTACGTCATCCAGCGTAAACGTGTATTCTGAAGAGGAGATATCGTAGAGCGCCAGCCCCAGCGATAGCGTGCCAGGAAGGGGGAGGTCGAGCGTATACTGCATGCCGTAATCGATGCTGACGGCGTCACCTACGAACACCAACAGCGGCTCGTCTTCGTCGATGGTGTCCAGCGGACGGCTCTTTACCGTCAGGTACCGGCGGTTGTACTTCGCCGTGACGCCAACCGACAGGCCGTCGAAGCCCAATGCCGCGGCGTCCAGTGCCCCAGAAAAGACGCCCATGGCATCCACGCGCCCGGCGAAATCAAGCGCGGGCACGCCAAAGCCACCGTCGGAGAATCGGTAGGTGCCAGAGGAGTGGGCAAAGAGGCCTGCGCCCAGCGCCAGTGGCCCGGTACGGAGCATGACCGACGGCAACGCCACATCGCCTCCCAGGAAAGCGCGCCGCCGGCCCACCTCGAAAGCCTCATCGTAGAGTTGCTGCAGTTCGTCATCGGAGAGGTTGTCAAAGCCGCGCTCGATGGCCGGGTCCAGGCGGTCGTTGTAAAAATCGACCTGATCGAAAATGGTCGTACTGAGCGCGCCCTGCACGCCGAGGATGGT
>JAAAOI010000067.1 GCA_009908945.1 Bacteroidota bacterium
ATCTGCGTCCGGTCAGCCCGCGTCCGGTCAGCCCCAAACGCCGCCGCCGTCAGGCGCGAGCGGCGAGGCTGAACCCGCTACGAATGCTGCTCCGGCGGCCCGCACCCCCCCCGAGGGGCCCCGCCCGGAGCCAGTGCCCCAGACGAAGATCGAGGTGAAGGGCCTGCAGTTTTGGTACGGCGATACGCACGCCATCAAGGGGGTCACGATGAACATCCCCGCGCATCAGGTAACTGCTTTTATCGGGCCTTCCGGTTGCGGCAAGAGTACCGTCCTTCGCTGCCTCAACCGCATGAACGAACTCATCCCGGACACCCGCATGCAGGGGACGATCCGGGTGGACGGGCAGGACATCTACGCACCAGAGGCAGACCCCGTTATGGTGCGGCGGCGCATTGGCATGGTCTTCCAAAAACCCAACCCGTTCCCCAAGACCCTCTACAAGAACATCACCTGGGGCGCCAAAATTAACGGCTACACAGGCGATTACGATGAACTGGTCGAAGAATCGCTTCGGGCGGCCGCGCTCTGGGATGAGGTGAAGGACCGCCTCCACACGAGCGCCTACAACCTGAGCGGTGGCCAGCAGCAGCGCCTTTGCATTGCGCGGGCGCTGGCGGTGAAGCCCGACATCCTGCTGATGGACGAGCCGGCCAGTGCGCTGGACCCCATCGCTACAGCGAAGCTGGAGGAAACCATCGTAGAACTGAAGAAGGAGTACACCATCGTCATCGTGACGCACAACATGCAGCAGGCCACCCGCGTCAGCGACCGGACCGCCTTCTTCTATGTGGGCGAGCTGGTAGAAATGGAGGACACGGAAACCCTCTTCACGCGGCCGTCTGATGAGAAAACAGACGATTACATCAGCGGACGCTTCGGGTAAGCCCCGGCGCGCGGCGGGGCCCACGCGCGAAACGCTTGCCCGCGTTTGACGGTAGCAGCCTCTATCCGATACTATCCCCTTTGCACTGCCTTCCGGCCAACGCCCTTCGCCCATGCCCGTACGCCGCCCTATCGATGATGAGCTGCAGGAGTTGCATGCCTTGCTCGTAGAAATGGCCGACCTGGTCGATGAGCAGTTCTCCAACGCCATGAACTCCGTCATCAGCGGAAATATTGGCGACGCTTCCGAAGTCGTGGAGCGCGACGATGAGGTGGACGCGCTGGAGCTGGCCATCGACCGGCAATGCGAACGCATCCTCGCCTTGCACCAGCCGGTCTCGCGCGAGCTCCGCATGCTGATTGTAGCCATCAAGATCAACACCGACCTGGAGCGCATCGGGGACCATTGCAAGAATGTGGCAAAGAACGCGAAGTATCTGGCCCGAACCCCAGAGGTGTTTGAGCAGACGAGTATTGCCGAGATGGCCGACCAGTCGCGCACCATGTTGCGCGAGGTGCAGGATGCCTTTCTGGAACGCGACACGCTGAAGGCCCGGCGCGTGCTGGCGAAGGATCGGCACGTCGACCGTATGCACCGGGAGACGTTCTACAAGCTGATTGACTTGGCAAAGGGCACCCCGGAGCTTATGGAAGCGGTGGGCCATGTCATCACGATGAGTAAGGCGCTGGAGCGCATCTCCGACCACGCCAAGAATATCGCCGAGGCGGTCGTCTTCCTGATGGAAGGCATCGACATCCGCCACAAGCAGATACAAGATAGGGCAGACGGTGGCAGCGGCACGTCGGTGCCCGGCACGTAACGCGCCGCTGGCCTCGCGAGCATGCCCTCCTCAGTCTTCAGCGGAGGGCGGCTGCTGTGCGGCGGCCGCAGCTGTCGGGGCTGCCGCGGCCGGTCTGCAGCGGCGGACTTCCAGCCGCCCATCCAGGTGTTCTACGAGCGCTGAGCAGTGGACCACCCAGTCGCCCGCATTGGCATACGTGATGCCCCCTACGGCACGGATCCCGGGCTGGTGCACGTGGCCACAGATGACGCCGTCCACCTCGTAGCGTGCCGCTTCCGCGGCCACCGCCGCCTCAAACGCGGGCAGATAGCGCTGCGGCCGCTGCTCCACCAGCGCCGCCAGCGACCACTGCCCCGTGGCGCAGGTCTGTGCCCAGGCGATGCACTGCTGCAGCCACAGCCATCGGCCCCACCAGCCTGCTTCCCCGTGCCCTACTCGCGCGGCGGCGTCGAACGCGTCCCCGTGCAGCACCAAAAACTGCCGTCCATCGCTAAGGGTGTGTACCGCGTGCCTGCGGATGTGCAGGCCGCCGAAGTGCAGGCCATCGAAGGCCCGAGCGAATGCGTCGTGGTTGCCGGGAATGTACACGACGCGGGCCCGCTCGGCCCAGCACAGAAGCTCCCGCACCACCGCGTTGTGGGCCGCGTCCCAACCCCACGTCTGGCTGAGGGCCCAGCTGTCCACGATGTCGCCCACAAGGTACAGGTAGGCGGCCATATTCTCTTGGAGGAAGCGCACGAGGGGCCCGCTCTGGCTGGAAGGGGTGCCCAGGTGCATATCGGAGAGAAAGATGCTGCGGTACCGATTGGGCATCGCCGGCAAGGGGCCACGTGGGAGGCGCTACGTGCGAGGGCATACAGCTTCGAAACTTACCCAGCAACATAGGGAACGTATGTTACGGAGAGGTTAGGGCTGTATGATGAAATTGTAGGCTTAGCTGCAGGCTGAACGCGCGATTTGACGCCGCTCTGCAGTACCGTACGTGGAGGTGCGGCACCTTGACACGCCCCCTCCGTATGGAAGGCGCCTCTATCGTCTGCCCCCATCCTTCCTGTGCCTGACTCCAACCGCACAGCCTATCTAATTCTGCTGGCCTTGTGGCTGATGGTGTTTGCCGCCAGCGCACAGGTGATCATTATTGCGCCTATTCTGCCGCAGATCGGGGCAGCGCTGGACATCGGCGAAGGGCTGCAGGGGCTGCTGGTGCCCGCATATGCCTTTATGCTGTCGCTCTTCGCCCTCATCACTGGGCCGATCTCAGACAAGATCGGCCGGCGGCGCATCCTCTTGTATGGCAGCGCGGCGATGACAGCGGCGCTGTTCCTGCACGCCTTCGTATACGACTTCACCTCGCTGCTGCTGGTGCGCGCTGTAGCTGGGGCGGCGGGTGGCGTGCTGAGCGGCGCCTCGGTGGCATACGTGGGCGACTACTTCCCGTACCGGCGGCGCGGGTGGGCCAATGGGTGGGTCATGAGTGGGATCGCGTTTGGGCAGATCCTGGGGATCCCATTGGGGAAACTGCTGGCCGACTGGATCAATTTTCGCTGGCCCTTCCTCATGTTTTGCTTTGTGATGGCGGCCGCCTGGCTGCTGATCTGGCGCCGGGTCCCGCAGCCCGATGTGAAGCGCGACCCGCGGGCCCTGAGCGTGCGCCGCGCGCTCCGCAACTATGGCAGCCTGCTTCTCCGCACGAAGACTGGCGCAGCCGTAACGGCCTACTTCTTGATGTTCTTCAGCATCGGCGCGTACGTCATCTTCCTCCCTACCTGGCTGGAGGTTGATATCGGCGTATCGGGGGAGCAAATTGCCCTCCTCTTTCTGGTCGGCGGCCTGGCCAACGTCGTTGCCAGCCCGGCCGCCGGCACCGTGTCGGACCACATCGGGCGGAAGCCGCTCATCGTCTGGTCGTGTTTTGCGCTGGGCGTCATCATGCTACTGACGACTTACGTGGTGTGGGGCTTCTACTCCGCCGCGCTGATGTTTGCCATCGCCATGGTAACCGTCGGCATGCGCATTAGCCCGCTGCAGTCGCTGCTCACGGCGCTGGTACCCGACCACGAGCGCGGACTGCTCATGAGCCTGGCCGTAGCCATCGGGCAGATTGGCATTGGCCTGGGAAGTGTGGTGGCCGGGATCCTGTACGTAGACCTGGGCTACCTCAGCAACACGGTGTTAGGCGCGCTCAGCATCATTGCGATGGCGCTCCTGGTGCAATGGGCCGTACCCGAGCCCGAACCCAGCCCACAGCCTACATCCGCTACGCGGCCTGCGGATGGCGCGGTCGGCGGTACCCCATCCGCCCCGTAGGCTGCAGGCAACGACGCAAGGCTTTCGGTAAGAAAGACGCGGAGAACAGCTCAAGGCTCGCGAAGCGGTCTGCCGGTCCGTGCTGCCTGCGCCATCAACTGATGCTCGAACAAGATGATGGACGAGGCAATGGGCACGCCAGCGCGCTCCAGCGCCTCAGCCGCCCACCGGTTAGAGTTGTAGAAGAAGTGATACCGACGACCATCGGCCGCAAAGAAATAGCCGCGCCCGTACAGGCTACGGGCGACGGGTACCGGCGCGGTGGCATCGGCGTGGTGCGCCGCGATGAAGTCCACAAGCCGCTCGAAGCCCGTGGCTGCCACCTCCACCTGCAGGATCGGGCGCTGCGGAAAAGCCTCTGGCAGTGGCCGATGCACGCCTACCAGATGTAGCACACTATCGGTGGGCCAGAAGAGCGCCCGGGCACCGTCAGCCCAGGTAGGCGCTCCGGCGGTGTAGTAGCGCATATCGCCCCAGCCCACCTCCACATAACGCGGCGTGCCCCAGGCATCAAGCGTGTCCAGCGCTGGCCAGCGCTCCGCCGCCAATGCCTCGCGGTGGAGCGCGATACCGACATGGCGGCCGTGGCTCACCAGGTAGACGTAATGCGTTGGCTCGCCCGGGCGCACCTCGGGCGGGGCGGGTACGGGCCGGCAGGCTACCAGGCTTATCAGCGGTGTCAGCAACACCAGCCAGCAAAGGTACGTGTACCGTGGACCACGTTGGGACATTGCCATACGAGATGGTGAAGAACAACTCAAGGGCCCGCGTTGCCAGCCGGTCGCTTCGTTGTTAGGCTCGGTCTGAAAACGCTGAGCAGGCTGGGCGCGGCAGCGCCGTAGCCCCCGCAACCTCTGCTTCAAGCGCCTCGCTGCGAAGCTCCCCGCCTCACGCTCGCCTGGCGCAATGACCCTGCAGACACAGCGTAGAAAGTTTATTACCCTGCAGCGTGTTACACGTGCCCCGGCACGCTTGCGTTCGAGGGTGCAGAGTGCGTACGTTCTCAGGGGCTGAGCAACACTTCGCGAGCGAGGCGCAGGTGGAGCATGGCGCACTGCTCACTTGCGTTTTGAGGACCGCAGGATCGCTGTTACTTTTCATAAGCTGATTTTCTATCGTGATCGACCATCGCCGGGCCGCCTTCGTGACGGGCGTGAGTTTTGGTGTCGTGCTGGGCCTGTTGAATGTAAGCCCGTTTACGCTGCTGGGCCTGTTGCTCTATGGGGGGGCCTTCGGGGCCGTAGGCGCTACGCTGATCTACCGGCTGCGGCAGTCCGGCGTCTGGCTTCCCTCCGCGGGCGAGGCCGCCCGCATCGGCGCCATCAGTGGATTGGCCGCCGGAGTCACCACGCGGCTCCTGGGGGTGGTGCTCATTATTGTCGGTATTTTTCCGCGCGTGCCCGATGCCCGGCTATTTGCCTTTCAGCAGCAATGGGGCGTCGACTACTTCACCGCCATCACCTTGCTCCTTATCTTTGGCGCCGCCCTGCTGGCCAGCGCCGGGAGTGCCGTTGCCCGGCAGTACCTACCCCCACCCGACGAGGCTTCGGCGCTCCGCGACAAACCTGCGTAAGCCCCCACCCTTCCGCCCCCCATGGGCGGACACGGGGCGCGTTGCGGACGGTTAAACCCTCCGCATCAGGAACGGCAGCGATCCTTCCCGGATGCGGTGCGTTCGTCTCCCTCAATAAGACCCTGTTCTCGAATGAGCCACCGCTCATGATCATTTGCGACCTGACCCACGCGTATACGCCAACGAGCGGCGGCATCCGCACGTACATCGACGCCAAGCGAGCTTACCTGCGCGAGCATACCGACCACACGCATGTACTGATCGCACCGGGCGCTGAAGACAGCGTTGAGGAAGGCCCTGGCTGGCGTACCCTCCGGTTGCGTGCGCCGACCATTCCGGGGGCGGCCCCCTATCGCTTCTTTACCAGCCGAAAAAAGATCCAGGGTGCCCTGGCGCGGGTAACCCCGGACGTGATTGAGCTGCACAGCTGGTACCTGGAGCCCTGGGCAGCCCTGGCCTACCGGGCCACCCATCCCGACGTCCGGCTGGCGGGGTACTTCTTCACCGACATCCCTGAGGCCTACATCGGCGCGCCCGTGCGCAAGCGCCTCGGGGACCGGGTGGCGACCCCGCTGAAGCGCCTGGCCGAGCGTTACATGGGCCACATCTTTCGCCGGTGCGACCTGGCGCTGGCGCCCTCGCCCCGGCAGGCTGCCCGCCTCCGCATGATGGGTGTGTCCTCCCCGTACGTGCTGCGCCCCGGGGTGGACCTGGACCTGTTCCATCCCACCCAAGCCGACCAGTCGCTCCGGGCGCGCTTGGGCATCTCACATGACACGCTGATGCTGTTTTATGCCGGACGGCTGGACCGCGAGAAACACATTCGCACGCTCGTCGCGGCCACCCGCTACGTTAACCGTAGCCAGCCTGCACTGCTCGTACTGGCCGGCGAAGGCCCGCTGCGGGAGGCCTTGCGGCGACAGCAAAAAGCCGGGGCGCCCCTCCGCACCGTGGGCCACCTGCGCGACCGCCGCACGCTGGCCGCCCACCTGGCAACCGCTGACATGTACGTGACCGCCGGCCCACATGAAACGTTTGGCTTCTCGGTAGCGGAGGCGCAGGCCTGTGGGTTGCCCGTCGTAGGGGTGGACGCCGGGGCCCTCACCGAACGCGTCCCGGACACCGTCGGCCGCCTGGCGCCCGTGGACGACGTCGAAGCGATGGCAGCGCACATCGTAGACGTAGCCACCGATCAACCGCGCCTCAGCGCGGCGGCGCGCGCCCACGCAGAAGCGCAATACAGCTGGACCGGGACGTTCGAGAAGAGCCTGACGCTCTACGCACACGGCCACCTTCCCGTGAGCGCCACAGCCGATGCGGCCTCTGCTGCCTGATCGGTGCTCTCCCTCGCCCCGACCACTCCCTTCCGCTCCATGTCGCTCGACATCACCACGCTTCCGTTTGCGCAACTCTTGGGCATCCACCGCCACGCGGAGGAGCCGCGCACGATGGTGTTGCCCGCCTCAGCGGACTGCGCCAACCATATCGGGACAGTGCATGCGGGCGCCCTCTACACGCTGGCCGAGTGCTGCAGCGGCAACCGCATCATCGAGGTGTTCGGGCCACGCTTCGCCGACGTGCTGACGGTGCTGCGCCGGGCCGAGGTGAAGTACCGCTCCGCCGCTACCGGTACGCTGCAGGCCCGTCCTGCCGTGTCCGACGAAGCCGTGGAGGCGTTTTTGGATACCTTCAACAGCCGCGGCCGCGCCCTCCTGCCCATTGACGCGGTCGTCACTATGGCGGACGACACGCGCGTCATGCAGGCCACCTTCCAGTGGTACGTGACGGAGGATGCAGGCTGAGCCGCAGAGCGGCTCTTTCGTCTATCAGGCGGCACTGCACGCCGGTGTAGCACTTAACGTGTAGGGGAGCGGCCTGTATCCAACCGATAGGTGGCGCTTCATATCAGCGGCCTCGCGCTCATGCCTCGTCTTCCAGCCTCGCGGCACCGGGCGCATGCTTCGTCTTCGTTCACTACGCTCACCGCGTTCAGCATGACGAGGTGTGCGCTGAAGTTTAGTGCAGGGTGTTGGTGCGTAACTGAGAGCGTGCATCTTGCCCGCGAATGCCCATCGGTCGCCACTCACCTCACGTCACCTTGCACGGATGCCCATCGGTCGCCACTCACCTCACGTCACCTTGCACGGATGCCCATCGGTCGCCACTCACCTCACGTCACCTTGAGCGCAGGCCGGCGATAGCCGGCCGTAGACGAAAGGCGTCGTGAGGAATATTGAGGACCATGGCCTGTCCGGTACCCCGAATGGTTGGCCGGGAAGTCATCTGTCGCTTCATTTAACGGTTGTGCTGGGAAGGCAAGGGAAGTGGGGCCAGATACATCACGGAAACCCCAAATCCAATTATTGATTCGAGTGTATTATAACATACGTTATACGAAAGGGGTTTTGCACAATGAGTACGTCTCTGAAAGTTCGAAAGGTGGGCAATTCGCTCGGGCTGATCCTTCCCAAGGAGACGCTCGACGCGCTTAACGGCGAGGAGGGCCACACGCTGTTTGTGGTTCAGACCCCAGAGGGCATTCGCCCGACACCCCACGGCCCCGAATGGGCCGAGGCTGCAGAGGATGCGCGCGTTTTCATGGATACGCATCGGAACGCGTTCAAGAAGTTGGCCGAATGATCGATGACGGACCCGAAGTGGCTTTCGGAAAAACTTGTCCAGACGCTTCATGCGGAGTCGTTGCATCGCTTTGGCGGAGCGCCGGGGATTCGCGACGAGGGCCTGCTTGAGAGCGCCTTGGACCGGCCACGAAATATCTATCCTACAACGAGGGCGCCTCACTTTTTGACCTGGCGGCGATCTATGCGCACCGGTTGATTAAGAACCACCCCTTCGTGGATGGAAATAAGCGCGCGGGACTGCTGGCGGCCCGGGCGTTTCTCTTTCGCAACGGGCTTGCTCTGCATCCGCCGGAAGCAGAGACTGTTTCTGTCATTGAGGGCGTAGCGGCAGGCGACATCGAGGCAGACGCACTGGCGCCATGGTTGGAAGAGCACAGCACCAGGCGATAGCGAAGCGGATTTACGGTTGACTCCCCGCCCCGCACGCCCGTTCTTGGTAAGGCCGCCCGAGTCCCACGCTTCTCCGCTTTCCAATGCTTCGTACCTCCGCCGTTGCTCTTCTCGTCTGTCTGCTTTCGCTGCCCGCCGCGCTGGCGCAGGACCTCCAGCCGTTCGACCGGATGGATGTGTTTGATCTCGAATGGGTGGAAGACCCACAAATCTCGCCTGACGGTGAGCAGGTGGTGTACGTGCGCCGGGGCATGGACATCATGGAGGACCGCCGGACGTCTGCCCTCTGGATGATGAACGCCGACGGCACCGGCCACGAGAAGCTGACCAGCCGCGCGACCGATGAGTCCAGCCCCCGGTGGTCGCCCGATGGCACCCGCATCGCGTTCACGAGCAGCACCGACGATGAGGGCACAGAGATCTTCATCCACTACGTCGACCGCCACACGACGGCCAAAATCACGCAACTGGAGAAGTCGCCCAGCGGCCTCACGTGGTCGCCCAACGGCGAGCAGCTGGCGTTCTCCATGCTGGTGCCCGAGCCCGAACCGCAGCTGGTATCGCCGCCCGATGCGCCCGAGGGTGCCGCGTGGGCCGATCCGCCGCGCGTGGAGACGCGCCTGAATCATGAGTTGGATGGCGTCGGGATTCTGGATTACGGCTTCGATCACGTGTTTGTGGTTGCAGCCGATGGCGGGGCGGCCCGGCAGGTCACCTCCGGCGATTTCCACCACAGCAGCGGCCCCGCGTGGACGCCCGACGGCGAGCATCTCATCTTCTCTGCCAATCGAAACGAAGACTGGGCGCACGAATTTCGCAATACGGAACTGTATTCGGTCGCAGTCGACGACGGCACCATCGAGCAGTTGACGGACCGCTTCGGGCCGAACCACACGCCGCGCGTCTCGCCCGACGGCCAGACCATCGCGTACCTCGGCTACGAGGACCAGGTGCAAACCTATCAGGTGACCCACCTCTACCTGATGGATCGTGACGGCTCGAACGTTCGCGAGGTGACGGCCGCCTGGGATGCGAACGGCGATGGGCTGTACGTGCAATACGATGATGAGGGCAACAGCAAGCTCGGACACGTGGTGCCGGATGGCACGCTCACCGAGGTAGCGGGCAATATGGGCGGCACCTCCATCGGTCGGCCGTACGGCGGGAGCGCGGATTTCTCGGTGGCGGCCAATGGCACCATCGCCCTCAACCAGACCACACCCTTCTATCCGGCCGAACTCGGCATCGTGCAACGCGGTGGTGAGGTGGAACTCGTCTCCGATCTGAACGGGGCGCTGCTGAGCCGCCGCGATCTCGGCACCGTTGAGGAAATCCGGTACGCGTCGACGAAGGACGGGCTCGACATCCACGGGTGGGTGGTGAAGCCGCCGGGTTATGACGCCAACCGCCCCTACCCGCTGATGGTGGAGATCCACGGCGGACCCATCACCAATTACGGCGATCGCTTCGCGCCGGAGGTGCTGCTCTACGCGGCAGCCGGCTACGTGGTCTTCTACCCGAACGCGCGCGGCAGCACCAGCTACGGGGAGGATTTTGGCAATGAGCTCTACCACGACTTCTCCGGCGGCGAGTACCAGGATATCATGGACGGCGTCGACCGCCTGGTGGCCGATGGGGTGGCGTCGGAGGATAGCCTCTACGTGACCGGCGGCAGCGCGGGCGGCACTTCCACCGCATGGATTGTGGGGCAGACCAACCGCTTCCAGGCCGCGGCCGTGCAAAAGCCGGTGATGAACTGGATCAGCAAGACGCTCGCGGCCGATAACTGGTACGGCTACGCGAACTACCGCTATCCGGGCTGGACGTGGGAGAACCCGATGGCCTACTGGGAGGTCTCGCCGATCTCGCTGGTAGCAAACGTGGAGACGCCCACGATGCTCATTCTCGGAGCGGAGGACCTGCGCACGCCTACCTGGGAAGCCAAGCAGCTCTACCACGCGCTCCAGCAGCGCAAGGTCGACACCATCTACGTGGAGCTCCCCGGCTCTTACCACTTCATAGCCAACCGCCCCAGCCAGCTCATCGCTAAAGTGGACCACATTCTCGCGTGGATGGAGCGGTATCGATAAAGAAGTGTACCCAAAAGGGTGATCTCACGAACGCCTGTTGAGAGAGGCGGTAGTAATGTCAGGATTTTAAACCGGACGGGGCACGAGGGCTCTTGCCATGCACGTCAGCCATATAGCACTGCAGAACTGGAAAAACTTTAAGCAGGCCGAGGCCGATCTTGCGGGGCGGATGTTCATCATCGGGCCCAACGCCTCAGGTAAGTCTAATCTTTTGGACGCTTTTCGCTTTCTGCGAGACGTGGCTTCGGAGGGACTGAGCACAGCGGTCGAAAAGCGCGGGGGCGTGTCTCGCATTCGGTGCTTGGCAGCGCGGCAGAGCCCAGCAGTGGCCATTCGCGTTCGTATCAGCGCTAACGACAGCACACCGCTTTGGGAGTATGGCCTCACCTTCAATCAAGACGCGCAGCGGACGCCGTTGGTGCGAGAGGAAATCGTTCGCGATTTACAGCGCGATGTAACCATTGAGAAGCGTCCGAATGCGGAAGACGAAAGTGATCCGTTGAGGCTCACGCAAACGGCCCTTGAGCAGATTATTGCCAACCAAGAGTTTCGGGAGGTCGCCGACTTTTTTCGCTCCGTATCCTACCAGCATATTATTCCGCAGGTGGTTCGAGATCCACAAGGATTCTCCCCGCGTCCCATTCAAGACGACCCCTTCGGCAGGGATTTTCTGCAGCGCCTCTGGGACACGAACCAGCGGACGCGCGAAGCTTGGCTTCGGCGCATCAGCATGGTGCTGGGTAAGGCTGTGCCTCAGCTGAAGAGTCTTGAGGTAGAAATGGACAAGCAGGGGACACCTCACCTCGTCGGTCGATTTGAGCACTGGCGGCCGCACGACGCTCGGCAGGACGAGTCGCAGTTTTCGGACGGCACCCTTCGTCTACTTGGCCTTATGTGGGCAATGTTTGAAGGCGATGGTCCCCTACTTTTAGAAGAGCCTGAGTTATCGCTTCACAAAGCTGTTGTAAGCGCCCTCCCTCCGATGCTTGCTCAGTTGCAGGAGGAAATTCGTCGTATGCGAAAAAACAAGCCGCTGTCCGAGGCCCGTCAGCTCTTAATTAGTACCCATTCCGAAGTATTGCTTAATGACAAGGGCATAAGTGCACACGAGGTGTTACGCATCAAGCCCAGCATGGAAGGCTCCGTACTTGTAGGGACGGATGCGCAGGAGGAGGCTATGCTGCGGCAGGGATTGACACCAGCGGATGTGTTGCTACCGAAGACTGCGCCGGACAATGGTCAAATGGTATTCGAATTTTGACCATGGCCCCATTTGGACTACTCGTAGAGGGACGGTTAGATGGAGCCGTTGGCCGGCAAATCGTTGAGTACGTGGGTGGGGAAGTCCACGCCGTTTATGGAAACAGGGGCTTCGGATATATTGAGAAGAAATTATCCGCATTCAACCGGGCGGCGGCGGGCATGCCCATCCTGGCACTCGTAGACTTCATGGATACAGGAGAGGATTGCGTGGTAGCGGCGCGCAACAAGTGGCTTCCTTCTGCTCACCCACAGATGATCTTTCGTTTGGTTGTCCGTGAGATTGAGAGTTGGTTAATGGCCGACCGCGCCATGATCGCACAGTTTCTGTCGGTTAGCAAGCAGAAGATCCCTCGGCATCCAGAGCAGGTGCTGGACCCAAAGCAAACCCTTATCAACCTCGCCAGATCGTCGCGCAACGGAACGATTCGCAGATTACTCGTGCCGCCAGCAGGGTCCACGGCGACGGAAGGTCCCGCCTACACCGATGAGATGATTCGTTTCATACGGTCCATGTGGAGCGTAGAGAAAGCTGCCCGGCAAGCTGAAAGCCTAAGGCGCTGCATCTTGGCAGTCGAACGCCTGTTCGAAAACCTCAAACAGGATTAAGGCTGGTTGGCAGGGAGCCATGTTTGCCTTCAATCACGTGATCTCACCTGCAACATCTTACATCATCTTACTCGGTGTAACCTGATTGCTACCGTTGTTTGTATAATGAGCTTGGCGCTTCCCAACTCCTACCATAACATGGCCGCCCGCCCGAGCCAACTCATCGCCAAGGTGGACCACATACTGGCGTGGATGGCGCGGTATCGGTGAGGGAAGCGCCACCATTCTCCCTGCGTCATGCTGAGCGGCAGCGAAGCATCTCCTGAGGGATGCTATCGTGGTTACACGGCGCAACCTGCTTTGAGGCAAGACGGGCTTCCCCCATATCCTCGACCTCGGGGATCACGCGCACGCCGGACTGCCTCAGTCCAAGAACACTGCTCGATGGTAAAGCCGCGCCAATTTGGAGCCGAGACGGCTCCGCGGGTGCGTCGCGCCCGGGACGGACGCGACGAGATATAGGGTCTGCCTTAGGGAAAGAGATGTTGTCCTCGCGGCCGCTCGTTCAACATGGGGCTATGAGGGCACCTTGATACCCCAACACGCGCATCTCAGCCCCCCAACACCACAGAAACAAAGCTATCACGGGAGCACGTGATACACCGTAGACTTCGTAATACACATCGAAAAAGATGCATACATCCACCGTCACACAGAAAGGCCAGATCGTAATCCCAGCGCCGCTGCGGCGGAAGCTTGGCTTCGAGCAGGGAATGAAGGTCGTTATCACCGAAACGGACGATGGCGTGGTCGTTCGCCTGCTGACGGAGCACGCCTTCGTGCAGCATGCAGGACTCTTACGTGGTAAAGGAAAGGCAACGTAGGCGCTGCTCGATGAGCGTAAGCAAGAGCGCACCCCTGAAGACCGTCGTACGTGATAGCTTTGCGCTCCTGGCTTATTTCGGGAAAGAGCTTGGATGGGAGCGTGTCACCGCGCTGCTAACTGATGCTGCGGCTGCAAAGCATTCACTGGAATGTACGGTCGTAAACTGGGGAGAAG
>JAAAOI010000058.1 GCA_009908945.1 Bacteroidota bacterium
GTCCGCGACGACGCCTTCGGTTTGGGTGGGGCTGACGCAGATGCAGCCCCCGAGGCGGGCGCAGGCGCTGCTTCGTCTGCTACCGGTGCAGCCAGGAGCTTTTTCACCCGGTCCACGAGCTCGGTGGTGCTAAACGGTTTGGGGATGTAGTCGATGGCCCCGTGCCGCATCGAGCGCACCGCATGCTGAATGCTCCCGTGCGCCGTAATCATAATGGCCCGCATCTGCGGATGCGTCTTGCGGATGTGGGCCAGCAGCTCCAGCCCGTCCATCTGCGGCATCTTGAAATCGGTAATCACCAGATCAAAGGCCTCCGCATCCAGCTTCTCGATAGCGGTAGCCGCGTCCGAGCAGCAGGTAACATCGATCTGATGCCGCGCAAACAGCCGGGTCAGCACGTTATGGAGCAGGTGCTCATCATCAACAAACAGCAGGTGCGGGTTCGGCGAGGGGGTAGCAGATGCAGACATAGAAGCTGGGAACGGTCAAGAGATGAGACGATGGGGATGGGGGGCTCAGGCCTCGCCCTGCAGGGAGGGGGCCGAGGCCGGAGGGAGGGCGGGCGCAGCGGCATCGGGCGTGGCCGGCACGGTAAGCCCGAAGGCCGTGCCTTCTTCCGGATCGGTGTACGCGAGCCAGAGGTCGCCGCCATGGGCCTGCACCACGCGCCGGGCCAGCGGCAGCCCCACGCCCAGGTTTTGCGCCTTGGTGGTGTAGAACGGCTGGAAGATGACCTCAGGCGGGTCCGCGGCGATGAGGCCCTCGTTCCACACTTCAAACTGCAGGGTATCGGCGCGGCGGGCCACGTCCAGCAGCACCGGCGCGGAGGCATCCGTGGCATCCAACGCGTTCTGGAGGACCATCCACAGGGCCTGGCGGAGCAGCAGCGGGTCGGCGTAAAGCTCGCCCTCGGCAGCGGCTGTGATGTACACCCGGTCATCAGCCTCCTCGCCGATCATCGTGCGCACTTCGTCCAGGAAGCGCCCGAGCGGGATGGGCTGTAGCACCGGATCGGGCCGCTGGCTGTAGTGCTGCAGGTCGGCCAGGATACGCTCGATGTGGGCCGCCCCTTCAAAGATGCGCAGCGCCATGTCGCGCTGGTCGGGCGAATCGAGCGTCACGGTTAGCAGGTCGGCAAAGCCTTCAATGCTGGAGACAAAGCTGCGGAGCCGATGCGCCAGGATGCCCGAGAGGTTTTCGATGGCCTGCTCGTAGGCCGCTTGCGCCGCCGGGGAAAGCGCAGGGTCGGGGCTTGTCTCCGACGACGCGTGCGTAGATGTCATAAAAGAAGCGGAGCGTACAACACGAGGGAAACGAATGGTGAGGGGCACGCCCTGCTGCGCGGCGCGCCATGGTGTGATGGTGACACCGTGGCAAAACCGTTCCACTCTGACACGCCCCAAAGCCCGCGGCGGCTGAAGGCCGCTCAGGGGCTTCATTCGCCCTTAAACCTTCGCCGGGCTTCGGGGCGCCGGGCGTCCGGAGGGGCACCGCTTCGGGCGCCCGGGAAAGAGTTTCCGGCCGCTCCCATGGGTTCCTTTCCGTCCGACCGCTACCCCACGACCTAAGCCATTGGCGCATAGGGCTGGGGACGACGCTTTCCTCCGCTAACGACACGCAAACGGCAGGTTGGGGCAACGGCCCCGCACGTGGCACAGGGCTTGTTATGGGTTGCCCCTGCCCATCATTTATGACCTCTTTACTGGAACCCTCGCATGGAGACGATCAAACTTGGGTTGCTGCGCAATGCGATGCAGGCCTACGAGCAGCGCATGCAGGCCACCAATACCAACATTGCCAACCTCGACACCCCCGGGTATCAGCGCAAGAGCGTCTCGTTTGAAGACGAGCTCCAGAACGTGCGGTACCAGGTCCCCTCCCTGCGCAACGTTACCGACGTGAAGGCGCAGATGCAGGTTGAGGAGGAGGCGCCCATCCTGGAAGATGAAATGATGGAGCTGGCCGATACGCAGATGCGCACGCAGCTGGCCACCCGCGCCCTGCGCGAGCATTTCGACCTGATGCGCACGGGCATTACCGGGCAGCCCTCCTAACCTCCACCCGCTACGCTGATTCTCTCCTGACGCGCTCGCTTCTGCTTCTATGATTACAGACAACCGGCACTTTTCTGTCTTTCGTGTCACCGCTCGCGGCCTGGAGGCCCAGCGCCGCGCCCTGGGCGCCGCCACCGAAAACATGGCCAACGCGCAGACCACCCGCACCGAAGACGGTGACCCTTACGCGATCAAGCGGGCGGTGCACGAGATGCCCGATGGCGGCCGGCATCAGCGTTTTGCGCGCCTCCTGAATGCCCGGCAGGGCGAACTCCAGCGCGCCGACAGGCGCCACATGGAAGGCCCGGCGCTCCGCCGCAAGCTGGCTGACCAAAACCTGGGGCCGCTCACCGAGATCGAGGAGATCGAGGCTGAGCGCCTCGAATACGACCCCACCCATCCACATGCGGACGAAAACGGCTACGTGCGCTACCCCGACGTCAATGTGGTGGAAGAGATGACGCGCATGATCTCGGCCAACCGCATCTACGAGGCCAACCTGACCGCGCTGGAAGCCGCGAAGGAAACCATCAAGCGCACCCTTGAAATGTAGCGTGCAGGGCCCCTTTGTTTGTTCACTTGTTTTGTTGACTCGGTAGCCCCTCCTCATGACCAACGGAATCAACCCCTCGCCCGCTTCACTGCAGGCCTACCGGCCGCAGCAGACGCCGCAGGCCCCGCCCAACGCGCCGGCCGACGGGGCATCGTCGCCGGAGGCGACCCAGGATGTAAAGGCCGGCGACCTGGCCGCCCGCGCCGCCGCCAACGGCCTGGCCCCCGAGGAACAGCGCATGGTGGACCGGTACTTCCCCGAATCGCAGAAGCTCTCGCTTCGCCTCTACGGCCCCGATAGCAGCGCCCGGGACGTGACGCCGGACGCCCTCGGCAGCCGCCTCGATGTCCGCGGATAGCTTTAGCCCTCCCCCTATGAATATCTCCCAACTCCAGCGCGTCCAGCAGGCCCCGCCCGGCCCCGAGCGGCAGCTTCCTGCGCCCCAGTTCGACGATCAGGACGATACGCCCAGCTTCACCAAAACGCTCGCCAATGCCATCGACAGCGTAGACGGCGCGCAAAAGCTGGCCGATCAGAACATTGAGGCGTTCGTGGCCGGCGAAACCGAAAACCTGCACGAAGTCATGATCAGCATGAACCAGGCGAAGCTGCACTTCCAGCTCATGACGGAGGTCCGCAACCGCTCGCTGGAGACTTATCAGGAGCTGATGCGGATGCAGGTCTAACCTCGATCGCCGCGCGCTTCGTCGTGTCGTTCCCTTCGCTGTAATCGTTTGCTCCGCCATCCCCACCCTTCATGAACTCCGCCTTTGAAAACACGCTGCAGTTTTTGCAGCGGCTGAGCATCGGGCAGCGGATTGCCCTCGGCACCGTCATTATCGGCGGCACGCTGATCCTGGTGCTGGTGGCGCAGTGGGCCAGCCAGCCCGACTACGGGTTGCTCTTCCGCAACCTCGACTCGGGCGACGCCAACCGTATCGTCGAGAACCTGCGCGCCGACAACATCGCCTTCCAGCTGCGCGAAGACGGTACGGCCGTGTACGTCCCGCGCGAGCAGATGCACGAGCTGCGCCTCCGCTTTGCCGGCGAGGGCATGATCTCCCGCGGGCAGACGGGCTACGAGCTGTTTGATGAAGGCACCATCGGGATGACCGACTTCATGCAGCGCCTGAACCGCAACCGCGCACTGGAGGGCGAGATGGCGCGCACCATCGCCAACATCAGCCAGGTAGAGTCGGCCCGCGTACACCTCGTGATGCCGGAGCGGAGCGCGTTTCGGGAGGCGCAGGCCAAGCCTACCGCGTCGGTGGTTGTGCAGCTAAGCAACGGCGGCGGCCTCTCCCGCGCCCAGATCAACGGCATCACGGCCCTCGTGGCCGGCGGCGTGGAGGGCATGAACCGGGAGGATGTGACCGTGCTGGACACCCGGGGCAACATGCTCTCCAGCCCCGACGCTGGCGACCAGGACGCCGCCCTCACCTCCAACCAGTTGCGCCTCCAGCGCAGGGTAGAGGAGCACCTGACCGAAAAAGGACAGTCGATGCTGGACCGCGTCGTCGGCCCCGGGAACGCCATCGTGCGCGTTTCCAGCCGGCTCGACTTCAGCCGGGAGGTGAGCGAGAGCGAGGCCATCGACCCGGAAACCTCCACCGTCATCAGCGAGGAGCGCCTGGACGAAGAGGGCGTCGGGGGCGACAACGCCAGCTCGCTCGTCCGCAACTACGACCTCTCCCGCACGCGCACCCGCTCGGAGAGCGCTCCCGGCCAAATCTCCCGGCTCACGGTATCGGTCATCTTAAACCATCGGCCTGCGCCGATGCAGCAGGCCAACCTCGACGACGCCGAGGACGCGGAGGACCCGGAGGAGGCGCCTGAAGCTACCCCGTTTGAGGCCGAGGAGTTGGAAGAGATCGAGGCCCTCATCAAAAATGCCGTCGGTTTTGACGACGCCCGAGGCGATGCCTTCACCATTCAGCAAACACGCTTCGACACCAGCCTCGACGCCGCCCTGGGCGCACAGTTTCAGCAGCAGCAACGCCATGAACAGATCCGGCTCTACCTCCGCTACGGCCTGATCCTGATCGCCCTCCTGCTGGCCGTCTGGCTGATCCGTTCTGCCGCCATGCGCCTCACCGACCTGGACCAGCCGCTGCGCCTCAATACGCCACTCAACGAGCAGAAGAAACTGGCCGAAGGCGACCCGGCCGGCGATGGCGCCGCCGACGAGACCCCGACCCTGACCGACGGCACCTCCGGGGATGACCTCTCCAACGAGGAACTGCTGGACGACGTCTACAGCAATAAGCTGTCGGCCGAAGCCCGCAAACGCCTCAAGGCCAAGCATGTGATGTACGAGGAGATCAAAGAGCAAGTGAAGGAGCAGCCCGAGGATACGGCCGAGCTAATTCGCTCCTGGCTAAACGACGACTTGCAACAACGCCTCTCGGCATAGCCTCCGTTCGGCATAGCCTCCGTTCGGCATCGCTCCCCGTTCGGCATCGCCCCTCATCATAACCCGCGGTTCCCCCATGCCCTCCACCGACGTTCCTGACCGGCCCTTGCCCGGGGCGCAGCCCCTGACGGTGCACGACCTGACCGGCGCCCAAAAATCTGCAGTGCTGCTCATCGCCTTAGGGACGGAGATTTCCAGTAGCGTCCTCCGGGCACTGGAGGATAAGGAGGTGGAGGCTATCTCCATCGCCATCGCGCAGATGCGCAACGTGTCCAGCGAGATCGTGGAGGACGTACTCCTGGAGTACCGCGATACCTCTATGGCCCGCGACTACGTGGCGCAGGGCGGCACCAACTTCGCCCGCGAGGTACTGGAAGGCGCGCTCGGGGGCCGCCGCGCCGAGGAGATCATGATGAAGGTGGAAGCGGCCATGGAGGTCTCGGCCTTTCACCTGCTGCAGACCGTGGAGACCACCCAGCTCACCAACTTCCTCCAAAACGAACATCCGCAGACCGCTGCCCTCATCCTGGCCAACCTGAACCCGCGCAAGGCGGCCGACATCATCTCCAGCCTGCCTACCGACCGGCAGAACCAGATTATGTACCGGTTGGCTACGATGGGCAAGACCTCGCCGGAACTGCTGCAAGACATCGAGGATGTGATCCGGCAGCAAATTGGTTCTGTGTTTGGCGCCGAACTCAGCGTCACCGGAGGTATCGACAAGGTCGCCGAGATCCTCAACAGCGTCAGCCGCACCTCCGAGCGCTCCATCATCGACGCCATCCGTGATCAGGACGGCGACCTGGCGACGGATATCAAGAACCTCATGTTCGTTTTCGACGACCTCGTACAGGTATCCAACCAGGACCTGCAGACGCTCCTCCAAGAGGTCGAGCAGAAAGACCTTGCCCTCAGCCTGAAGGCCGCTCCGGAAGCGCTCAAAGAAAAGGTGTTCTCCAACGTGTCCGACCGCGTGTCCGAGACGCTGCGCGAGGAGATCGACCTGATGGGGCCTGTGCGTGTGAGCGATGTAGACGAAGCGCAGCGACGCATCCTGGACATCGCACAGGAGCTGGAGGAGCGCGAGGAGATCGTGCTCTCCGGAGCTGGCGAAGATCAGCTCATCTAACCGCATAAGCTCCGCAGCCCACCCCCCTTCCTCGGTCCATCGTTTCGCTTCGTATGTCCAACACTCCTGCATCTCCCCGCGTCATCAAGGCCCGCGACCGCGCGGTGCAGCGGGCCCGTACCATAGAGGCTACGGATGAGGGCTTTGCCCGTCCCCAGCGCATCCCCCGCCAGGCTACGGGGCTGAAGGACGGCCCCGCCGAGGCGCCACCCGCCCTGGTGCCCGGCCATGTGCTGGAGCGGGAGCGCACCGTGCTGCAGGCCGATCCGTTTGAGATCCCAGCCTTTGACGCGCTGCCTGCGCACCCGCTGCCGCCGCCGGCCGACGCGCCAGCCGACGAACCGACGGACGAGGCGCCGCCCGAGCCCACGATCGAAGAGCAGCTGGCCGACGCGCGTGCCGCCTGGGCCGAAGAGCAGGAGCAGGCCCTCGAACAGGCGCGCGCTGAGGCCTATGCTGCCGGCGAGGCTGCCGCACGCGAGGCGATGGAGGCAGAGGTAGCGGCCCACACGCAGCACCTCACCACCACCGCCGAACGCCTCACAGCCCGGTGGGACGAGTTTCTGGACGATTGTGAGCCGCTGCTGGCTACGCTCGCCTTTGACGTGGCCGAGGCGGTGCTGGATGGGCCGCTGCCCGACACCCTCAAGGGCACCACCCGCCGCGCGCTCACCGAAGCCCTGGATGCGCTGGCCGGCACCCCACCGCTGCGCATCTCCCTCCACCCCGTTGACTACCTGCGGCTGCAAGAGGACGGCACCACCGAACTGTTGAGCGGCACCCACGACGACCTCCGCTGGAACCCCGACCCCGCCTTTCGGGAGGGCGACTGGGAGGTGAAGGCCGCTAACGCCAGCATGCGCCACGTCCGCGAAGAGATGATCCAGACGCTGCAGCGCCGCCTCGGCCTGTTAGAGCTGATGCAACAGCAGAAAGCCCAGCAGGCGGAGCAGGAAAAGCAGCAAGAAAAACCCGCAGCACCGGCCCGCAGCCAACGCAACGTGCCGCCGCCCGCCGGACCCTCTGCTTCTGCCCCCTCTGCTTCTGCCCCCTCTGCCTCTCGCGACGATACCTGAGCTATGGCTTTCCTCTCGCATTGCATCGACACGGTGGCCGACACCCCCACCCGCCCCCAGCGCTTCGGGCGGGTGCAGTCCATTGTGGGCCTGCTCATCAAGGTGAGCGGGCTGAATGCGGCCGTGGGCGAGTTGTGCTACATCCGCGATGGCCGCAGCCCAAACGAGCGCCGCGTGAAGGCGGAGGTGGTAGGCGTGGAGGGCGCCAACACCGTGCTGATGCCACTCGACGAAACGACGGGCCTGCGCGCCGGCTGCCTTGTGGAGCGGGCCAACCTTCCGCTTACCGTAAAGGTAGGGGGCGGGCTGCTGGGCCGCGTCATCAACGCTGGCGGCGATCCCATCGATGGCCAAGGCCCGCTCATGGTCCACGGCGAGCAGCCTGTACACGCCGACCCACCCTCGCCCATGGAGCGGCAGCTCATCGACACCCCCATGCACACCGGCATCCGCGCCATCGACGCGTTCCTCACGATGGGGCGCGGGCAGCGTGTGGGGATCTTTGCCGGCTCCGGCGTTGGGAAGAGTACGCTGCTGGGCATGATCGCTCGCCGCGCCCAGGCCGATGTCAACGTGATTGCCCTTATCGGCGAGCGGGGCCGCGAGGTGCGCGAGTTCATCCACGACAGCCTCGGGCCGGAAAGCCTACAGCGCTCCGTGGTGGTGGCCGTTACCAGCGACCAGGCCGCTATGATGCGCGTCAAGGGCGCCAGCGTGGCCATGGGGATTGCCGAGCACTTCCGCGATCAGGGCAAGGACGTCCTGCTGATGATGGACTCCATAACCCGGGTGGCCATGGCCCAGCGCGAGATCGGTCTGGCCATTGGCGAGCCGCCCACCACGCGGGGCTACACGCCCAGCGTCTTTGCCCTGCTGCCGCGCCTGCTGGAGCGCGCCGGCCCCGGTGCTACGGGCTCCATCACCGGCATCTTCACGGTGCTGGTCGATGGCGACGACATGAACGAACCCGTCAGCGATGCCGTGCGCGGCATCTTGGACGGCCACTTCGTGCTCTCCCGCGCGCTGGCCCACGCCAACCACTACCCGGCGCTGGATGTGCTGCAGAGCGTCAGCCGCGTGATGCCGCGCGTGACGACCGCCGCGGCGCGGGAGGCCGCCAACCGCGCCCGCCGCCTGCTGGCCGACTACCGCGACGTGGAGAATCTCTTGCGCGTGGGCGCCTACGAGCACGGCAGCGACCCCGCCACCGACCGCGCCATCGCCGCCCACGAGGCGCTGGAAGGCTTCCTGCAGCAGGGCGCCGAGGAGGTCCCGCCCGACGACCCAGGAGCCGCCCTGCAACAGGTCCTGGCGAAGGTGCCGCCCGCGTAAATCCAGACACCGCCCCCCCAAAGCCCCACCACGATCCGCTGCTTCTCTTTCCCACCGGAAGATCATGTCAGAAAAAACATTCCGCTTTTCACTCGCCACTGTGTTGGAAGTGCGCAAGCAGGCCACTGAGCGCGCCATGCAGGTCCTGGCACGCGCCATGCACCAACGAGAAGCTCAGGCCGCAACGGTTGCGGCGGCAGAGGCCCGCCTTCGGGAGGCCCGGGCTGCCGGACCGCGTAACGGTAGCACGGGCCCGGAGGGCCTCCGCCGTAGCGCCGCCTTCCGGCAGCACGCGCACCAGCGAGTGACAGAAGCACGCAAGACCCTGCAGCACCTGCAACAAAAAGAACGCGAGGCCCGGCGTGCCCTCGCCAAAGCACGGCATGCCGAAGAAGCCCTCTACGAACTGCGCGACGAAGAACAGGCCGCACATACAAAAGCCCTCCGCGACGCACAGCAAGCTTTTCTTGATGAGCAAGCTGTCACCCGCCACCAGCATGACCATCCGCTCCTCTCATGATCAAAAAAGCACTGCTGGCGGTCGGCGCAAGCCTCATCGCTTTTGCTGTTGGGCTGATCGGAGCGTTCTTCTTGCTCCCGATGGTGGCCCCCGATGTTGCTGACGAGCTCCTGAACCCGCCCGATAGCACCGCTATGCCGGCCGACTCCCTCCACCTTGCCAATGGCGACTCGCTCGCCCGAAACCCCGCCCGCGCTCTCCTGGACAGCCTCGCACACGATTCTACAGCCGTGCTCGACTCCACGCTGCTGCAGGCCCTGGAGCCCGACATGGTGACGCTCCACGAAGATTCGATCGCTGCCCTCCGCGCTGATCTGCGCGACAAGATGCGCGCGCAGGAGGCGCTGGAACAAGAGCTGGCCCTGCTGCGCAGCGAGGTCACCGACCTGCGTGCCCGCAAAGACGACATGACCGAACTGAGCGCCACCCTCACCCGCATCGACGACCGACAGCTGGCACCTATTCTGCGCGAGCTGGACATGGCGTCGCTGAAGGTGCTCTACGCAGAGTCGACCGGGCGCAACCGCACCCGGCTCCTGCAGGCGATGCCCGCCGAGCGTGCGGCCCGCTTCATCAACGAACGCGTCAGCGGTGCCGACGCGCCGAACGCTGCCAACTAACCCAACCTCAGCGCCCCATGCAACTGAAGCAGCTGTTCCACATGCTGCGGGCCGCCACCCCCGACGAGCCCGCACCCAAAGCGGCCCCCACGGGGCCCAGCGGCACCTTCGCCGCCGTGCTCTCCGGTACGCTGGATGGAGGCTCGCTGCAAGACGCGCCCCGCGATGTGCGTCAAGCCCTCCACGGGATGATACGCCAGGCGACTGACGGTGAGGCAAGGGGCCGGCCGGAGGGGCTCCCGGATGGCCTGACAGATGCGCTCCGCCACTCGCTGGAGGCCCTGCTGAAGGAAACGGGGGCCGACACCGCCACCGATGGGCCGGCGGAAGAAACGCCTGAGGCTGGCGCCCCAGCCCCTCACGCTCCTCACCTCGTCCTGAAAGCGGACGGGACGGTGCAGCTGCAACTCCCGAGCGATCCTACCGCACCTGGAAAGGACGGCCATCCACCGTCTACGGGCCAGGCCCCCAGCGATGCCCCCCGCTACACGCAACCCGGCGGCCCCACGGCCCACGATCCGGCCTTGCCGGCCGACCATCGCGTTCGGCATCCCAAGGCACACACGGGCGCGAAAGCAGGACGACAGCTGACGCCCGCGGCGGACGGCACCGTCAGGGATACCCTGGCACCTCAGGCGCCCCGCCCCTCAGCCGGCCCGAACGCAGGGCGCCTCGCAGCGCTGGAGCCCACAACGCAACCCGCCCCCACGCCGGCCCCCACACCGGCCCCGACGGCCGCCGCAGTAGCGGAAGCCATCACGCGGCTGGCCGCTGAAGGATCTACGACGGCTGAAGGCCCAGCACCTCAGGGCCCAGCACCTCAGGGCACGGAGGCCCAGCGCACCACGGCTGAGCGCACCGCGGCTGAGCGGATGCAGGCCAGCAACGCACCAACTGCAGAGCCCGCGACCGGCGATGCAGCCCGCCGGCTACAGACCGCGGCCACTGCCCGCACCGCACCTGCAGCAGACAGCAACACGGAACGCAGCGCCGAAAACACCCCAGTTCCCCCCCGCACGGCCGCTACTACCACCGCGCGCCCCTCAACCACATTCCCGGCGGACGCCGCCCCTGTGCTCTACGCACCAGACGGCGCGCCCGCCGCCCCGGGCGACACCGAGACGACACCGCCTTCCCCCCAACCGGCAGCTGGCTCCGTAACGCCCAACATGGATGGCCGTGATGGCGCAGGAGAAGCACCGACCGCCTCCACCAGGAGCGAGAAATCGGCCGCCCCTCCCCTTTCCACCGCCACGCCACGCAGCGCTGGCCAGCCGGCACCCGATCAGCTCACGCCAACCCCAAGCCGTTTGCCGCCGGGGACGCCCCCGAGTGCGCCTCCGGCAGAGGCCCTGCCCGACGACGCATCGGCTGACGTGCGCCTCGAAGCCGCCGCACAGGCACGCGCCGAGCAAGCACCCGCTACCCGTACCGACGGCGGGGGGCTTGTCCTGCGTACAGACGGGGACCCCTCGCTCCAGCCCCGCGCCACCGCGCCCGCTGGGTCCTCTGCGGACGCCGCGCCTACCGGCCGCCCCTCGGCTGAAGGCGGCACCGGCGATCAGGGCAGCGACTCCGATCCGCAGCAACGCCACCGTGACGCCCAGGCTTTGCAGCAGGCCCTCCGGCTTGCCCGGCAGAAAGGCTCCGCATCGGCCTCCCCGGGCCTGCCGCTACCACCTACGGACTTCAGCTCCTCGTTATCAGAGGCCCTGGCTACGCTATCGTCAGATCGGCCGACGGTTACCACGACCGAAGACGTCGATGGTGAGGCGCAGCTGCTCCGGCACGCCCTCGAAGGCGTCCTCTCTGAGGTGAAGCCGTCCCGCACGACGCCCACCAGCCGCACCGCCGCGCCGGGGGCCTCCCAAGCCACCATGAACGCCTGGATGAAAACCTTGATGAGCCAGCCCGCCCGCGCCTTTGCGCTCAACAACGGCTGGCAGGTGCTGCAGGTGCAGCTGGAAGACGGCCAGGGCAGCCTGACCGTCAGCGCACGCCGCGACGACGATGGCATGGCGGTGTCCGTAGGCTTCACCGACCCCGCCCTCCGCGGGCAGGCTGCCGTGCAGGCCGGGCGCATCCAGGACGCGCTCCAGGCCCAGTACCAGACACAGGTCGACTTTTCGCTCCAAGACGACACGCAGGGGCAGTCCTCGCGCGACCGCTCCGACGCCGGCGGCCCATCGCAACCGCTTGACGGGGCCGACATCGAGCCGGACGCCTTATCTTCTGCCGCTTCCTCCAGCGTCCGCGCGGCGCTCCTGGGAGCCAACCACGAATGGATCGCTTAAGCCCTATGGATATTTCCAGCTTCATGAACCCTGCCGCTCCCGTCAACGGGGGCAGCAACGGCCAATTCACAGGTGCCCTTGACAGCGGGCTCGGCCGTGATGCCTTCCTCAAGATGCTGGTGGCCCAGCTCAACAACCAGGACCCGATGAATCCGCAAGACGGACACGAGTTTGCTGCACAGTTGGCGCAGTTTTCTACGGTAGAGCAGTTGCAATCCCTAAACCAGCGGTCGACGCAGCAGATGGACCTCCTCAGCGGTTTGGGCGAGACCGTCGGTACTTCTATGGAATCGCAGGGCGAGGAAATTGCTGCGCTGCGCAACACCATGGAGATCAGCCGCGCCACCAACTTCATCGGCCGCACCATCGAGACGAAGGGCAACACGGTCTCGTGGAGTGGTGACGGCGCGGCGCCGCTGACGGCCACCCTGGCCCAGCCGGCGGCTCAGGCTGAGATCACCGTGCGCGACGGCGAAGGGAACGTGATCCGCACCTTCACCGCCACCGACCTGCAGGCCGGGCCGCAAGCCTTCCCCTGGAACGGGCTGATGGACACCGGCGCAACGGCCCCGCCGGGGGCCTACACCTTCGCCGTGCGCGCGACCGATGCCCAAGGCAACCGCGTCTCCGCCGAGCCCATGACCGTCGGCACCGTCGACCGTGTCAGCTTTGGCACCGACGGCACCAAGCTCTGGATTGGCGACGTCGGCATCCCCCTCAGCGACGTCCGCTCCATGCGCTCCTAATGGGCATCCCCGCCTCGCACACCTCGCTTTCTTCAGCCTTATGAATGTACGCCAACTGGCCTCCCGCGTCGATCCCGCCCAGCGGGTAGCCCCCGATCAGCTCCAGCGGCAGCAGCGCGCCGACCAGCCCCAGAAAGGCTCGTTCGAGGAAACGCTACGCAAGCTGCAAGAGGCCACCGACGACCTCCAGGTGTCGGCCCACGCCCGGCAACGGATCGCAGAGCGCGGGATCTCGCTGGAAGGGGCCGAGCGCCAGGCCCTCATTGAAGGGCTGGAGCAGCTGCAGTCCAAGGGCGCCACCGATGCGCTCATGCTGCGCGAGGATGCGGCCTTTGTGGTGAACGTGCCCAACCGGACGGTCATCACTGCGATGGATCGCACCGAGATGCAGGACCGCACCTTCACCCAGATTGACAGCGCGCTACTGCTGTAACGCCCGGCCCTACTGTACGTCCCGTTTACCGCATTTTTCTTCACCAGTCGTTCTACGCCAGAACCACCGGCTCTTCGGAGCCACCTTCACCCCCGGCGGGACCCACGACCGACCTGTTCGGACCCGGGACGCCGGCCGCAGCCGACCGACCGACGCTGCGGACTCTTTCCCTACATCCTAACACGAGGACTTCTATGATTCGCTCTCTCCGCACCGGTATGTCTGGGCTGCGTAGCCACCAGGTACGCATGGACGTGATCGGTAACAACATTGCGAACGCCAACTCCACCGCCTTTAAGCGTAGCCGCGCCGCCTTCAACGAGGTGCTCGGCCAGCAGATGGTTGGCGTCGGTAGCACTGCCGGC
>JAAAOI010000136.1 GCA_009908945.1 Bacteroidota bacterium
ACCCATGGCGAAGCAGACGTTTGAGCGCACAAAGCCGCACGTAAACATAGGCACGATTGGTCACGTGGATCACGGGAAGACGACGTTGACGGCGGCCATCACGATGGTGCTGAACCGCCGCGTGGAGGACCCGGCCAACGAGATCCGCAGTTTTGATTCGATTGACAACGCGCCGGAAGAGCGCGAGCGTGGCATCACGATTGCGACAGCGCACGTGGAGTACGCCACGGAGAACCGGCACTACGCCCACGTGGACTGTCCGGGCCACGCCGACTACGTCAAGAACATGGTGACGGGGGCGGCGCAGATGGACGGGGCCATTTTGGTGGTGGCGGCCACGGACGGTCCGATGCCGCAGACGCGCGAGCACATCCTCCTGGCGCGCCAGGTGGGGGTGCCCTACATCGTGGTGTTTCTGAACAAGGTGGACCTGGTGGACGACGAGGAGCTGTTGGAGCTGGTGGACATGGAAGTGCGCGAGCTCTTGGACCAGTACGAGTTCCCGGGCGACGATACGCCGGTGGTGCGGGGTTCGGCGCTGCTGGCCCTGGAGGGCGAGGAGGAGTGGGAGGACAAGATCATGGAGCTGATGGCGGCGGTGGACGACTACATTCCGACGCCGGAGCGCGAGTTGGACAAGGACTTCCTGATGCCGGTGGAGGACATCTTCTCGATTACGGGCCGGGGCACGGTGGCCACGGGGCGGATCGAGCGCGGCCGGATTGAGGTAGGCGAGGACGTGGAGCTGGTCGGGATCCGGGAGGAGAAGCAGACCTCGACGATCACGGGCGTGGAGATGTTCAGGAAGATGTTGGACTCGGGCGAGGCGGGGGACAACGTGGGCCTGCTCCTGCGCGGGATCAAGAAGGACGACATAGAGCGGGGGATGGTGATCTGCAAGCCGGGGTCGGTATCGCCGCACCGGGAGTTTGAGTGCGAGGTGTACGTGCTCTCGAAAGAGGAGGGGGGGCGTCACACGCCGTTCTTCAAGGGGTACCGCCCGCAGTTTTACTTCCGGACGACGGACGTGACGGGCGACATTGAGTTGCCGGCGGAGGTAGAGATGGTGATGCCGGGAGACAACACGCAGTTCAAGGTGAAGCTGATACAGCCGGTGGCGATGGAGCCGGGGCAGCGGTTTGCGATCCGGGAAGGCGGGAAGACCGTCGGCGCGGGCGTGGTCACCACCATCCTGGACTAACCAACGGTTGATCAGACCAACAGGCTACTCGCTCGGTGGTATGCCCCCTCGGTCCTCCCCCATGTGGACCATGCCCACCCACCGCTGCGTATAGCCTGTTGGTCTATATACACGGGTGTAGCTCAACTGGCAGAGCAGCGGTCTCCAAAACCGCAGGTTGCGGGTTCAAGTCCTGCCACCCGTGCCAGCACCAGCGCAGGGCCTCAGGGCCCTTCAGACTTGCAGCGCACCGGCGTGGCCCTGCCATGCCACCACCGAATGCAACGCAGCAGCACTATTCTGCACGTGCGGCACGCTTCGGCACTCACGCGACCTGATCACAGGGCGGCATCCTATAAAGCCGCCAACGCAACTTATGAATAAAGTACAAGCGTATCTCACCGACGTCAACAAGGAGATGCGGAAGGTCAACTGGCCGGACCGCCCCGACTTGATCAGCAACACACTAATCACCATTGGCGCTACCATCGGTGCGTCTCTCTATATCTACGGCATCGATCAGGTCGTCTCTTCGCTGCTTGAAGTCATTTACTCATTCTCATAGCAACTCGCTGCTCCCTCAGCGTTGCGTCTTCAGGTCGCAATCATCTAACGTACGGTGGGTCCAACACGTCATGGCGCAATCAACGAAAAAACGACGCAACTGGTATGTGCTTCGCACGTTCTCCGGACATGAGAAGAAAGTGAAGGAGTACCTGGAGCGTGAGCTGGAGCGCCTCGAGCTGGAGGACCTGGTCGACGAGATCTTGATACCCACCGAAACGGTATTCGAGATGCGCCGAGGGAAGAAGCGGACCCGGGAAAAGAAGTTTTTCCCCGGCTACATTCTGCTGAATGCTGTGATGGATAACGAACTGGAGCACGTCGCTTCTGGATTGCCCTCCACCATTGGGTTTCTGGGCGACGGCGACCGTCCCACACCGCTGCGGCCCGATGAGGTGGACCGCATCCTGGGCACAGTTGAAGAAGCCCGTGAGGCCGGCGAAAAACCTGAGATCCCCTTCAAAGCAGGGGATCCCATTCGCGTCGTCGATGGCCCCTTCAACGACTTTAATGGGGTGGTTGAGGAGGTGTATCCGGAGAAAATGAAGGTAAAGGTGATGGTCTCCATCTTTGGCCGGAAGACCCCCCTTGAGCTTGATTACCTCCAGGTAGAACGGGAGGAGTAGCCTCCGCTGGCGCGAGTCTGTCTGTAGGTACACCTTTCATGCAGGGCACACGCGCTGCGCATGGATCCAGGCCTCAGCCTGATGCGGTTTTTTGGTGAAGCCGGAACCGGTAGCGCCTTCCTGCTTTTTCACCGTCTTGCCTACGCAATCCCTGTTCACCTACACGCGGGAGTCTTCGGACGTCTGTACCGCCTCTACCGTCTATGGCGAAGAAAGTAGATACGCAGATCAAACTGCAAATTAAGGCCGGTCAGGCCAGCCCTGCCCCGCCCATCGGCCCGGCATTGGGCCAGCATGGCGTAAACATCATGGAGTTTTGTAAGCAGTTCAACGCGGCTACGCAGGAACGGGCAGGATTGCTGCTCCCCGTTGTGATTGATGTGTTCGCCGACAAGTCATTCACCTTCGTCGTCAAGAGCCCGCCTGCTGCGGTGCTGTTGAAGAAGGCGGCCGGCATTGACAAAGGGGCCGGGGACCCCCTGCGCGACAAAGTTGCCACCGTTTCGTGGGACGATTGCCTGGCTATCGCAGAGCAAAAGATGGACGACCTGAACGCCCACACCAAAGAGGCCGGTGCCGAAATGATTGCCGGCACGGCGCGCTCAATGGGCATTAAGGTGGACCGCTCGGATGCCCCGGCGTAAGTTGGCGTTTTCATGACCTTCTGATCACCGCGGGAGCCTTCGGGCGCTTGCACCGCACAACCTACAGACCGCTATGGGTAAGAAAGGAAAGAAGTACCTCACGGCAGAATCCACCGTGGAAGAGGCCGGCGATGGAACCTTCGATATCGCCGCCGCTTCCCGCCTTGTCAAAGAGGTGGCATTCGCGAACTTCGACGAGTCCGTCGACCTGGATCTCCGCCTGGGCGTGGATCCGCGGCATGCCGACCAGATGGTGCGCGGCAGCGTTGCGCTCCCACACGGCACAGGCAAGGACGTGACTGTCCTGGTCTTGGCCAATGAATCCAAGCAGGCTGAAGCCGAAGAGGCTGGCGCTGACTATGTGGGCCTGGATGATTACGTGGAAAAGATCTCGAATGAAGGCTGGACGGATTTCGATGTGGTCATTGCCACCCCGGACGTCATGGGGCAGGTCGGCCGCCTTGGTCGTTTCCTTGGGCCTCGAGGCCTGATGCCAAACCCCAAGAGCGGGACCGTCACCATGGATGTGGCACAGACGGTAAAGGAGGTAAAGGCTGGAAAGATTGATTTCCGCGTTGACAAGAACGGCAACCTGCACACGCCGATCGGGAAGGTGTCCTTCACAGAGGAGCAGCTTGAAGAAAACGCTCGCACGTTCCTACAGGAAGTGATGCGCCTGCGCCCGCCGGCTTCGAAAGGCTTGTATGTGCGCAGCGCCACGATGTCGTCCACCATGGGCCCGCCCGTGGCCATCGACCGCTCCACCGTCCTGTCCCTCGTGCGGTAGTTTCTCGTCTCTTCCGCCTTCTATCTGCTAAACGCCCCTTTACGCTATTATGCCGCTTACACGAGAACAGAAAGCCAAGATCATTGCCGAAGTCCAGGGCAAGCTTGACACCTCATCCATCATTTATCTCACAGACTTCCAAGGGTTGAGCGTGGGGCAGGCCAACGAACTCCGTGGTCGCTTCCAGGAAGCTGGGGTGGAGTTTCGAGTGGTCAAGAACACGCTGCTGCGTCTGGCTATGGAGCGCTTGGACGGCTACGACGACTTGCTGGAGCACCTGAGCGGCCCGACGGCCGTTGCCTTCAGTGAGGAGCCTGCTGCGCCGGCGCGAATCATCAAGGATTTTCTGAAAGACGAGGGCGCTGACCGCCCGGAGCTCAAGGCAGCCTACATTGACGGCGCCTTCTATCCGGCTGATGCGCTCGACACGCTGGCCGCGCTCAAGTCGAAAGACGAGCTGGTTGGCGACATTGTGGGCCTGCTACTTTCGCCCATGAAGACCATCGCCGGAGGCATTGCGGGGCAAGGCCAGCAACTGGCTGGCATCGTGAAAACTCTGGCCGAGCGTGAGGACGCATAACCCCGCGCTCCGTTTTGCCCGGCAAGCATCTGCTTGTTCGGGTTGTTATGCATCTCGCTATTTCCCTTAATGCGCAGTGCAGTCTCCGCCAGGAGACAAAAACCACTGCAGGAACCCCTACGTAATTATGGCTGATATCAAAGATCTCGCAGAGCAGTTAGTTAATCTTACCATCAAAGAAGCCAGTGAACTGGCCGAGCACCTGGAGGAAGAGTACGGCATCGAGCCGGCCTCCGCTGCTGTGGCTGTGGCTGGCCCCGCCGCTGGTGGCGATGGTGCCGCCGAAGAAGAGCAGACCGAGTTCGACGTCGTGCTCAAGGGCATTGGCGGCAACAAGATCGCCGTCATTAAAGAGGTGCGTAGCATCACCGGCCTTGGGCTGAAAGAAGCCAAGGAGATGGTCGACAGTGCACCGAACGCCATCAAAGAAGGGGTCTCGCGTGAAGAAGCCGAAGACGTTAAGACCAAGCTGGAAGAAGCCGGCGCTGAAGTCGAACTGTCGTAATCAGTTTGGGGTGCCGCATGGCCCTACACGGTGTAGCGGGTGGGGCCACCGGCCAGCCCGCGCTACGATACCGGGAGCCGACCCTCATGATGGGGGTCGGCTTTGCCCGCTTACAGCCGTCAGGCTCTAAACCCGCACACCACCAGCCCCAATATCCTTCCGTTAAGCAGAAGAGAAACAAGCGCTACCGCCCTCCGTTGGTCCCGTGCTGTGCATGCCGCAACCTGTGGACTCTGTCGGGTGCCAGTGTCACATCCTCATCGAAGTGAACCCGCATATGCCTCTTACGAATGGTCAGATGGACTTGAACGGCCGGCACACCTTTGCCCGCACGGACGATGTCCTTGACTACCCCGACTTCCTCGACGTTCAACTTCAATCGTTTCACGACTTCGCGCAGGCGGATGTCCCGCCGGAGGAGCGCGAAGACAAAGGCCTCCAAGCGGTCTTCAAGGAGCACTTTCCCATCACGGATACCCGTGACCGGTACACGCTTGAGTTTATTCACTATGCCCTCGACCCGCCCAAGCACTCCATGGAGGAGTGCATTGCGCAGGGGTTGACTTTCTCTATCCCCATCAAGGCGAAGCTACGCCTCTCGTCGAAGGAGGATGAGGAGGATGAAGAAGCCGAAGAGGCCATTGAGCAGGAGGTGTACCTCGGCACGCTGCCGTTCATGACGGAGCAAGGTACCTTTGTGGTCAACGGCGCCGAGCGTGTCGTCGTCTCACAATTGCACCGAAGCCCGGGCGCCTTCTTTGGCTCCAACATTCACCCGAACGGGACGCGGCTGTACTCTGCGCGCATCATCCCCTTTCGTGGCTCGTGGGTAGAGTTCTCCACCGATGTCCGCGACACGATGTGGGCATACATCGACCGCAAGAAGAAGCTGCCGATCACCACGTTGTTGCGTGCCCTGGGCCATTCCTCCACGGAGGAAATCGTAGCCCTGTTCGATGTAGCCGATCAGGCCGACGTCTCCACCAAGAAAAAGTACTCCAAGTTTATCGGCCGGAGCCTGGCCGTGTCCGTTACTGCCCAGCAGATTACCGAGGTGGTGGACGAGGACACGGGCGAGGTCATTGAAGAGCACAAGGAGCGCGAGGTGTTGCTTCCGGCAGAGCATGAGCTGGAAGAAGATGATTACGACGTGCTGAAAGAGGCTGGCATCGGTACGGTCTTTCTCATGCGGGAAGACAAGGAGGAGCAGGAAGATGAGTTGGACATGACCATCCTCGTGCAGACCCTCCAGGCCGACCCCGCGCTGAATGAAGAAGAAGCGCTGTACCACCTGTACGAAGTGCTGCGCGGATCCGAAGCCCCCGACCTCGAAACCGCACGCGGGGTGCTGAGCCGGCTGTTCTTTAGCGAGAAGCGCTACGACCTGGGCGATGTGGGACGTTACCGCCTCAACAAGCGCCTGGGCATCGACGTGCCCGGCGATACCCAGGTCCTCACGGATACGGACATCATCGCGATCGTCCGTGAGCTGATGATGATCATCAACGGGCGCAGCACCATCGACGACATTGACCACCTCAGCAACCGGCGCGTCCGCACCGTGGGCGAGCAGCTGGGGTCTCAGTTTTCCCTCGGGCTGGCGCGCATGTCGCGCACCATCAAAGAGCGCATGAACCTGCGCGACGCTGACAGCTTCACCCCGCAGGATCTGGTGAATGCGCGCACCGTGTCGAGCGTGATCAACACGTTCTTCGGCACGAACCAGTTGAGTCAGTTTATGGATCAGACCAATCCGCTCTCGGAGCTGACCCACAAGCGCCGCATGTCGGCACTGGGGCCGGGCGGCCTGACCCGCGAACGGGCCGGCTTTGAGGTGCGCGATGTGCACTACACGCACTACGGGCGCCTCTGCCCGATCGAAACACCCGAGGGCCCAAACATTGGGTTGATTTCGTCCCTGTGCGTCCACGCCACCATCAACGACTTCGGCTTCATCGAAACGCCGTACCGGGTGGTGGAAGACGGCATCGTCACTGACCGTATTGACTACCTCACGGCAGAAGAGGAAGATCGCGCGGTTATCGCGCAGGCCAACGCGCCACTGGGCGACGATGGCGCCTTTCTGCGGGACGATGTGAAGTGCCGCCATGAAGGCGACTTCCCCATCGTAGAGCCGAACGAGGTGCAGTACATGGACGTGGCGGCCAACCAGACGGTCTCGCCGTCCGCCAGCCTCGTGGTCTTCCTGGACCACGACGATGCCAACCGCGCCCTGATGGGCTCCAACATGCAGCGCCAGGCCGTGCCGCTGCTCCGCTCCGACTCCCCGATCGTAGGCACCGGCCTGGAAGGCCGCGTAGCTCGCGACTCGCGTGCGGTCGTTGTGGCGAAGCACGACGGCGTCATCGAGTATGTGGATGCCAACCGCATCGTGGTCCGGTATGAGCGGGACGAGGACGATGAAGATGTATCGTTCGGCGAGCCGATCGAAGAATACAAGCTGACCAAGTTCCGCCGCACCAACCAGGACACGACGGTCAACCAAAAGCCGATCGTCAAGCAAGGCGAGGAGGTAGAAGCTGGCCAGGTGTTGACAGACGGGTTTTGCACCGAGAAGGGCGACCTCGCGCTGGGCAAGAACGTGCTCGTGGCCTTCATGCCGTGGCGCGGATACAACTTTGAGGACGCCATTGTGGTGTCGGAGCGCCTGGTGCGCGACGACGTCTACACCTCGGTGCACATCGAAGAGTTCGAGCTGCAGGTCCGCGACACGAAGCGGGGCGAGGAAGAGCTCACGCGTGAGATTCCCAACGTGTCGGAGGAAGCCACGCGCGACCTCGACGAGCGCGGCATCTACACCTCGGTGCACATCGAAGAGTTCGAGCTGCAGGTCCGCGACACGAAGCGGGGCGAGGAAGAGCTCACGCGTGAGATTCCCAACGTGTCGGAGGAGGCCACGCGCGACCTCGACGAGCGCGGCATCATCCGCATGGGCGCTGAGGTCGAAGCCGGCGACATCATCGTGGGTAAGATCACGCCGAAGGGCGAGACGGACCCCACGCCGGAAGAGAAGCTGCTGCGCGCCATCTTTGGCGACAAAGCAGGCGACGTGAAGGATGCTTCGTTGAAGGCCCCTCCGGGCATGAAGGGCGTGGTCATTGGGACGAACCTCTTTAGCCGCCGCAAGCTTGACCCCGCCACCAAGAAGCGGGAGCAGGAGCGCCTGAACGACATCGAGGAGTACCACGAGCGTGAGCTCACGCAGCTCAACGCGTCCTTCTGGGAGAAGCTCGAGAACCTGGTCGAAGGCAAGCCCTCGGTAGGCATCGAAGACCGCGAAGGCCGCGTGCTCGTGTCCGAAGGCGCCGAAATCGCCATTGAGGATCTGCAGGGCCACAAGCCCATCGACCTCGTGACGCGGCGCGACTACACGGACGATGCCACGATCAACGACAAGGTCCGCAAGCTCTACCAGAACTACCGCAAGCTCCACAACGAGCTGGAAGGTGAAGTCAAGCGCGAGAAGCACCGCGTGCAGATGGGCGATGAACTGCCCGCCGGCATTGTGCAACTGGCCAAGGTTTACGTTGCCAAGAAGCGCAAAATTCAGGTGGGCGACAAGATGGCCGGGCGCCACGGTAACAAGGGCGTGATCGCCAACGTGGTGCCGATGGAAGACATGCCGTTCCTGGAAGATGGAACGCCGGTCGACATCGTGCTGAACCCTCTGGGCGTGCCGTCCCGCATGAACCTCGGGCAGATTTACGAGACGCTCCTGGGCTGGGCCGGCGACAAGCTGGGGGTGAAGTTCGCGACGCCCGTCTTCGACGGCGCCTCCATGGATGACATCGCCGGCAAGCTCGACGAGGCCGGGCTCCCGACCGACGGGCTGGTGCAGCTCTACGACGGCTACACGGGCGAACCCTTCGATACGAAGACGACCGTGGGGCAGATTTACATGCTCAAGCTGAGCCACCTCATCGAAGATAAGATTCACGCACGGTCCATTGGGCCGTACAGCCTCATCACGCAACAGCCCCTGGGCGGTAAAGCACAGTTCGGGGGGCAGCGCTTGGGTGAGATGGAGGTGTGGGCCCTTTATGCCTACGGCGCCGCCAATACGCTGCAGGAAATGCTCACCTACAAGTCAGACGATGTGCAGGGCCGCTCGAAGGCCTACGAAGCCATCGTCAAGGGCGAAAACATGCCCGAACCCGGCGTCCCGGAGAGCTTCAATGTGCTCATCCGCGAACTGCTGGGCCTCGGGCTCGAAGTTGACCTCGATTGACCGGATTGTATGCCCTTGGCCCGTGCTTTCGCCGCGCGGCCATCCCGGACAGTCGAACGCCACCAGCCAATAGCTAACAACCCTTATGCCCTACGGACAGTCGGCCCAGATCAAAAAAGACTTCAGCAGCTTTACCGTTAGCCTCGCCTCGCCTGAAGCCGTTCTGGAACGCTCTTACGGCGAGGTCCTGAAGCCTGAAACAATCAACTACCGGTCCTTCAAACCGGAAAAGGACGGGCTCTTCTGCGAGAAGATCTTCGGCCCGGTGAAGGACTGGGAATGCCACTGCGGCAAATACAAGCGCATCCGGTACAAAGGCATTATCTGCGACCGGTGCGGCGTGGAAGTAACCCAGAAGAAGGTGCGCCGCGAGCGCATGGGGCACATCTCCCTGAGCGTGCCCGTGGTGCACATCTGGTACTTCAAGACGCTGCCGAACAAGATCGGCTACCTGCTTGGGCTCAAGACGAAAGAGCTTGAAGCGGTCACCTACTACGAGAAGTACATCGTCATCCAGTCCGGCTGTGCCGAAAACATCGGCGTGCAACAGCACGAGCTGCTCTCGGAGGAGGAGTACTTTGAGGTGCTCTACCAGATCCGGGAAGACAACAACCGGCTCGATGATGAGAACCCGGACAAGTTCATCGCCATGACGGGTGGTGAAGCGGTTGATACCATGCTGCGCGCGCTGGAGCTGGAGAGCCTTTCGCATCAGCTGCGCTACCGGATCAAGACGGAGACGAGCCAGGCCCGCAAGGCGGACGCACTCAAGCGCTTGACCGTCGTTGAAGCCTTCCGCGAGGCCAACCGCAAGCAGGAGAACCGCCCCGAGTGGCTGGTGCTCCGCGTGATTCCGGTGATCCCGCCGGAGCTGCGCCCGCTTGTGCCGCTGGACGGGGGCCGCTTCGCGACGAGCGACCTGAACGACCTCTACCGGCGCGTCATCATCCGCAACAACCGCCTCAAGCGCCTGATCGACATCAAGGCGCCGGAGGTCATCCTGCGTAATGAGAAGCGCATGCTGCAGGAGGCGGTAGATTCCCTCTTCGACAACAGCCGCAAAGCCAACGCCGTCCGCTCGGACAGCAACCGCGCGCTGAAGTCCCTCAGCGATATGCTGAAGGGGAAGAACGGACGCTTCCGCCAGAACCTGCTCGGGAAGCGCGTCGACTATTCCGGCCGTTCCGTCATTGTGGTGGGCCCGGAGCTGGAGCTGCATCAGTGCGGGTTGCCCAAGGAGATGGCCGTCGAGCTCTTCAAGCCGTTTATCGTGCGAAGGCTCATCGAGCGCGGCATCGTCAAGACTGTGAAGTCGGCCAAGAAGGTGGTGGACCGCCGGACGGCCGACGTCTGGGATATCCTGGAGAAAGCCATCGAAGGGCGGCCGGTGCTGCTTAACCGCGCCCCGACGCTGCACCGCCTCGGCATCCAGGCCTTCCAGCCGGTGCTCACCGAGGCGAAGGCCATCCAGCTGCACCCGCTCGTCTGTACCGCCTTCAACGCGGACTTCGACGGGGACCAGATGGCCGTCCACGTGCCCCTCAGCCATGAGGCGGCGCTGGAGGCGATGGTGCTCATGCTGTCCAGCCACAACATTCTAAGCCCCGCCCACGGCGGTCCTATCGCCGTGCCCACGCAGGACATGGTGCTGGGCCTCTACTACCTCACCAAGCCGATGGACGGCGGGCGAGGCGAAGGCAAGCGGTTCTACGGCCTGGAAGAAGTGCGCCAGGCGTACGACCAGGGCATCGTCGAGACGCACGCCAAGGTTAAGGTGCGCGTCAATGGCGAAGTCATTGACACCACCGTGGGGCGCGTGCTCTTCAACGACATGGTACCCGAAGGGCTGCCCTTCATCAACGAGACGCTGACGAAGAAGGCCTTCCGCCCCATCATTGGGCGTGTGCTGGGCGAGGCCGGCTTTACGAAGACGGCCAAGTTCCTCGACGACATCAAGCGCGCGGGCTTCGAACGGTCGACCACGGCGGGGCTGACGTTCTCGCTCTCTGACATTGTGGTGCCTGACGCCAAGCACAAGCTTATTGACGACGCCGAGACGGAGGTCGACAAGGCCCAGACCAACTACGAGATGGGCTTTATCACCGACAACGAGCGCTACAACCAGGTCATTGACATCTGGACGCGCACCAACAACAAGGTCTCGGAGGTGCTCTTCAACACGCTGAAGGAGCACCGCGACGGCTTCAACGCTATCTTTATGATGGCCGACTCCGGCGCGCGTGGCTCGAAGGAGCAGATCCGGCAGCTCGGCGGCATGCGGGGCCTCATGGCCAAGCCGCAGAAGAGCCTCGTCGGGTCGGCGGGTGAGATCATCGAGAACCCCATCCTGTCCAACTTCAAGGAAGGCCTCTCTGTGCTGGAGTACTTCATCTCCACCCACGGGGCCCGGAAGGGGCTGGCCGATACGGCCCTGAAGACGGCCGATGCCGGCTACCTCACGCGCCGCCTGGTCGACGTCTCGCAGGACGTCACCGTGACGGTTGAAGACTGCGGTACGCTCCGCGGCATCTCGATGGGCTCCCTCAAAGACAACGAGGAAGTGGTCGAGCCGCTGGCCGACCGCATCCTGGGGCGCGTGTCGCTTCACGACGTGTACGATCCGTTCACGGATGAACTCATCGTCGGGGCCAACGAGCTCATCGACGAGGAGAAGGCTGATAAGATGTGCTACGGCCGTAACCTCGCCACGCAACGGATGGTAGAGGTCGGCGAAGCCGTTGGCGTGGTGGCTGCTCAGTCGATCGGTGAGCCGGGCACGCAGCTGACGCTCCGTACCTTCCACATTGGCGGTACCGCCAGCCGCATTGAGTCCGAAAGCACCATCCAGGCGAAGTTTGCCGGCACGGTGGATTACGAAAACCTCCGGACCGTTACGCTCGAAGACGACGAAGGCCCGAAGGAGGTAGTGGTCGCCCGTCAGGGCAAGATTCGCATCCTCGACGAGGACAACCGCGAGTTGACCAGCTACGTGATCCCCTACGGCGCCGAAGTGCTCACCGAGAACGACCAAGAGGCCGAGAAGGGTGAAGTGCTGGCCAGTTGGGATCCCTACAACAGCGTGATCCTTTCCGAGCTCGGCGGTACGATTGCCTTCCAAGACATCATCGAAGGCACCACCTTCCGCGAAGAGTCGGACGAGCAGACCGGTTACAAGGAGAAGGTCATTACCGAGAGCCGCGACCGCTCCCTGACCCCGGCCATCGTGGTGGAGACCGATAGTGGCCAGCGCGAGCTGCCCCTGCCGGTCAATGCGCGCATCCAGGTGGACGAAGGCGAGGCGGTGCAGGCCGGTCAGGTGATCGCCAAGATTCCGCGCCAGACTGCCAAGACGAGCGACATCACGGGCGGCCTGCCACGGGTCACCGAGCTCTTCGAAGCCCGGACGCCCAGCGAGCCGGCCGTCGTCAGCGAGATTGAGGGCTACGTCTCGTACGGCGGACGGAAGCGCGGTTCGCAGGAAGTCATCGTGACCAGCCCGGACGGCGTCGATGAGCGCACCTACATGGTGAAGCTCTCGAAGCACATCCTGGTGCACGAAAACGATTACGTGCAGGCCGGCGAGGAACTGTCCGATGGGCAGATCTCTCCGCAAGACATCCTGGCCATCAAGGGGCCGCGCGCGGTGCAAGAGTACCTCGTGGACGAGGTCCAGGAGGTCTACCGCTTGCAGGGCGTAAACATCAACGATAAGCACATCGAAACCATCGTGCGCCAGATGATGCAGAAGGTGCGCGTGGTGGAGCCCGGCGACTCAAACCTGCTCGAAGACGACAACATCAACCGGTTCGTCCTCGAGGAAATCAACGATGAGCTCTACGACAAATTCGTTGTGACCGACCGAGGCGGTGCTGCCGAAGGCGACGTCGACGTCTCCCTGGGCGACGTTGTGAGCCGCCGTCGACTGCGGGAGGTCAATTCGGACTTGAAGCGTCAGGACCTCCGCACCGTGCAGGTGCGCGACACGCAGCCTGCGGTGGCAGAGCCCATCCTGCTGGGGATCACGCAGGCCGCGCTGGCCACGGAATCCTGGGTCTCGGCCGCTTCCTTCCAGGAGACGACCAAGGTGCTCACCGAGGCGTCGATTGCTGCGAAGGAAGACGAGCTCTACGGCCTCAAGGAAAACGTTATTGTGGGGCACCTCATCCCGGCCGGGACGGGGCAGCGCCGCTTCCGCGACGTGGTGGTGGGCTCCAAGACGGAGCTGGCCGAACTGCAGGCCGCTCTTGGCGGGGAGGACGAGGAAGAAGACATCCTCACGGCCGCCGAGCGCGCCTCTTCGGGCGACGGTGCTACCGAGTCTGTCGAAACGTCCTAACCGGCGTCGCCTGACGCCGAAAAAGGCGCTCAGCGCACAATGCG
>JAAAOI010000154.1 GCA_009908945.1 Bacteroidota bacterium
ATTTGGCGCATACACCCCCGAAACTACCCGCTGCCCTGCCCCACGTCATGCTGAGCGCAGGGCGCCCCGCGCCCGAAGACGAAGCATAGCGCTTTCCTCCTTTCAACGCGGCAGCGGAGCGGCGCCGCTGGAAACGAACCTATCCTGGAAAACAGTTTGCCGGGTCCGTACTATAGACGGTGGGCCATGTCGACCTCTGCTCGCTGGTCGACCCTCCCCACACCACCCACGGCGACCTCCTACGCTCTTGCCCCGCAGGTTTTTTACATGCCCACCACCACCCTTGCCCCCGCCCAGCTCCGCGATGCCCTGCAAGACCCCACGCTCTACCCTCACGCGCCCGAGGCGGTGCAGATCGAGCAGACCCACATCTCCATCGTCGCGGTGGTGCCGCCGTACGTGTACAAGTTCAAGAAGCCCGTCGACCTCGGTTTTCTCGACTTCTCCACGCTTGAGCAGCGCCGCCACTTCTGCCACGAGGAGGTCCGGCTGAACGCCCGGCTCTCCCCGAACATCTACGAAGGCGTCGTGCCGCTCGTGCAAACCGATGCGGGGTTGCGCGTCGATCCGCCAACGGTTGAGGGCGCAGTCGTCGAGTACGCCGTGAAAATGCGCTACGCCGATCCGGCGCATACCCTGGAGCAGCGGGTTGCTCGGGGCGAGGCTACGACAGATCATGTCGACCGCGTCGCGCGCCGGCTGTGCGCGTTTTACCGGGAGCTGGTGGCCACCCCCGCCACCGCAGCGGCCGGGTGGATCGAAAACCTGCGCGTGAACATCGATGAGAATTTTGAGCAGACGGCCGCCTATATCGGCACCGTCTTCGAGCGCCCGGCCTTCGATGCGTTGCGGTATTTCTTCAACCGGGAACTGGACCACCACGCCCCTCTCCTCCACCGTCGCCGTGCGGGCGGCCATGTCATCGAAGGACACGGCGACCTCCGCCTCGACCACGTGCACATCACCGATGCGCGCGTGGCGATTCTCGACTGCATCGAGTTCAACGAGCGATTTCGGATGCTCGACATCGCCAACGATGTGGCCTTCCTGGCGATGGACCTGGACGTGGCGGGGCGGCCGGATTTGGGGCGCTGGTTTGTTAAGGCCATGGCGGATGGCCTCGCGGACCCCGATCTGCTGACGCTGCAGCCGTTCTACAAGGCGTACCGCGCCCATGTCCGAGCAAAGGTAGAGGCCATCCGCGCCGGAGAGGAAGAAGTGCCGGACGCCGACCGGCAGGCCAGCCGACAGTTGGCGCAACGGCATGCGCAGTGGGCGCTGCGCTATGCCATCTCAGGTAACGAGCCGCTCGTCATTGCCGTCATGGGCCGCCCGGCCACGGGCAAGAGCACCCAGGCCGCTGCCGTAGCCCAGGCCCTGGGATGGGCACACCTCGCTTCCGACCGCACGCGCAAGCGGCTCGCTGGTGTCGACCCGGCCGTACGCGCGGATGCCAAGACGCGCGACCGTCTGTATACGGAGGCGCTATCGGAAGAAACCTACGCCACCCTGCGGGCCCAAGCGCTGGAGCGCGGGCGCGCAGGGAACGGGACGGTGCTCGATGCCACCTACAGTAGCCAGCACCAGCGCGACCAGCTCCGGGCCGCCCTCGATGCCGCCGGCCTGCCACACGCCTTCGTCGAGCTCACCGCGTCCGACCAGGCCCTACGCAACCGCCTGGCCGCGCGCTCCGATGCCGCGCCCACAGCCTCCGACGCCCGTATCGAAGACTTCGACAAGCTGGCCGACCGCTACGAAGCGCCGCATGCCCTCGAAGATGCGCGCCACGTGCGGATCAGCGCGGAGCAACCGGCCGCGGATAGCACACGCAGCATCCTGCAGACCCTGATTCGCCTGCAGCACGGGGCGTAACAAACGGTTGGCAGTGACGCGTCTGATCGCCGAGGCACTACCTCTGCTCGGTTCGGGATTTCAATACCTTATGGCTTTAATCGAACGCTCGAACGCCAGCAGGAATGTGCGCCGAAGACGTGGCAGCGGGCAACACCGCAGGCGCGCAACAGGTTCGGAAATAGGCCCCGCCCTACGCCGCAGCAGCCAAAGTACCGACCTGAAGCCGAGGCTTACCTAAACGTCGCATCACAGACACGAACGGGCTTTCACTCCACGCTGGGCTTTCGTACCCTCCCCGTAGTGCGGCCTCTACGTCCGCCATGTCGGCAGGCCGCTGCACGTGTCCACTCATTGCCCCCTACCTGATGGCTGAGCAAGCAGGATTTACGCGGGACGTCACCCTCTTCATGGCCGTCATGATTGGCATCGGCGCTATGATGGGGCCGGGCGTCTTTGCCTTACCCAGCGAGGTAGCACAGACCGTGGGGCCGCTGGGGATCGTCGCTTACCTTCTCATGGGCGGGCTCACCCTCTTTACCGCCCTTAGCTACAGCGAGCTTGGCGCCGCCATTCCTATTGCCGGCGGCGGCTATTCGTTCGTGAGTCGCACGCTGCCCGATCCTGTAGCCTTCCTGACCGGCTGGTTCTTCTGGATTGGCAATACGCTGGCCTGCTCGCTCTATGCCGTCATCTTTGCCCTCACGATCAAGAACTACTTCTTCCCCAACCTGAGCGTGATCCTGGTGGTGGTGTTGACGACGCTCGTGTTTACAGCCTCCAACTACCGCGGCCAAGCGGAGGCCTTGAAAGCCATTACGGTGATGAACATTGTGGAGCTGGTCATCCTGGTCGGGGTCGGGGTGCTCGGGTTTCTTCAGGTGGAGCCGGCCAACCTCGAGCCTTTTGCCCCGATGGGCCTGGGGCCCCTCTTGCCTACCATGGCCTTCATTTATATCTCTTACGTGGGCTTCGACCTGATCACCGTGGCGGCGGAGGAGATTATTGAACCCGCCAAGAACATCCCGCGGGCTATTCTGATCACCCTCGGCGTGGGCGTAGCGATCTACGTGCTGCTGTTGTACGTGATGATGGGGGTCGTCAATTACACCGACCTGGCCCAGACGAGCACGCCCTTCATCTACGTGGCGGATGTGCTCTTTGGCCCGTGGGGGCGCTGGGCAGGCGTTTTGGCCACCATCATGGCCAGCCTCTCGGCCTTCAGCGTCACCCTCGGCGCAAGCTCCCGGGTGCTCTTTGCGCTGGGGCGCGACGGCTATGTGCCCGGCGTACTGGCCCGCCTGCACCCGACACACAACACCCCGCATATTGCGCTCTTCGTGTGCGCGGGGGTCGTGGCTCTCCTCGGCGCGTCAGGCATCGTGCGGCTGCTGGCCTCGGCCAGTAGCTTTGGCTATCTGATCGCCATCGGGGTGGTCAACTACGCGGTGATTGCGCTCCATCAGAAGATGCCGGCCTTGCGGCGCCCGTACAAGATCCTGTTCTACCCGGCCATCCCGGTCCTCGGCATCATCGCCTGCTGGTTGTTCGTGCCCCTCTTGGAGGTGCAAAGCCTGCTGCTCGGCGGTGGGCTCACCGCCGTGGGGGCCGTACTGTACCTCATTCAACCCGATAACCGCGCCGGCTTTAGCGCCCTTCCGGCTGTGGTTCATCGACTACGACTTCGAATCAAAGCCTACTGGAGGCCCCATATGAACGTTCTTATCGTTGGCGGAGGCAGTCAGGGCAGCAACATTGCTGACCGGTTACTGAAGCAGGACGAGTTTCGGATGGTCTTCCGCTCGTCCGAGTATCAAATCACCTTCATCGAGCACGACAGCACCCGCTGTGCGATGCTGGAAAGCCGGTACAATGTGCCCATATTTCAGGGCGACGGGACCAAACAAGACATTCTGGAGCAGGTGGAGCCACACAAGATGGATGTGGCGATTGCGGCCACCTCAAATGATGAGCGGAATGCGATCATTGCGTTGCAGGCCAAGCGCCTGGGCATTGAGCGGGTCATTGCCATCGCGCGCGACCCCGACTACGTCTCGCTGCTGGAGGATAGCGGGGTGGTATGCATCAGCGCCCCGTATGCCACCGCTGCCATGGTGGAAAACTACCTGGATCGCCCCCAGGTCGCCGATCTGTTTGAGATTGAGACCGGGGTCGCGAGTCTCATGGACACCGTGGTGCCCGACGACAGCCCCGTGCATGGCCTGGCAGTACGGGAGATCGACATGCCCGAGCAATGCGTGGTCGCGGCGGTCATCCGGGACGAGACGTTTGTCGTCCCCCGCGGTGAAACCGTCATTCAGGCAGGGGACCACGTCGTGTTTGTGGGACCAAACGAAGACATTCAAGCCGCGCACGACATCTTTCGGGGCGAAACGTGATGGGCCGCGATTGCGCGCTACACCTGCTTCCTACCTCCAAGGGGCCTTTCGCTGGCAGGCGCAGCCTATCACCTAACGAGCACCGTTTTTACATGTGCTGGCTTGTCATCTTTTGTGGTCGTATATTATGTCCTTAGGGGCGTTTCGACCCACGCGCCATCCCGTGTACTGATCGCGCCCCGTGCATCCGCACCGCCATTGGTACCGGCCCTGCTACATCACCAGCCACCTCACCTACAGTCTTCGCCATGCGTCACCTCTTCCGTGCGATAACGCGGCAACTGCAGACCGGCCGGTTGTTTCCGTGGGTGCTCTGCCTACTGGCGGCCCTTTTCTTTGTGGGTGATGCCCTGCTGCATCCCGACCGCTTCTACACGAGCCTGTTCTTCGCATTTTTCGGGTGCACGGCCGCCTGGTATCACTACGTCGTCTGGCGCCGCAAACGCGCCCAGGGCGGTCTGGACCTGATCGGCACCTACGATGCGCCCCGCTACGACTGATCGCGCACCGGTAGCTGTGCAGCCGTCCGCTCTTTCTCCGTAGCCTGAAGTCCCTCCTCTTACGCACCCGACCACGCCATGGCAAACAGCACGGTCTCAGACAAGGCCACTGAGGACCGCCTGGTGCTTATCGCAGCCATGGGCAATTCCGTGCTGGCGCTGCCTGGGGTGTTTGGTACCTATATGGCGTATGCGTACATAACCAGTCTTTGGCAACGGGCCCTTCGGTCTCCGGGGTACTATTTCGAGGCCATTACAGGAACTGCTCTCTTAACCACGATCATCGGTTTAGGCTTTCTGCTCCTGGTCGGCTACTGGTTGGCGTACAGGGAACGCCTAAGGCCACGTATGCGCCAGCCCCTCTGGTGGGGATCCACGGTGTACAATGGACTCCTCACTGCCTATTTTTTGTGGGTGCCCCTACGGGCGATATACGTTGGGATTACGAGTGCTGACCTCCCCACCTATCCGATCTTGTGGACACTGATCTTCGCCCTTACCTGCTGGACGGCCTTCATGGCGTGGCTGAGCATACGGCAGGCGCGGAACGGATAACGCCCTGCGCCAACCTGCCGTTCAACCCGCCGTTACCCACGCGCATAGTCCCGCACGCCCGCCGCCTCCACCATCACATCGAACAGCTGCGTGTTGCGCGTAAACTGCCCGATGGCTTCGCTGCCCGGGCCCAGCGCGGTCAGTTCCACGTAATCGGTGGTATGCATGCTGCCGATCCAGTTAACCGCTGTGTAGTTCGCCTGAATCGCCGAGAGGACGGCCGAGGGTTGACTCCGCTCCTCGTACACCGCCCGAAACGTCCCTTGCAGCGCCTCTTGCAGGATGTGCGCCTGCCGGCGGGTGATGGGGAATTGCCAGGCTTCCTCCACGGTCTCCTGGATCTGGCGGTAGGTGCTCTGCTCATCCAGTTGGGCAAGAATCCAGTTGTTGGTGTACTTCATGTCCTGAAGCGTGTCGAACATCGCGTTGGAGTCTTCATAACCAGCGCCGATGCCGTTGACGCCCGGGTTGGCATTGCCGTGGTCAGAGGCGATGATGATGAGCGTATCATCGCGCCCCTCCGCAAAGGCCAGCGCCCGGCCGATGGCATCGTCGAATGCGATCTGGTCGTACACGAGCCCGGCAGAGTCGTTGCTGTGCGCGGCGTGGTCGACCCGCCCCCCCTCTACTTGCAGGATGAAGCCGTTGTCGTTTTTCGAGAGCCGCTCCAATGCCCGGTCCGTCATCTCCGCCAGCGTGGGGACGTCACGGGTGTATTCTGGCGTGTTGATGTGGTCCAGCGTGTAGGGCACGTGGCTATCGTAAAACGTGCCGAGCATGCGTCCTCGGGCATTCCAGTCCATCAGGTCGGCTCTGGTGCGTGCCACGGTGTACCCTTGCGCCCGAAACCCACCAAAGAGGTCCACGCCGTCGTCGCGGCTGTCAGGATCAAAGTGGCGCGCGCCCCCGCCGAGCAATACGTCATATTCTCGCTCCAGGTACTGTTCGGCGATGGTATCCTCCATCCACCGTTCCGGCATGTTGATGCTAAACCCGGCCGGCGTGGCATGCGTCATCCGAGCCGTAGTTACCAGGCCGGTGCCCTTGCCAGCATCGCGAAAGATTTCGCAGATCGTGCGATAGGCTTCCCCGTCCGGGCTCATGTTGAGAACCGTGTTATTGACCCGATGGCCAGATCCCCACGATGAGGCGGCGGCGGCCGAACCCGTTACCATAGAGTTCAGCGAGGCCATATCCATGAGGCCTTGCCGGGCGCGCTCTTGCTGATACAGCTGCCCCCAGTTGCAATGGCGTCCATCGCGCCGGCTCAGCAATTGATCCGCCATACATAGCGTCCCAAAACTCATACCGTCGCTCACGAGGAAGATAACGTTCCGGGCATCGCCTACGTGGGTGATACGATCCACATCCGTAGTGGCCGCCTGCCCGCCACCGGCAAGGGTGCCAGAGCCGAGAAAGAGAGCCCCGAGCGCGCCGGTCTTCAAGAACGATCGGCGGTCAATTCCAGTACGGCCGTGGACATCAGCAGAAGCGGTAGACATGAGCGTGGGGATGACATTGGGAAAGGATGAACACGAGAGGCAGTAAGACGCACCAACAGCTCCGACGTTTACGAGAAGCGTGCCGACCCGCCTGCGAAGGGCCGCAATCGGACGGTTTGCGTATTATCAAACTGAAAAATACCGTTGGCACAGCGGGTGCGCGCCACTGCACGTACCGGCACACCAGGGCTTCATGAAGCATCTCAAAACTTTGGCTTGCCCGTGTCGTTTGTTTTGGTTGGATATACAGCTTTGATTACCGCGACTGAACCAAACCCGCCCTTATGGCCACGAAGACGAAAGAACAGCCCAGCTCAACGGCTGAGCAGCTGCGCGCCCTGATCCGCCTCCAGCACATCGACAATCGCGTCGATCAAATCAAAAAGCTACGGGGCGACCTGCCAGAGGAAATTCGCGACTTGGAGGACGAAAATGAAGGCCTCTCTACCCGCATCAGCAACATCGAGGCGGAGAAAGAAGAGAATGAGGCCCGGAAAAAGCAGGCCGAGAAGGATATCAAGGAGGCCGAGCAGCTTATCAAGAAGTATGAGGAGCAGCAGCTGCAGGTGCGTAACAACCGAGAGTACGATGCGCTAACGAAGGAGATCGAGGCGCAGAAGCAGCGCATCACAGAGGCAGAAGCCGTTATCGAAGAGGTCGATAAGGCTGCGGAAGGGTACGAGGAAACGATTGCTGAAGCCACGGAACGCCTGGATGATCTGTCCGCCCTCCTGGATGAAAAGAAAGACGACCTGGAAAGCGTCCTCGAGGACACTAAGCAGGAGCAAAAGAAACTGGAGGCACTGCGTGAGGAAGCAGAGGATGCCGTAGACGACCGGTACGTGCGCGCCTACACGCGATTGCGGGACCGGCTCCGGGACGGACGGGCGGTGGTCCCACTGAAGCGCGGCGCTGCAGCCGGCTTTGCCGTGCCTCCCCAGCGCCAAATGGAGATCCGCCAGCGCAAGCGCATCGTCGCGTGTGAGCATACCGGCCGCGTGATTGTGGATGAAGATCTGTATACTGAAACTGTCGAAAATATGGACGTGTGAACGCGTCCGCGAAGGATAGTGCGCAGCGGTGTGGCCGCCGGCACTTCCCCCACGGCGGAGCGTTCAAGAGGGTGTGCATCGGTCAGGTAATCGCGTGCTCAAGCTTGCGCTTGCGCAAGCCCTGGCATGAGGAAAGTCCGAACACCACAGGGCACCGTGTCCCGACAATCTCGGGAGCCTCGCTTCGGCGGGGACGGCACGTGCAACAGAGAGCAGACCAGCCGATGGCCCTGGCGTGGCCAGGGTACAGGTGATGGGTGAAAGGGTGAGGTAAGAGCTCACCAGCGCGGCGGGTAACCGCAGCGGCTGGGCAAACCCCACGGGGTGTAAGACCAAACAGCGTTGCACCGGGCCTCCCGCGGAGGCGCCGGATAGGCGGCCCGCTCAAGGGCAACGCGGGTAGGTTGCTTGAGGCGGTCGGCAACGGCCGCCCCAGATAAATGATTACCGCCGTGGTGCAGGGCTGGCGATACCCGTGCCACGGAACAGAATTCGGCTTATCGATCGGCGCACATCGCTTGCATACCAAACGGCTCCGCCCCTCATCGGGACGGAGCCGTTTTTTTGTGTGGTCGTCGGTCTGAGCAGCCTACCGCTGGGCCTGTGCTACCGCGATCCCTCGCCTGTTGGCTACTGCTGCCCCCCATCATCCTGCGGGGGCAACGGCGCGGCATCATCCTGCTGCTCCAGAGGCGCCGGCATTTGCTGCTGTGGCACCGCATCGCCCCGCTGCTGGATGACACTGCCCGCTTCCTGCTGAGGAATAGCAAAGTTTGTCATGATGGCCAGGACGATGAACAGCGTGGCCATCGTCCACGTGGCCTTCTCCAGGATATCCGGGGCCTGGCGGGCACCAAGGATCTGTTGTGCCGCACCGGATGCGCCGCCGCCACCAATACCGGCAAGCCCGCCGCCTTTTCCAGCCTGCATCAGCACCGCAGCAATAAGCGCAAGCCCGATGAAGGCGATGATGACAATCAGCAAGATGAAGAAGAACATGGGTGCGGGTGAAGATCTGGGAGAAACGGGCCGGCGGTTGCCGTGCGCATCGTGTGCACAGCGTATGCTATGAAGGGGGGATAACGCCAGCGACAACGCGACGTTTCGCTTGAGTTACCCTGCGGCATGAAGAAATTGCTGAGCGAGGATCAGGGCCATGGCCGATTTCATGTCCTTCATCTCGCCCTGCCGGGCGCGCTGGACGGCCTCGCGAAACGGCATGCGCACGACCTCCACGTGCTCTCCTTCGCTCAGGTCCTGCGTACCCTTTGTCAGTTCCCGGGCCAGGAAAAAGTGAATGATTTCGTTGCTGTATCCGATGCAGGGGTAGAGCGACGAGAGTGGGGTGAACGCGCCACCGCGCCACCCCGTCTCCTCCTCCAGCTCGCGCTCGGCCACCGCGGCCGGGTCCTCATGCGGCTGGTCAATTTTACCCGCTGGTACCTCCAAAAACGTCCGGCGCGGGGGGTACCGAAACTGCTCGATGAGCAGCACCGACCCATCATCGAAGAGCGGCACCACGGCCGACGCCCCGGGATGGTCGATCCACTCCCGCACCCCCGTGGATTCGTCCGGGAGTTGCACGGTGTCGCGGTAGACCTTCAGGAGCGCGCCATCGACAAGTTGATCCGACCGCAGTGGCGTCTCGGTGAGGGTGCTCATAGAGAGGGTTGAGAATGCGTGGGTACAGGGCAGGGACGGATGGCCGTGTGGCGGGGCCGTTGCCGGGTTACGGAAACGCCAGAGCGCAGGCCGCCGTGATGGTCATGGCTGCTGTTTCAGCCCGTAGGCGCCGGCGGCCGAGGGAAACCGGCGTATAGCCCAGCGCCTGCGCCTCCGCCCGTTCGTCGGTTGAAAACCCAGCTTCGGGACCGATGAAGGCGGTAAGTGGACCCGCTGAACAGCCTTGCAGGACGGCCAGTGGGTGCGCGTCGGCAGGGGCATCCATCGTGGCGATAAGCCCCGAGGCGCCGGCCTGTTGTTGCAACGCCTCCAGGGCTGGTAGCGGGTCGTGCAGGGCAGGAAGCCACGACCGCTTGCTCTGTTTCATGGCGGCTACCAGCACGCGCTCGCACCGGGCGCGGCGCAGGGTAGCTTTCTCGCCGTGGTCGGTCGTAAGCGGAAGGATCGCATGCACGCCCAGCTCCGTGCACTTTTCCAGCAGCGTCTCCCACCGGTTGCGTTGCTTCAGCAGGCCCACCGCAAGGGTGAGCTGATAGGGCGGCTCGCCATGCGCCTGCTCCGACGCCACCACCTGGCCGGCCAGATGATCCTGCGCGGCCACATCGACGGCTACCTGATACCATCCGCCCTGCCCATCCACCACGGCGATGGTGTCGCCGGCACGCGTCCGGAGCACCTTCCGCGCATGCGCGGCCTCATCGGGCGGTAGCGTCACGTAAGCTCCCCGGAACGCCGAGGGTGAGGCGTAGAAGTACGTGACCATGTCTGAGGGGGGCGTCTGGTTGGTGGGTGGGCGGGCAGCAGTTGCGGTTAAGGACGTGTCAGCGCCGACGGGCGTTCCTCGTTACGAAACCGTTCATTGCCGAACCCACCGCCGCGCCTCTGGTTGAGGCTGCCCGTCGTCATTCGCTCCTTAGCCTCCATCTCCTGTGGCAACCGACGCTCCCGGCCGCCCCCTCCCTGACGATCCGTCCACGCTTGCCAGCGAGCGGCACCGCAACGCCTTCCGTGAGGCGCTGGTGGTGTGGTACGAGGACCACAAGCGCGTCATGCCGTGGCGGGCCTCCGGCGATCCGTACCGCATCTGGGTATCGGAAATCATGCTGCAGCAGACACGGGTGGATCAGGCCGAGCCGTACTTCAACCGGTTTATGGAGGTCTTCCCCACGGTGGAGGCGTTGGCCGCAGCATCGCAAGATGAGGTGCTGCAGGCCTGGGAGGGCCTGGGCTACTATTCGCGAGCCCGTCACCTGCACGCTGCAGCCCAGCACGTGGTGGAGGAGCATGGCGGCACCGTCCCGGCGACCTACGCCGAGATCCGCGCCCTGAAAGGCATCGGCCCCTACACCGCGGCCGCTGTGCTATCGATCGCCTTCAACAAGCCGCACGCGGTGCTCGATGGTAACGTGATGCGGGTGCTGGCGCGCGTGTTCGCGATCGAAGACGACGTCCGGTCCAGCCGTACCAAACGGCTGCTGCAGGACCTCGCCGACGCCCTGCTCGACCCCAGCGACCCTGGCACCTACAACCAGGCGGTGATGGAGCTGGGCGCGCTCGTCTGCACGCCACGAAACCCCACCTGTACCGCGTGCCCGCTGGCTGACGTGTGTGACGCCAAGGCGCAGGGCCTGCAAGGGCGCTACCCCGTGAAGTCGAAAAAGCCACCGGTGCCGCACTACGACATTGCGGTGGGGCTGGTGTTCGATGATGACGGACGCCTGCTCATCCAGCAGCGCCCGGACGAGGCCATGCTGGGCGGGTTGTGGGAGTTTCCCGGAGGGAAGCAGGAGCCGGGCGAGCCGCTGGAGGAAACCTGCCGGCGTGAACTGAAGGAAGAGCTGCAAATTGACGTCGCGGTAGACGCGCCGTTTTACACGCTGGACCACGCGTACTCGCACTTCAAGATCACCATGCACGCCTTCGTGTGCCACATCGAGGCGGGCACCCCCACCCCGCCTGACGGCGTGCCCATGACCTGGGCGTCGATCGAGGCGCTGTCGGACTACGCCTTTCCGCGCGCCAATCGGCGCATCATTGAGGCGCTGGAGGAGCGCCAGCAGCAGCCGCACCTCTTCGACGCGTTACCGACGGATACCTGAGGAGGCGCCCTACGACGCCGCAGACGGCTGCTCAACTTCCTGCAGATGATGCAGCAGCGCGTCGTGCAGCGTATCCACGTGGGTGGCATGCTCAGGCTTCATGAGCACACTGCGCAAGACAGGCACGGTGGGCTGATCGATGGTCAGCTCCGGGATATGCCCGGCCAGCGCTTCTGCCTCCACGTCGAGCAGACTGAGGAAGAGCGGCGCCTCTTTGCTGTTCATCGCCTGCTGAAACACCGCCCGGCTGCGCTGCCCGATGGCGCGGGCGGCGGGTGGCTCTATCGTAGGGAAGAACGTCACGATGTCGAGCGCCGGGGGCAGATACGTCTGCACTTCGGGCGCCTCCTCCAGCTTCCCATGCCAGGCCACGGCGGCCTCCCGGCACGCCCGCAGGATGGGCCCCAGCCCCTCGTCAGCCGCCAACGGCAGCACCTGTAGCGTCAGCCACAGCGCCCCTGCCGCTGCCCCGGCCCGCGAACATTCGAGGCTGATCTCGCCCAGGTGCAGGTCGTCGGAGCTAAAGTAGGTGTAGGGCGAGTCGTGCTTGTAGAGACGCGCGACCGACCGGTCGTAGAAGAGAATGGCCCCGCAGCCATAGGGCTGCAGCCCGTGCTTGTGGGGGTCGATGGCTACCGAGTCGCACCGGGCCAGCGCGCGGAGGTGATGCCGCACGTCAGCGTCAAGCGCTGCCGGGCCGGCGGCATCGCCCCAGGCCAGCAGCGCAAAGAAGCCCCCGTAGGCCGCATCGGCATGGATGCGGCAACCGTAGCGCCGCCGCAGCTCCAACACATCGGCAATGGGGTCCACCGCCGCTACCCCGGTCGTCCCCGCTGTCACCACCACGGTCCCGATCTTGTGCTCTTGCAGCGCATGCTCCAGCGCCTCCAGGTCCATCCGGCCGGCGGCATCCGTGGGGATGGACACCGTCTCCACATCCAGCAGCTGCGCCATCCGCTCGTGGGTGTAGTGCGCCTGATCACTGATGGCAATGGCCCACGAGGGATGCAGCTCCCGCGCCACCCACAGCGCTTCCAGGTTGGCCAGCGTGCCACTCGTGGTCAGGTGGCCGAGCGATCCGTCGGGATAGTGCACCATATCGGCCAACTCGCGGACCACCTCTTTCTCCATCTTACCGGTCGGCGGCCCGCCATCGAGCGCGTGGTTGTTCGGGTTGATGCACATGGCCGCCGTATACCCGACAATGGCCGCCGGGTGCGGCGGCTTCAGCATCTGCCCGGCATAGCGCGGGTGGAAGAACGGATAGTTGCCCCGCAGCCGGCGCGTGTACTGATCGATCGCTCGCGCCATCGCGGTATCGTCCACCTGCGTCGACGGATGCGGGTCGAAAGGCTCGTACGTGTCCTGCCAAGCCTGCACCTTTTGCAAGGCCTGCTGGAGTTGCGGGAGAAAGTCCATGGGATACTCAAGTAGATGAGGATACGGCAGAGAAGCCCACTCCGGAAGACGCCTCCGGCGTTTGGTCGGGCGGTACGCGCTCCTTGGTCGTAAGCCAGAGCCCGACGGCGCCGGCAACCATCAGGCCCACCGAGATGACCTCGGCCTGCGTGGCCATCACCCCAAACACGTCGAAGGTGACGTTCACGCGGATCTGTTCGATCAGCAGGCGCTCGCCTCCAGCCAGGACGAGGTACAGCGAAAACAGCCAGCCGCTCCGAAACGGATGCCGCCGCGCAGCCCAGAGCACGGCAAAGAGGAGCACGCTGGCCATCGCAAACTCGTACAGCGGGGTCGGATACACGCCTGGCTCCGGCAGTGTCACGCCCAGGATGTTGTTGGGATACGTCTCCGCCCAAAGCCACGCC
>JAAAOI010000007.1 GCA_009908945.1 Bacteroidota bacterium
GTCATACCCTCTACACACCCTACTCGCTGATCCATTCACCTGTTACCCATCTCCCCGAACAGGTGTTACCGATGTCTCCGGTCTATACAACTCCCACACCCCAAAACGCCTTTCGTCTTCGGCTCGCTGGCGCGATCCTGTGCTCCCGCCCTTCCCGTCATGGTGAGCGCAGCGAGCCCTGCGAGCGAAGACGAACCAGTCTTCGACTCCGCGATTCGTCGGCCCTTCGACTCTCAACACCCCCACACGCCCATACCCAACCCATGCCCACCGTTGCCATTGTCGGTCGCCCAAACGTCGGCAAATCCACCCTTTTCAACCGGCTGACGGAGCAGCGCGATGCCATTGTGGACGATCAGCCCGGCGTGACCCGCGACCGCATTTACGGCGAAGTCTACTGGACGGGCCGCACCTTCGACCTGATCGATACCGGCGGCTTCGTGCCCAACTCCGCCAACGCCTACGAAGCCGCGATCCGCGAGCAGGTACACGTGGCGCTGGAGGAAGCCGACCTCGTCCTGCTCGTGGTGGACGTCACCACCGGCATTACCAGCATTGACGAGGAGATGGCCACGGTGCTACGCCGGAGCGACACCCCGGCGCTGGTGGTAGCCAACAAAGCTGACAACGAGGAGCGCCGCTGGGAAGCGCCGGCCTTCTATGCCCTCGGCTTTGAAGACGTCTTTCCCGTAAGCGCCACCAGCGGCATCGGCACGGGGGACCTGCTGGACGCCGTGCTGGCGCGCCTCCCCGAGACCGATCCTGAACCCGACCCCGGCTTCACCCGGATCGCCGTCATTGGCCGACCCAATGTGGGCAAGTCGTCGCTCGTAAACCATCTCGTGGGGGCGGAGCGCTCCATCGTGACCGACGCCGCCGGCACCACCCGCGATGCGGTCAATACCGAGCTGCTGGTTGGCGGCGAGCCGGTGCTGCTCGTAGATACGGCCGGCCTCCGCCGGCGCACCAAGGTGAAGGAAAATATCGAGTTTTACGCCACCCTCCGCACCGAGCGGGCGCTGCAACGCGGCGACGTGGCAGTGCTCCTCATCGAGGCCATCGAAGGGCTTCAGGCGCAGGACATCAAGGTGCTTAAGAAGGCCGAGGCGATGCACAAGGGGCTGGTTATTGCCGTCAACAAGTGGGACCTGGTGCAGCAAGAAGAGGACCTCATCAAGCGCTACGAGACGTACGTGGCCGAGCGGCTTCCCACCATGGCCTACATCCCCCTGGTGTTCGTGTCGGCCCTCACCGGCAAACGGGTGGTGCGCGTGATGGAAACCGCGATGGCGGTGGCCAAGGAGCGGGAACGCCGCATCACCACAAGCGCGCTCAACAGCCTGCTGGAAGAGGCCACCCGCGAAAACCCGCCACCGAGCTACCGCGGCGGGTTTGTCAAGATCAAGTACGCCACGCAGATTCGCACCGCTCCGCCCGTCTTTGTCTTCTTCTGCAACCACCCGAAAGGCATCACCGAGCCGTACGAGCGCTTCTTGGAGCGCCGGCTGCGCGAGCGCTTCGGGTTTCAGGGCGTTCCGCTCACCCTGCAGTTCCGCCAGAAGTAGGGCAGCGGCCGTCGTTTCAAGGAATCGTGAAAGCAGGGTTGAGCAAAGAATCCCCGGCGCTCCTGCTGCATACAGTATCGGTGCTGTGGCCTACCCGCTGCGGCTTCCATCCCGTTGGGACCTAACCCTGTAACGCTATGCCAGGCACGCCGGTCAACAACCGCAACGACGACGAACGCTCCCTCAATTTCTGGGAGAAGATCTTCCTCCCGAAAATCTTTGAAGGGCTGGGGTACTCGTTTAACAAGATAAAGAACGAGCCCGTCTACACGGTAGAGTACCCGGAGGAGCAGTGGTACCCACCGGATAGCTACCGCGGCCGGCCGGTACTGGTCGAAGAAGAGGGCAGCCCGCGCTGCGTCTCCTGCAACCTCTGCGCCCGCGCCTGTCCGCCCATGGCCATCTCCATGCAATCGCAGGAGGTGGACAGCGCAAAGGAGCGCGAGCCCGCCTGGTTCGAGATCAACATGCTGCGCTGCATTTACTGCGGCTTCTGCGAGGAGGTGTGCCCGGAAGAGGCCATCGTGATGTCGAAGGAGTACGACCTCACCTTCCAGGACCGCGACGAGGCCGTCTTTGGACTGGACAAGCTGCTCGTGCCGGTGGAGCGCCTGATGGACCGATTGGACTATCTGCACACGTACAAGGACCCGCAGTTTGGGCAGGAGTGGGACTTCCAGCACGATAACAACCTGCACAGCCTGAAGGACCGCCGTTTCCTCTCGTGGCTGGTAGAGGAAGGGGCCGAGGCGCTGGAAACCACCCATCAGCGCAACGAGCAGCCCTCTGCGGCCAACCGCTCCTGGGGCAGCGCTCGCTCGGGCGGCCTGGACTACGCCTCTACCGAACCTGCGGTCTCTGAGCGCTCCTAACACCTCGCTTCTATGCCTGCCCCCCCTTCCTCAGACGACGCACCGCCCGAGGCCTCTTCGTTGACCACCGCGGCGCATCTTGATGATGCGGCGGCCGCGCAACTCCGGGACGCCCAGCTCGACCAACTGCAGTACCTCGTGGATGAGGTGGAAGCGCTGAAGGCGGTCATCGGGAAGGTGCCCGAGGCTTTGCAGCGCGACAAGCCGATGGGCACCGAGCTGTCGCTGCGCGAGCTGTATGGCGTACTGGCACAGGCCGACGAGGATACGCACGTGCCGCTGGTGCAGGAGATGATGGCTACGGACACCCCGGCGGCCACGCCCCGCAGCGACGAAGCGCGGGCGGCGGAGGCCGACTGGAATGACACGCCGATGCCCACCATCCTGGAGCAGGTACAGCGCGCTCGGACCACTCTTGTAGACACGCTGCAGGCCCTCCCGGCCGCCGACTGGACGCGCACTGTGACGCTCGGCGATACTACGCGCGACGTGTACGGCCTCGCGCACGCCATCATCCAGCGCGATGCCAACCTCCTCCGCACCGCCGGCTACCGGCTCCACGAAAGCCACCTCACGGACCGCGACGAGGACCTGCCCAAGTAAGCGCGTCCGGCATCGGCGCTTCCCTCGCTGCTGCGCCCTCTCACCCGCCCCCTCTCGCCCACACGCCGCCCCCGGCCATGGCCAAATCCAAAGGCCTCTCGTACGAGCAGCTGGATACGGCTTTCCGGCACCAGAACTTCAAGCCGCTGTACTTTCTGTATGGCGAAGAGGAGTTTCTGATGAGCGAGCTGCAGCAAACGCTCATCGCCAACGCGTTGTCGCCGGGTGAACGGGATTTTAACCTGGACATCGTCTACGGCGCGGATACCGACGGCCCGGCCGTGCGCAACCTCTGCACCTCGTATCCGGTGATGGCCCCGCGCCGTGTGGTGATCGTGCGCGACTTCGACAAGCTGAAAGACAACCGCCTCTTCAAGGACTACGCAGAGCAGCCCAACCCGCAAGCGGTGGTCCTGCTCGTCTGCGGCGGCAAGCCCAACCTGTCCGCGCACCCGTACCGCGCCCTACGGGAGCACGGAGCCTGGGCCCACTTCAAGCCGCTCTACGATAACCAGGTCCCTGGCTGGATCCGCTCCCGCGCCAAGGGGGAGGGCTACACCATGGAGCCGCAGGCGGTGCAGATGCTGGCCGAGTTCGTGGGCAACGACTTGCGCGCTGCCGCCGGGGAGATTGAAAAGATCGCCACCTACGCCGGCAACCGTACGCGTCTGACCGGGGATGACGTCATTGCAGCCAGCGGGCAGACGCGCGAGTTCAACGTGTTTGAGCTACAGAACGCCATCGGGGAGGCTCGCCTGCAAGACGCCCTCCGCATCGGCGACCGCATGCTGGAGCAGGCCGCGAACCCTACCGGGGAGGCGCTCAAGATCGTGGCTGTGCTCAACAGCTATCTGGTGAAGCTCTGGAAGCTGACCGCCTGCCAGCAAAAAAACATCGCGCGAAAGCAGATGGCGCGGCGTGCCGGCATTTCCCCCTACTTCGTGAAGGAGTACCTGACGGGCCTGCGCCACTTCCCGCTGCCAGCCATTGAAACGGGCTTCAGCGCGCTGCTCGCGGCCGACTTTGAGCTGAAGGGCGGGGCCGCGCGCGACCCCCGGCTCATCCTCACGCTGATGCTCCGTCGCCTGGTGCCGTAGACGCGGCGCGTGCGGTGGCGCTACGGCTGGGCGGCGCAGGGTACGGCGGCGCTATGTTAGGTTGCCGACGGCGTGGGCAGGTCGGGCTTTTTGACACCAGCCGGCTTGGCTGCGGTAGCCGGCTTCTTGGGGGCTGGCTTCCGCCAGAGGGGCACCGAGGAGCAGGGCTCGCCAAACATCAGCTTCGCTGCTACCTCCTGCAGGCGCTGCACGGCATCCACGTAGGCGCTCACGGGCACCACGTCGCTGCCGCATCCCTTCACCACCACGTTCTTGCCTTCATAGGCCGACCAGTCTTCGGCCGCCAGGGCCCGTGCGAAATGCTCCCGCAGCAGGTCTTTTTGCCGACCAAACGTCACCGAAGCGGCGAGGTCCTCCAGCTTTGTAGCGATGAACATGTACGCCCACGTCGGTACGATGGCATCCGCCGAACAGTAGATGGCCACATGATGCCCTTCGTAGGCGACCCAGTCATGAGCCTTTACTGCCTGCCGAAACTCCTTCTCCCGGAGCATCAGGCCTTCGTACAGAAACGGCTCGATGTCAAGCTCCGTGACCGGCTGCCCGTCCCAGTGTTGCGACAGGTCGTACACCTCGATGTTGCCCTGGGCCACGCGGTTTGTGATCGGTTCCATAGCGGCAATACGTAGGGGTTCGTGTAAAAGGAAGTAACCTGCGGATATGTACGCGGCGGCCGCCGCATATGTTGATTGTCCCCGCCGCCCTGAACGACTACACGCCCGAGGCGCCGAAGCACCTGCGGGCGTGCGGTGTCACGCTCAGGAGCGTTTCCTTCGGTGGGCTTAGAAGCTGGTGCGCAGCCCGATGCGGAACGTCTGAGGCAGCCCCGGACGCAGCCCTGCTGGGCGGTTGGCCACCACGTAAACCTCGTCGGTGAGGTTGCGCACGGAGGCAAACACCGAGGCAAACCGGGTGACCTGGGCCTCGCCGGTCACATCGACCGTGACGAAGCCATCGATGCGGTCCTCCATCGGGATGGATCCCTGGCCGGCTTGCGTCCGCATCTCGCCTACGAGGAGCGCGCGCGCGTTGACAGCAAAGCGCCCGGCTTCGACGCCCAGCTGCGCACTGCCCTGATGCTCGGGCAGGTACGGCAGGCGGTCACCGACCGCGACCTCGCCCCACGCGTCAAAGTCACTATCGAAGGCGTTCTGGAAGGTGGCATCGGTGTACGTGTAGCTGAGTTGGAGCGGCACGGAGACGCCCAGCTCAAGCAGGTAGCCGAGGTCGGCCTGCCCTTCAAGCTCCAGGCCCAGGACCTCCACGTCGCCTCCGTTGAACTGATCAAGCGTCCCCCCGCCCCCGGCCGCGGCCAGGTCGGCGCCTACCAGGTTGGAGTAGTCATTAAAGAAGCCAACGGCCTGGAGCCGCACCCCGTCGGTGTGGTAGCGCGTGCCCAGCTCGTAGTTGACGCTTTCCTCTTCGCGCGACTGCCCGGTGGGGCCAGGCGGCGCGAAGCCCTTGTGTACCCCCGCAAAGGTGCTGAAAGCATCAGTAACCTTATAATCCACGCCGATGCCCGGAATCCACACGTCAAGCGTCTTCTCGTCACGCGATGGCGTACCTACGCGCTCCGGATCATCGCCGCCGAAGTTTTCACGCGCCAGGTCGATGTGCTCGTAGCGCAGGCCGGGGACTACCGAGAGGCGCCCGGCGGTGAGGCGGTACTGCACGTAGGAGGCAAACGTGCGCGCATCCTGGATGCGGTTGCTCTCCGTACCCGGCGTGCCCCGTTCGGTACGGTTCAGGCGGCCATCGTCCATCCGGTAGAGGTCCACCCACTGAAAGCGGTCGATCTCGTCATAGTGGTAGCGCCAGCCAACCTCCACGTCATGCTCCACTACGTCAGCCCCGCCGATCCCGTCCGTATCGAACTGCAGGCCGTAGGTCTGCTGCAGCCCAAAGGCGTAGTAGGCCCGGTTGTTGTTTTTGAGCTGGAGCGCGTCGTCATTCGGGCTCGTCGCCCCCGTCACGATGGCAAACTCGTCAGCAAACGTTTCCGGGTTGTCGAGTAACGTACTGATGCCCACGGCCGGGCCGCCCTCGGTGGCGCGCACCCGGTCCAGCTTGTACCAGTTGCGAGCGAATTCGTGCGTGTACGCTGTGGTGGTGACATCGAGGAACGAGGCTGGCTGGATGACATGCCGGGCAGAGAAGCTCTGAAACTCCGTGTTCATGACGTCTTCCTGCGAGCCCGCGTACCGGCGGAACGGGGTCCGCGCAAAGTCCTCGCGCGTCAGCCCGAGATACGTCTCATTGGAGGTCTCGTTGACTTGTACCGCCTTCAGGGTGAGCGACTGAAAGAGCGAGGCGCCGGGGGCACTCCTGAACCGCAGCTTGGCGTGGTAGTCTTGCTTTTCAAAGCCCGTGTCGCCGCCGCCGTCCAGCCGTTTGAAGCCCTCCACGCGCTCCTGCAGCGTCTCTACCAGCACGCCAACGCGGAGCGGTCCCAGTTCCTCGCCGCTGGTGCCGGCCCAGGCGTGGACCCGGCGGTTCTCATCCGAGCCGGCCAGCAGTTCGGCCGCTGCCGAGCGCTCACCGGGAATGCGACGCGAGATCAGGTTCAGCGCCCCGCCCGTGGTGAAGGGACCATAGCGAATCTGGCTGGAGCCCTTGCGGACTTCCGCAGCCTGCATCCGGGCCAGCGTGGGCACGTAGTAGGCGGCTGGCGCGGCGTAGGGCGCCGGCGCCGTCAGGATGCCATCCTCCATCAGCGTGATCTTGGACGACCGCTCCGTGCCCGTCCCACGCATCCCGATGTTGGGCCGGAGGCCGTAGCCTTCCTCATCGACGACGTTCACGCCCGGAACCGTGCGCAGGAGGCGCAGCATGTCGGAGTCGTTGTACCGGTCCAGCTCCTGAGGCCCAACGTAGGCAGCCGAGCCGGGAATCTCGTTGACCCCACGGCGCCCACCGGTCAGCGTCGACCGCTCGACCACCAGCTCAGGCACCTCGCTCAGCACCTCGCGCAGGGCAAACGCCACGTCCGCCGTTTCGCCCGCCGCTACCGCTACGGTCTGGCGCTGCCGGGCAAAGCCTACCATGGACGCCACCACGGTGTACTCGCCAGCGGGAACGCCCGTGATCTGAAAGGTGCCGTCTGGACGCGAGGCCGCGCCCGTACGCAAGCTTTCGATGTAGACGTTAACGCCGGGCAGAGGCTGCTCCACACCGTCCTCTAATACGCGGCCTTCAATGGTGCCCTCCTGGGCCGTAACGACCGGCGCTGCCGCCATCCAGACCACCGCGCATGCCAGCAGCACGGTAGCAAAGATGGAAATTCGTTGGGTGAAATCGTACACGTGATTCATGTGATCTATGATAGGGTTAGATATTTTTCGGTAGGGGAAGATCGCCGCTCAAGCGCCAATCGATGCTGCAACGTACTCCCTTGTTTAGATTAAGTCTACATAAGGAGTGTGAAGAGCAGTGAGGTTTCCGTGAAAGGCACCGTGGCCCGAACCCGCTGGCCGGCGGTTGCCTTCTGTAGCGGGAATCGGTACCTTCGTGACGCTATACGTACCCGGCGTTTTCGCCTCTTTACCTTGCTGCAGATGCCCATGATTGCCCGCTCCTCGTTTTTCGCCCGGCTTGGCCTGCCCTTCCTGATCGCCGGGCTCCTGCTTACCGGCTGCGACCTCACCGCTTCGGACGATAATACCATCGGTGGCGTCAACGTCACTGAGCTCTTCGCGCCGCCTACGGAGGCGGAGCGACAGGACGTGCGCTCTGACTGGGACCGCCGGGACGTGTCGGTGCGGCAGTTTATCGGAGGCGACTTTTGCGACGCCGGCGAAGACCTCGGATTTACGGTTGAGCTGGTCAGGCACACGGTCGATGGCAACGTGCACCGCGGCGCCTTCCTGACGCCTACAGCTGCGGAGGGCCGGCTCCCCGTCGTTGTGTACAACCATGGGGGCGATCAAGGCGTCAGCATCGACGAGGAGGTGCTTCCGTTTCTGGAGGCGCTGGGGGAGCGCGCGCAGGACTTTATGTACGTGGTGCCCTCCTACCGCGCGGAGGCACTGCGGTGCAGTGGGGTCTCGTCCACGTCGGAGGGCGTGCCCAGCCCCTGGGATGGCGATGTGGATGACGCGCTGGCGCTGCTCAATGCTGCACTCGAAAACGTAAGCGCAGCCGACGGCACGCGGATCGGGGTGATCGGGTTCAGCCGGGGCGCCGCGGTGGCCAACCTCATGGCCATCCGCGACGCACGCATCAGCCAGACCATCTCGTTCTTCGGCCCTACCGATTTCTACGGGCCGTTTGCGCGGCAGGTGGTGGAAAGCACCCTCCGGGGCGCGACGCCGCAACTGCCGGGCGTGGACGTGCTCATGGAGCGCTTCATTCTGCCGCTGCAGGCGGGGGCGCTTACCATTGAGGACGTTCGCCCTGAGCTGACGCGCCGCTCCACCGTTGCCTTTGCAAGCCGGCTACCCGACGTTCAGGTGCACCATGGCGTCGACGACCCGGTGGTGCCCACCAACGAAGCGCGGCTGCTGGACGAGGCGCTGACGGCCGCCGGGCGCCCCGCTGAAGAGGGCTCCGCCTACGAGCTGTTCATCTACGACGCCAACCCGCCCTACGAAACGCCCTTGGCCCAACACGACCCGGCCGCGCTTCCGGGAAGTGTGGCACGCACGGGGGCGTTCCTGGAGCGGCTGCTTGTGCCCCAGCAAGCGCTGACCCCATAGACTTCGCCTCCCGGCCGCCCCTTCTGCTTCTATGCCTACCCTGAACGTCCGCCCGGTCCGCTCAGCCGCTACCTGGGAGGCCGCCCGGTACATCCGGCGCCGCATCTTCATTGACGAGCAGGACTGCCCCCCGGCCGAAGAATGGGACGCCCACGACGCTACCAGTCGGCATCTGCTGGGCTGGCTCGGCGACGCCCCCATCGCCGTGGCCCGGTGGCGGGCCGTTCCGCATGGCGACCTGATTGTAGCGAAGCTGGAACGCTTTGCCGTGCTGCCTGCCTTTCGCGGGGCCGGCCACGGACGGACGCTCGTGCGCGCCACAGAGGGGGACGCCCATCAGGCCGGCTTCGATGCCTTCCTGCTCCACGCGCAGGCACACCTTGAGGCCTTCTACGCGTCGATGGGCTACGCCCGCACCCACGATGAGGTGTTTATGGAGGCCGGCATCCCGCACGTGGAAATGCTCAAGGCTCCGGACTCGCCCGCCCATCCAGCCGCTGCCCCACCCCCGAGGCCTGACGACGCCGCGTGAACGTATGGCCGCTCCCACGGTAGACCGCTCCTGTTCGTTCATCACGGGCGATTCCTGCATCGAAGCGCCCGGGGTTCCGTTCGGACGGCAGTCCTTCAGAACCGCAGACGCACGCTCTGCACGCTCGCTTATTCTCCACCACACGCTTTCGTTTTTATGGATACCTTGCGCCTTGGACTTGAATGGTTTTTGAACCCCGACCATGCCCCCATCCTCGTCGCCCAGGAGCATGGGTGGTTCACCGATGCCGACATCGCGTTGGAGGTGGTGGAACCGGAGGCCCACATGGACGCCGTGGAGGCCATTGAAGAGGGCACGCTGGACTTTGCCATCACCGAGCCGCTGCATCTGGTCGAGGACCGCGCCAAGGGCGAGTCGGTGATCGGGTTTGCGCGCTTTCTGCACACCAATGGCGGGGTCATGTACCTGCGCGGGGGCGCCATAGAACAGCCACGCGACATGGCAGGCGCCCGTATTCAGTACCCCGGCGCCCCTGGCCCGGGCGGTCCCGCCATCGTACAGACCATGATAGCGGCGGATGGCGGCTCCGCTGACCTGGACGACTTCACGCTCGTCAACAACAGCTTCTACCACACCGACGCACTGGCCGAGGATAAGGCCGATGTGGCCACGCTCGCTTTCTTCAACTTTGAGGTAGTGGAAGCCCGGCACCGCGGGCTGGATGCCGACTTCTTTGCGCTGAAAGACTGGGGCATTCCGGACTTCTGCCAGCTCATCCTGGTGACTACCCCTGCCCACCTGCAGGCCCGCCGCGACACCTTTGCGCGCTTCATCCAGGTGCTGCGGCGCGGCATCGACTATCTGCATCAGGAGCCCGAGGCCGCACGGGAAATCTACTTCCGCCGCGCCGCGGTGGCCGAGGACGATACGCTCACGCCTAAACTCTTTGCCGCCACGCTCCCGTGCTTCACGCACGACTTCGCCATGACGCGCGCCTATTACAACGCCCTCGAAAGCTGGCTCTTCGACGTCAACCTCATTTCCTCTCGCCCCGGCGCCAAGGCCTACTGGACCAACAGCCTGTCCTTGGACCAGGCGCGGTAGCGGGAAAAGCACCCGTCAGGCTGTTGCGTTGGCGGCAATCTCCGTCCCGTTCACCACGAGCGTGTACGTGATCGTCGCCGTCTTCTCTACCATCTTGGAGACCGAGCAGTAGTTCGCCAGGCTCAGGTCGATGGCACGCTGCACCTTGGCCGGGTCCAGGTCCGGGCCTTCGGCAGTAAACGTGAGGTGCACGGCTGTAAACTCCGAGGACGGCCCGTCCTCCTTGCGCGTCGCATCCACGGCTACCTGCAAGCCAGTGACCTTCTGCCGCTGCTTCTCCAGAATCAGGAGGATGTCGATAGAGCTACAGCCGCCCGTGGCCAGCGCTACCATTTCCATAGGGCTGATGCCCTGCTGCTCTTTGCTGGAGGCGATGGTGATGGTATGGTGGCCGTTGGTGCCACGAAACTGAACGGCGTCGTTGATGCGCTCGAGGTGGACGTGCATGGGCTGCGGAGGAAACGTTCGGAGAGACAAAGACGTGCAGGGCCGGAAAGCGTAGCACGCCTACGCCCCAGGCGCGGCGTCCGATCCGGTGGGGGACGCAGAGCCTGGGGCGCCCCACGGCTGCGGCCCCGTGGGTCCAGCCCTCATCCTCCATCCGGGATTACGCAGCGGGCGATACACGGGGGGTGAGGTAGACGGCATGGCGTAACGGGACCGCCCAGAACCACACGTACACCCCACCGACCGCCGAAGAACCCGGCCGGCGTTGCGCCCCAACGAGGCGGGGCAAGTCGAAATGCTGCAGGCCGGTGAACGACCGATTAGGACCGTGGGGCACGGGCGGCTTGCGCCTCACACTGTGAATGCCGTTCTTACGGCCACACTGCCATTTACAGAACGCCTCCTGCTCATGCGCACCTCCCACTACCTCTCCCTCTGCTTCGCCCTGCTGTTGGCCGTTGCCGTTGGATGCGAAGCGCCCGTCTCGGAAGACGATACCCGCCTGCCCGTCCCTGACCATACGCCGGAATGGGTGCCGGAAGCGACCCTCTACGAGATTTACGTCCGCGACTTTACCGAGGAAGGCACGTTCGAGGCCATGATTCCACGCCTCGATGAGCTGCAAGAAATGGGCATCAACACGCTTTGGCTGATGCCGATTCATCCCATCGGAGAGGAGGAGCGAAAAGGCACGTTTGGCTCGCCATACGCCGTGCGGGATTACTATGCCGTGCACGAAGACTACGGCACCGAGGAGGACTTTCAAGCCCTCGTCGACGCCGCCCACGAGCGCGACATGAAGGTCATCCTGGACCTGGTGGCGAACCATACCGCCTGGGACCACGCGTGGGCGGAGGAGCATCCGGACTGGTACACCCAGGATGACGAGGGGAACTTCGTGATCCCGGAAGAAGACTGGACCGATGTCATCGAACTGGACTACGCGAACGCCGAGCTCCGCGAGGAGATGACCAGCGTGATGCGCTACTGGGTCGAGGAGTTTGGCGTGGACGGCTACCGGGCCGATGTAGCGGAGCTGGTACCTGCTGATTTCTGGGAAGACGCCATCGCGGCCGTCCGCGAGGTCAACCCGGACGTTATGATGCTGGCCGAGGGCGAAGAAGCTGAACTTTACGACGTAGGCTTTGACCTGACGTACTCCTGGGAAATGTACCGCACCCTGATTGACATCTTCCAGGAGGGGGAGTCGGCGGCTGACCTGCAGGGCATCGCGGAAGACGAGGGCACCCAGCTCAAGCTGCGGTTCATCACGAACCACGACGAGACGGCCTACGATGCCCCGCCGCCTACGCTCTTCAACTCGATGGAAGGCTCCAAGGCGGCCGCGGCAGCCCTCATGAGCCTGCCGGGCGTGCCGCTGCTCTACAACGGCCAGGAGGTAGGCGTCGATGAGACCCTCGACTTCTTCGAAGACAACACGATCGACTTTGATGCGAATCCTGAACTGCGGGACTGGTACACCAACTACCTGAACGTGCGGCAAAGCAACCGCGCCCTCGTGCACGGCACGACGACCTGGCTTATCCCGGGGGAAGCGAACGCGGTGATCTACTCGCGTGAAACACCGAATGAGACGGTCATCGTGATGGTGAACGTGCGGAATCAGAACACTGTGATCCGTTTCCCGAGCTTCCTGCAGGGGGCCGTCTTCGAAGATCTACTCACGGGCGATGAGCACCGTAGCGTAGAAGCAGTGCTGGCCCCCTATCAGGTGCGGCTGTTCCAGATCACCGAGACCCCGTAACCCTCTCACGGCCGCGCCGCTCGTATGCCCCGTGCCCCAATCCCCCCTGCGCCCGATGCCCCGGCCCGGGCCCTCGTCTTGAGCGGGGGCGGTGCCCGGGGGGCGTACCAGGCGGGGGCGCTGGCTTACATGGCGGAAGCCGTGCCGCAGGCGCAGTTTGCCATCTACACGGGCGTTTCGGCGGGAGCGATCAACGTGGCGCACCTGGCCAGCGTGTCGGCGCCGATGGTGCGCGCCACGCACGCCCTCAAGGATTGCTGGCGGGATCTGGCCGCCTCGTCGGTCTTCCACATGCGTCCGCTCGCCGAGCTCTTCGGCCTCTCCGGCGCGCAGCCCCGCCCCGCCCTCTTCGATACCACTCCCCTGCGCCGCTACCTCGAAACGCAGCTGTCGTGTGAGGGCGGACGCCTCATGGGGCTCCACCGAAACCTGGAGGCCGGGCGCGTGCGGGCCCTGGCGCTGACGACGGCCAACTACTCCACCCACCAGACCGTGACGTGGGTGCAGGGCTGCGACATCGACGACTGGGAGCGGCCCAACCGGGTGGGGCGGTCCACCTACCTCACGGTGGACCATGTGATG
>JAAAOI010000141.1 GCA_009908945.1 Bacteroidota bacterium
ATGAAGTTGTCCCGTTCCGTTCGACGCACAAACGCCCACCCCTGATACCTTATGGCCACGATTGCTTCGGAGACCGTCCAAGATAACCAGGCGCGGTTGCCAGAGGGCTGGCGCGAGGAGGTCGATGCCTCCGTCCGTTGGCCTGTCACGGCGTTTATTGCCAGCGGCGCTTTCTGGCTTGTTATCGGGTCGGTGCTCGCACTGATTGCCAGCTTCAAGTTCAATCACCCGGAGTGGCTCGTGGAGCAGGGCTGGCTGACGTTCGGGCGTGTGCGCCCGGCGCATCTTCAAACAATGATCTTTGGTTGGATCTCGATGGCCGGGTTCGGTGTGCTCACCTGGCTGTGGGCGCGGCTGCTGAAGACGGACATGCGGCTGGGGTGGCTGCAGCTTGTGAGCGTGGCCGTCTGGAACCTGGCCATGGTGGTAGGCACGATAGCGATTCTTGCGGGGTTCTCGCGAAGCATTGAGTGGGTCGAGTTCCCACTGTTCGTTTACGTGATAATCATCGGCTGCATCGGGATCGGTGCTTTTCCACTCTTTGAGATGTTGCGCCGGCGACGGGTGCGCCACCTGTACGTCTCCATTTGGTACATTGGCGCAGCGCTTCTTTGGGGGCCCTTTCTGCTGATCACCTTCTCGCTGCCCATCTATGAAGGCGTCGCCCACGCGACAGCGAACTGGTGGTTTGCGCACAACATTCTCGGGCTCTGGATAACGCCGGTTGGCTTGGCGGCGGCTTACTACTTCATCCCCAAAGTGATCGGCCGGCCTATTTACAGCTACCATCTGTCCATTCTCGGCTTTTGGACGCTGGCCCTCTTTTACAACTGGGCCGGAGTTCATCACCTGGTCGGCGGGCCGGCGCCCCAGTGGGCCGTCACCATCTCCATCGTGTTTAGCGTGATGATGGTTATCCCGGTGGTCGTGGTAGCCCTCAACCACCACATGACTGCCTTTGGCAGCCTCAAGGCCGTCCTGCGGAGCCCAACGCTGCGCTTTATCGTCTTTGGCGCCATGAGCTACACCGCGGTCAGTCTGCATGGCTCGTTTATGTCGTTGCGGTTCTGGCAGGAGTTGACGCACTTCACCCATCATACCATTGGCCATGCCCATCTCGGCGTGTATGCCTTCGCCACCATGGTCATGTTTGGCTCCATCTACTATATCATGCCCCGCCTCATGCAGTGGGAGTGGCGCAGCTCGGGCCTGATTAACCTGCACTTCTGGACGACGGCCCTCGGCATTGGGACGTATGTAGTGGCTCTTACGATTGCAGGGGTTTTGCAGGGGCTAACCCTGATGGACCCCGGGGCCAGCTTTATGGAGTCTCAGTTTATCACGGAGCCTTGGCTTTACGCCCGCTCCATTGGCGGCACGCTGATGACCGTGGGGCACCTCGTCTTTGGCTATCTCCTATACTCGATCATTTTGAAGAAGGGCCCACAGTTGGACGGGCCAACCTACTTCGCCCCTGTCCTACGTTCAGAGACCTCTTCCGCGGATTCGGCTGCCTAAACGGAAGGCTGCACTCAGGGGCACCCTGAGCGCCACCCGCGTCACTCGTTCCATTGGTTTGCTTTTATCATGATACGCGCATCTGTTTTATTTATAGGGTCCTTGGCTGCCATTCTCATGAGCTTTGTGGCGCTTTCCGTTTTCCCCTCCGTCCAATTGATGGAGATTGAACCCACCGAAGGCCGCATCGACTACAACTTTGCAGAGTCGCAAGGGCGGCAGGTCTACATGCGGGAAGGGTGCATCTACTGCCACACGCAGCAGGTACGGCCCGACGGGTTCGGAACAGACATACAGCGCGGCTGGGGCACCCGGGGGTCAGAGCCGGGGGATTACGTTTACGATTTCCCTCATCTTCTGGGCACTATGCGGACGGGGCCTGACCTCGCCGATATTGGGCAGCGCCAGCCCAGCCGCGATTGGCACCTGGCACACTTCTACAATCCGCGGTCGGTAAGCCCGGGATCACTCATGCCGTCCTTTCCCTACCTGTTTGAGGTAAAGGACGAAGCAGAGGTGCTTGCCAGTGACGTGACCGTGACCGTCTCTGAGGAATTTGCTCCGGACGAAGGGGTCATTGTAGCCAAAGAGGATGTCCTCAACCTGTACGCCTACCTCATGACCTTAAAGCAAGACCCGACCAACTAACGGTCGCCTTTACTCATCGCCCGAGGGTATCATTATGCCAGACCAATCTGATCAGAGGAAGGAGGGGGGCGCGCGCCACCCGCTGGATCGCGAGCGTACGCTGGAGCCCGAGGGTACGGAAGCGCCGCCGCTCTGGCTTTGGATCGTGATCTTCAGTGTGGCTTTCTTTGGCGCTTACTACATGGGCGCCTATATGGGAGACTTCAGTGCAGATCCGCATTACATGTACCGCGACCGCGTCGCGTCCGTAGCTGAGGAGACAGAGGTGGTAGCTGTCGATGGCGCGCAGGTCTACACCCAACGCTGCCAGACGTGTCACCAGGCAGACGGCGAAGGCGTAGCGGGGGTATTCCCGCCGCTCAACCAGGCTACGCAGTGGGTCACCGGTCCTGAAGGGCGGCCCATACGCATACTGCTCCACGGGCTTGGTGGAGAACTGAACGTGCGCGGAGAGACGTACAACGGCCAGATGCCCGCCTTTGGCCAGCTAAATGATGAAGAGATTGCCGCCGTATTGACCCATGTGCGGCAGAGCTGGGACAACGACGCCTCGGAGATTACAGCGGACCAGGTAGCCGCCGTCCGGGACGCCGAGACCGACCGCACCGACCCCTGGCGTGCTGAGGAGCTCCTCACCGAGGAGCGCTCTACCGTACCGGGTGCTGCCTCCGGTTCAGCGGATGAGCCAGCCGCCGACGAGTAAGCTGACCCCACGTGGCGGCACGCACTGCAGGATTTCCTGTGTAGGACTCCACAGATAGGGAGGCGTACCATGACGCGTTGCACGTATTGCGATATGCCCATCACCGGCTCGCCCGTCCGGGGCCCGGACGGTAAGGGTACCTACTGCTGTCATGGCTGCCTCATGGCTCATGACGCCGACAGGAACGAAACGCAGCATGAAGCGGCTGAATGTGCGGCCTGCTGCTCTGGGGAAATTGCGCCGGAGCCGTCGGATACGGGCGTCGATACCCTGCTTTACCGCTTGATAGGTGGAGCGCTGTTTGCCGTCTTCATCATGGTGCTTAGCCTGGCGGTGAGCACACAGTATGGGTTCGGCGCGCTCCAAACCCTCAGCCACGATGTATCCACAGCCCACTGGATCCTGCTGGCCGCATCTATTCCTGCCTTGCTGCTCTTGGGTATTCCGGTGGTGAAGGGGGCCTGGCAAGACCTCAAAGAAAAGCGCCTCACCTTACACGTCCTTTTTACGCTTGGGGCCGCGAGTGCGACGGTGGTGAGCCTGGCTTCCTACATGCGAGGCGCTGGGCCCGTGTATCTGGAAACCGCCGTTATGCTGTTGGCCCTCTTCACCGTCGGCCGCTACCTGGAGGCCCGCGCGAAAAACCGCACGACGCGGGTGCTGCGCTCGCTGCTGCGGGTGCCCACGCAAACATACGAGCGCATAGCGCCCACGAGGCAAGAGGTGGCGCCAGAGGAGATTCGCGAAGATGACCGGCTCCGTATTCAGCCGGGCAACGTGTTTCCCGTCGATGGCGAGGTGCTCACAGGCGAGAGCTTCGTGGACGAGAGCAGCCTGACGGGGGAGTCGCGCCCTGTACGAAGAGCAGTAGGAGAACCCGTGTATGCGGGCACCAAGAATCTGGATGGATTGCTGACGGTGCAGGTCACGGCCACGGGTGCGCGCCGACGCCTGGCCCAGATCGAGGCGACCATGCAAAGCGCCATGGCGCAACCGTCGGCGCTCACGCAACAGACCGACCGCGTCCTTCAGTGGCTCATCCCGGGCGTAGTGGGGCTGGCCCTCTTGACCTTTGGGGGCTGGTACCTGGGGGCCGGTTACGAGCGCGCGCTGTACGCTGCCCTGAGTGTGGTACTTATTGCGTGCCCCTGCGCGCTGGGCCTGGCCATCCCGCTCGCGCATACGGCAGCCATTGGCACCGCCGCACGGCATGGGGTGCTCTTTCGCTCGGGAGAAGTGCTGCACAAGCTCCGCGATGTGGGCGCTGTGCTCTTTGACAAAACCGGAACGCTCTCGAAGCCTGAGAAACAGGACGTTCAGGTGCGTCCCCTGGCTACGCCGGGCGACGGCGCACCGATAGACGAGCAGCGCCTCCTTCAGCTTGTGGCTGCTCTGGAGGCGCAGATCGACCACCCGCTCGCGCGTGCGATCGCTGCCGCCGTCCCGGCGGGCCCGGCCGCAGCGCATGCGGTGACTGCCGCTAAAACAATCCCTGGGGCGGGCGTTGTGGGAAGCGTCATGGCGGGCGAACGGGAGGTCGCGGTCGGCATCGGCAACGAGGCCCTGCTGGACCATGTGCACGCAACGCCGTCCCCTACAGCGGGCACAGCGCCCCATGTAGATCGCCTGGTGGATGAGATAGAGGCTGAAGGGGGGACCCCGCTGTTTATTACGATAGACGGGGCGGCCGTTGCGCTGCTGGTGATAGAGGAGACCATGGCCCCCGAAGCGGTAGAGGCGCTGCGCGAGCTGGAGCAGTTAGACCTGACCGTGCACGTCGCCACGGGCGACCGCGAGGCTGCAGGGCAGCGGGCGGGTGTGCTTTTGGGGACCACGGTACATGCGGGCCTCTCCCCCGACGAAAAGGTTGCGATGCTCCACACCCTGCGGCAGTCCCACGGAGCGGTGGCGGTGGTAGGAGATGGCGTCAACGACGCCGCCGCCATGGCACATGCTGACGTCGGCTTTGCCCTCACCTCCGGGGCAGAGCTTACGGTCGATGCGGCCGACATCGCGCTCTACAACAGTGACCTGCGCAACGTGGGCCGATCCACGCGCCTGGCCCTCCGCACCGATCGCGTGGTCCGCCAAAATCTGGCATGGACGGCCCTCTACAACACGGTCGGGCTTGGGCTGGCTGTCGCGGGTCTCCTGCATCCCATCGCCGCGGTCGTCATCATGATCGGCAGCAGCGCCCTCGTCACGTGGAACGCGCTGCGCCTGCGACGGGGATGGAAAGCGGGCGAGGATGCCGTAACCGGTGGCCCCGCTGCTGCCTCCACCGGCTCTGCATCGCCTCCCGCGGTTAGGGAGGAGGCGTCGGCAGAAGGCGATCAGGCTACAGCTGCGCCTGCATCGCCGACACCGCCAGCGCATCCGCCTGAATGTTGCGCTCATCATCGGCGTGCCCCTTCACCTTGACCCAGTGCACGTCGTGCCGGTCCACTTCGCTTAGTAGGGCCTTCCAGAGGTCCTGGTTTTCAACCGGTTTTTTGGAGGAGGTCTTCCAGCCGTTGCGCTGCCATTTATCGATCCACCGGTCCGTGAAGGCCCGCGACAGGTACGCGCTGTCCGTGTGGATGTGAACCTCCGTAGGCTCATCAAAATGCCGGAGGGCCTCCAGCGCAGCCGTCATTTCCATACGGTTGTTGGTGGTGCGCTTCGCAGATCCCGCGAGGCTCACGTTTTCATCGCCGTAAATGATCGCGCCCCAGCCGCCAGGCCCGGGGTTTCCACTACAGGCGCCGTCGGTATATACAATAACTTTCTCCACAGACCCTCAGCAATCAGGTAAAAATAACAGTGTGTGATGCCGCCAACGTAGCGCAACGCCGGGAGAGCGTCCAGGAGGGTGACCAGCAATGCGCCAAAACTTGACAGGCAGCGCGGTCGTTAACGGATGCCCCACACCAACAGCGATCGCGCCTACCTGCTCACTTGCCAAAGACGCCCCATGAAATTTGTTGATTACGTGACCATCACTGTGCGTAGCGGCAGCGGCGGTGCCGGGGCGGTAACTTTTCGTCGAGAGAAGTTTGAGCCGCGCGGTGGCCCCAGTGGAGGAGACGGCGGGGCCGGGGGCTCGGTGATCCTGGAGGCTGACGCCAACCTGTACACATTGCTCGACCTTCGGTACAACCGCCACCACTATGCCGACAGCGGAGCGCCGGGGCAAAGCAACAACCGCCAGGGCAAAAGCGGGGAAGACATCGTGCTGGGCGTACCCCCGGGCACCGTCGTCACAGATTCGCGTACCGATGAGGTGATGGGTGAGCTGCGCGAGGACGGCGATCGGCTCACTGTGGTGCAGGGCGGCCGCGGCGGCAGAGGCAACACCTTCTTTAAGTCGGCCACCAACCAGGCCCCCCGAAACGCCCAGCCGGGCGAGCCGGGCGAAGAGCGGGAAATCACCCTGCAGCTGAAACTGCTGGCCGATGTTGGACTCGTAGGAAAGCCTAACGCGGGTAAGAGTACGCTCGTCTCTGCGCTGTCTGCGGCCAAGCCCAAGATCGCCGACTACCCCTTCACCACGATGGAGCCGGCCCTTGGCGTGGTCTATCTGGACGACTACAAGTCCTTCGTAATGGCCGACATCCCCGGCATCATCGAAGGCGCGCACGCAGGGAAGGGCCTGGGCCATCAGTTCCTGCAGCACATCGAGCGCAACGCGGTCCTGCTGCTCGTTATTCCGGTGACGGATAAAGACCTGCAGGGGACGTACGAGACCCTGTTGCACGAGCTGGCCGCTTACGACCGCACGCTTCTGGACAAGCCCCGCATGATCGCGCTTTCTAAGATTGACGTGCTGCCTGCGGAGGAGCAGTCCATCCTGATGGACACCGTCCGCGACTACTTTCCGGAGCAAGAAATGGTGCTGCCCATCAGCGCTGTGGCACGAAAAGGCCTCACCCCGCTTGTAGGTCGGCTCTGGGAGGCCATCCAGGCCAACCGGGAAGCAGAGGCGGCCGCAGCGGCGTCGTCCTAAAAAGCCGACGTTGTGTCGCGGAGGGCCTGCGCCCTTTTGTGCGTGCGGCTTTCGTACCCTGGTTGTATATTGGGAAGGTGTCCCCGGTACGTTTTCCCAGTTTTGGCCTGTTATGACGCGCGAGCTATTTGCTGATGCCCCCGGTCCGTTGGAAGAACGGGATGCGATGATCGCCCTGTCGATGGTGCCGGGGGTGGGCCCGGGGCGCTTGCGGGCGCTGGTGGCGCTCTTTGGGTCGGCGCAGGCGGTCCGTGCAGCCTCGCCACGCGCGCTGCGGGACGCCCCAGGCATTGGACCGCAGACGGCACAAGCCATCCGCGCCTTCGATGATGCGGACGCCGTGGCTGCGCAGGTGGCCCAGGCCGAGCGCGTCGGTGCTTCGCTGCTGCTGGGCTGGGACGAGCAGTTTCCGCGGCTGCTGCGGGAAATCTACGATCCGCCGGCGGCGCTGTGGGTGAGGGGCGCGTTGCCCCCAGCCGAGGCGCCGATGATGGCCATCGTGGGGTCGCGCAAGTGCACCGACTACGGCCGGCACCTGGCTCATGACCTCGCGCAGGAGCTGGTGCAGCGCGGCTACACGATCGTCAGCGGGCTGGCCTACGGCATCGACGCCGCAGCCCATCAGGGCGCCGTGGCCGCGGGGGGGCGGACGATAGGTGTGCTGGGAAGCGGCGTCGACGTGATCTATCCCGCGCGGCATGCAGACCTGGCGCGGCGCATGCTCAACCACGGCGCCCTCGTGTCGGAGTACCCCTTGGGCGCCGCCCCCGACGCGCCCAACTTCCCGCGGCGCAACCGCATCATCAGCGGCATGAGCGCAGGCGTGCTCGTGGTGGAGTCGGCCGAGACGGGCGGCTCCCTCATCACCGCGCGGCTGGCGCTGGAGCAAAACCGCGAAGTGTTTGCCATCCCCAGCCCCGTGCACAGCGCCTCCGGTACGGGCACCAATCGGCTTATTCAGCAGGGGCACGCCAAGCTGGTGATGACGGTGGAGGACATCCTGGATGAGCTTCCTCCCCCAACGCGCGGGGCGTCGAAGGGCACCGAAGAGCCCGCCGCCCCGGAAGCGCCCGCACCCCGCGACCTTTCCGCGCTCAACGACGTCGAGCGCCGCCTCTACGAAGCCCTCGAACCAAGCCCGCTCCATATCGACGTGATCTGTGAGCGATCGGACCTGGACGCGTCGGATGCCCTCGTGTACTTGCTGAACCTTGAGTTCAGTGGGCTCGTTCGGCAGATGGCAGGCAAGCAATTCATGCGCACCTAATCCCGTACCGATGACGCTTGACGCGCTGCGGCAGCAGTTTCCCCACACGCAGGAGACCATCTACCTGAACCACGCGGCCACCGGACCCCTGAGCCGGCGGGCCATGGACGCCCTGCAGACGCACCTGCAAGCGCGGCATGCGGGGGTGATTGATAACTTTGAGGAGGTGCTGCCCCTGTTGGAGGACACGCGGGCGCGGCTCGCGGCCCTTGTCGGCACATCGGCCGAGCGCATTGCCCTCATGCCCAATACCTCCTACGCGCTGAATGTGCTGGCTGAGGGCTATCCCTGGGCACCGGGCGACCGCGTGGCTCTCCCCGGCTGCGAGTTTCCGGCGAATGTGTACCCCTTCATGAATCAGCACGACCGCGGCGTAGCGGTCGACTTTATTCCGCACACGGAAGGCACCTTCACCTTAGAAGACGTAGAGGCCACGCTTACCCCAAAGACGCGGCTGCTGACCGTCAGCTGGGTGCAGTTCCTGTCCGGCTTTGCCGCCGACCTCGACGGGCTCGCCCGCCTCTGCCGGGCGCACGACGTGCTCCTGTGCGTGGATGCGATTCAGGGACTGGGCGCCCTCACGCTGGATGTAGACGCACTGGGCATTGACTTTCTGGCCTGCGGGGGGCACAAGTGGCTGATGAGCGCGCAGGGCACGGGCTTCCTGTACTGCACCGAGGCGCTCCAAGCGCAGCTGCGCCCGCAGGCCGGCTGGTTGCATGGGCCGGTGGACTGGGAGGACTTCTTTGCGTACGATCTCGGGTTTCACCCGGATGCGCGGCGGTACCATCTGGGCACGATGAACACGGCCGGCTTCATGGCCATGCGGGGCGCGCTGGGGCTGTACGCCGAGGCCGATCCGGCGGCGTGCCAGGAGCGGATCCGGTCGCACACGCGCTATCTCCACAGCGAGCTCACAGCGCAGGGCTGGGCGCGGTACGGCTGTGCCGACCCAGCCCATGGCAGCGGCATCGTGACGGTGCGGCACCCGGACGCCCCCGGGGCCGCGAGCGCCCTCAAGCAAGAAGGCATCATCGCCTCGGTGCGCAACCGGATGCTGCGCCTCGCGCCCAGCTATTACAACACGAAGGCTGACCTGGACGCCGCGCTTGACGTCCTCAGCCGACACGCCACCGTGCCCGCCTGATCGGTGGTGGGTGCACCCGCTTCTCCCTGTTCCGCCTGCTGCCTGCCGCACATGTCCACCTACACCGGCCAGGAAACCACGACGATTACGCTCCAGGTACCAGACGGCTACCGGGAGCAGGGCCGCCTCGACAAGTACATCACCCGGTTCGTCGAAAACGCCTCGCGGACGAAAGTGCAGAAAAGCATCGACGCGGGGCTGGTGGAGGTTGACGGGGCGGTCGTCACGAAGGCGGCGCACACCGTGGAGGCGGGCGCGACCATCGTGTGTACGATCCGCCGCCCGCCGCCGCCCCAGGCCCTGCCGGAAGACATCCCGCTGGATGTGGTGTTTGAGGATGACTACCTCATCGTGGTGAATAAGCCCGCGGGGATGGTGGTGCACCCAGCGTACGGGCATCGCAGCGGAACGCTGGTCAATGCCCTGTTGCACCATGTGGAGGGGGAGGCGCTGGAGGTGGCAGCCCTGGAAGACCCCGATGATCTGGACGACGAGACCATCGGGCTGTCGGTGACCAATGCGCTACCGGCCCGCGCCGGCGACCCGGCCATCCGTCCGGGGATTGTGCATCGGCTCGACAAAGATACATCGGGCCTACTGGTGGTGGCGAAGGATGACGTCACGCATCGGGGCCTGGCGCAGCAGTTTCAGGCCCACACCACGCGGCGGCAGTACCTGGCCCTGGTGTGGGGGCGGCCAGCGCCGCCCTCCGGCACGGTGGACGAGCCACTGGGCCGCGACCCGCGCGACCGCAAGCGCATGGCGGTGGTGCCCCCAGGCCAGGGCAAGGAAGCCCGCACCCATTACGCCACGGTGGAGGCCTACGCCCACACGGCCCTGCTGCGCTTTCAACTGGAGACTGGGCGGACCCACCAGATCCGGGTGCATGCCCAGCATCTGCGCCATCCCGTGCTGGGCGATCCGACCTACGGCGGAACCACCATCCGCTACGGGTCGACCGGTCGCTCCCGCCGCGCCTTTTTCGAGCGGCTCTTCACGGCCCTGCCGCGGCAGGCGCTGCATGCGCACACGCTCGGCTTTACCCATCCCCGCACCGACGCCTCCATGGACTTCTCGGTGGATCCCCCGGACGATTTTCTCTTCGTCAGGGATGAACTCACGCGCGTGGAGGGCCGCTGACCGCCACCCCCGCGCGTCGCTTTACGTCCGAACATCCGCAGGAAGGGCACGTTTTCTACGCCATTACGCTTGCGCGCCATATTGCCCCGCCTGCCTCACGCACCAGCCGCTTCTTGCCCCCTCGCCTGATGAACTCCACAGACACCGTCGCCATTAGCGACCTGCTTTCGGAAGAACGCATTCATGTCAGTCTACCTGCCACGTCCCGTGAAGACGTGATCCACATGATGGTGCAGCTGATGCAGGGCCACCCGTGCGTGGCGGACCTGGAGCAGGTGCGGGAAGATGTTATCGAGCGCGAGCGGATGATGTCGACCGGGGTGGGCAAAGGGTTGGCCCTGCCGCATGCCAAGACCGCCGGGGTGACCGAGACCATCGGGTGTTTTGCTGTGATGGCCCGGCCCATCGATTTTGATGCGATGGACGAACAGCCGGTCCGGCTGGCGTTTATGCTGGCCGGTCCCGAGGCCTCGCGGTCGAAGCACATCAAGATCCTCAGCCACATCTCGCGCCTGCTCAACCGGAAGCGGCTACGCAAACGTATCCTGAACTGCGATACAGCCGTAGAGGTGCTTGCCTTGTTTGCTGAGGAAGAAGACACGACTCAGCGTCCCTGACCCTGCTGCGTGGCCATTTCCCGAAGGGCCGTACCGTGCCGCGCCTTCCTCACACATGCACTGCGGTACCGCCTTATCCACGGCCCGCCGCGTCCTCTCACGCCCACGTCCTCCGGACTGGCGAGCGCAACAGGCCGGCCCTATCGCTCTACTTCTCACCCGTTGCCCTGCTTCGTGAACACAGACTTTCAGTCCATCAAAGGGACCTTCGACATTCTCCCGGACACCGCCACCACCGACGGTGCCAGCCCTGCCCCGACCACCACCTGGCGCTACGTTGAGCGGGTGGTGCATCGGGTCATGGCCCGCTTTAACGCTGAGGAGATCCGCACCCCGGTGTTGGAGCCGACGCCGCTGATTGCGCGGGGCATCGGGGCCTACACCGATATTGTGTCGAAGGAGATGTTTGCCTTTGAGCGGGGCGATACGCAGTACGTGCTGCGCCCTGAGGTGACGGCCCCGGTCATGCGGGCCTACCTGCAGCACCACCTGGATCAGCGCGGTGGGGTGCAGAAGCTCTACTACATCGGCCCCTGCTTCCGGGCGGAGCGTCCGCAGAAAGGACGCTACCGGCAGTTTCACCAGTTTGGGGCTGAAATCATGGGCACCGCCGACCCGCGCGCCGACGCCGAGTGCATCGCGATGATGCAGGCGATCTACGACGCGGTAGGCCTTACCGGCCTGACGCTGCGCCTCAACTCGGTAGGCAACCCGCCCAGCCGCGCCCGCTTCGTAGAGGCCCTGCAAACCTACCTGCAGCCCTACCTTGAAGAGCTCTCCGAGACCTCGCGGCAACGCCTCGAAACCAACCCGCTGCGCATCCTGGACACCAAAAATGAGCACGAGCAGGAGATTCTGCAGGAAGCCCCCGTACTGCTCGATTTTCTGGATCAAGAAAGCCGTGCCCACTACGACACTGTGAAAGGGCTGCTGGATGATCTGGACGTCGCCTACACCGAAGACCCGACGCTGGTGCGCGGGCTGGATTACTACACGCACACGGCGTTTGAGCTGGAAAGCGATGACCTGGGCGCGCAGAGCGCACTGGGCGGGGGCGGGCGGTACGACCTGCTGGCGCAAGAGCTGGGCAGCAAGCAGCCGGTCCCGTCCATCGGGTTTGCCTCCGGCATCGAGCGGCTGTTGCTGGCCATGGACGCACAAGGGGTAGCTGTGCCCGCCAAGCCCACGGCGGACGTCTTCCTGGCGGCGCTTGGCGACGAGGCGGAGCGGTGGGTCTTTCGCTGGGCACAGCAGCTGCGCACGGAAGGGCTGGCCGTGGCGCTGGACCTGCGCGGCCGCTCGCTCAAGGCACAGATGAAAGAAGCCAACCGGCAGGACGCGCCCTACACGCTCATCATCGGCGGCAACGAATTGAACACCGGGCGGGCCTCTGTGAAGGAGATGGCTACAGGCGAACAGGAAGAGGTAGCCTTTGACGCCCTGGTAGACTACCTGAAAGGCCGCCTGCCAGCGGTAGCCTAAGCCTGACCCATGACGTAAGCCGGGACGATGTATCCGCGACTCAGTGATCTTACACAGGACCTGTTCGGCGTTGCCGCCCCCTTTCCGATCTACGCGTTCGGGGCAATGGTGGCGGTGGCGGCGCTGGTCGGGGCGTGGCTCACCGCACGCGAGCTGGATCGCCTGTACCGCGCCGGCCGCATTGCAGGGGTGGACGTGGCGGATGCTGATGCCCCGTCCGATGCCCCGTCCGATCCCCCACGGACGGTACGCGTATCGCCTTCCGTCCTGGTTAGCACCGGCTTACTGTTGACGATTGTGCTGGGCATGACCGGAGCTAAAATCTTCCACCTGCTGGAGAACATGGGCGCGTTCTTGAACGACCCCGCCGGCATGCTCTTTACCTCTGGCGGTCTCACCTTTTACGGAGGATTTCTGGCCGCCGGAGTAGGGGTGGCGTACTACATTCAGCGCCAAGGGCTGTCCGTGCCCACGTTCGCCGACGCCTGCGCGCCGGGTCTCATGATGGGCTACGGCATCGGGCGCATCGGCTGCCACCTGGCGGGCGATGGCGACTGGGGCATTGCCGCTGACCTAACCCTGAAACCCGACATCCTCCCGATGTGGCTCTGGGCGGAGACGTATCCCAACAACATTCTGG
>JAAAOI010000230.1 GCA_009908945.1 Bacteroidota bacterium
CTCCAGGTGGTCCAGCCGGTTTCTTCGCTCCGGGTGGTCCCGCAGGCTTCGTCGTGCCGTCAGGGGGGGCATTATCGGGCATAGCGTAGAAAAATCGGTGCAGCAGAACGTGCGGTGGGGGGGCAGCGGCGTCAGGCCGGGATGGAGGCCAGCGCGTCGCGCAGGGCGGCTTCCACCTCTTGCGCGTGGAAAGGCTGGCCCTGAATCTTGTTGACCGGCGTCATGGCGCGCGTAAACTGATCGCGGAGCAGGCGGATAAGCTGGCCGTTGTTGAGCTCGGGCACCACGATCTCATCAAAGCGCCCGAGGATAGGCTTGAGGTCGCCAGGAAACGGGTGCACATGCCGCAGGTGCACATGCCCGACGCGAGCCCCGGAGGTACGCACGCGATCCACGGCGGCCTCGATCGCGCCGCGCGTGGAGCCCCAGCCGATGACCAGCAGGTCGCCGTCCGGATCCCCATACACGGACGTGGGCGGCATCATGTCCGTCACGCGCTGCACTTTCTCAGCGCGAAGCTTCACCATGCGCTGGTGATTGGCCGGGTCGTAGGAGACGTTGCCCGTCTCGTGCGCTTTTTCCAGCCCTCCGATGCGGTGCTCCAGCCCCTTCGTCCCGGGCTTGGCCCACGGCCGCGCCAGCGTATCGGGGTCGCGGGTGTACGGGAGGAAGTCAGCCTGCCCGTTAGAACCTGTGGGGGCCGTAGCAAACGAGACGTCGAAGGCCGGAAGGTCGGCCACGGCGGGGATGCGCCAGGGCTCGGAGCCGTTGCCGAGGTAGCCATCGGCCAGGAAGATGACGGGTGTCATGTAGCGGGTGGCGATGCGGCACGCCTCGTAGATGGTGTCGAAGCAGTCGGCTGGGCTGCTTGCGGCGAGCACCGGTAGGGGCGCCTCGCCGTTGCGGCCATAGACGGCCTGCAGGAGATCGCTCTGCTCAGTTTTGGTCGGCAAGCCAGTTGACGGCCCTCCGCGCTGCATGTCGATGATCACCAGCGGCAGCTCGGTCATCACGCCCAGCCCGATGGTCTCCGTCTTGAGCGCGACCCCGGGGCCGCTGGTGGCGCAGACGCCGAGGGCGCCGCCAAAGCTGGCGCCCACCGCCGATCCTGCTGCCGCAATCTCGTCTTCGGCCTGAAACGTCATCACGCCAAAATGCTTGTAGCGGCTGAGCTCATGCAGCAAGTCGGAGGCCGGGGTGATGGGGTAGGAGCCATAGAACAGGGGCAGGCCGCTCTGCTGGCTGGCCGCCACCAGCCCAAGCGCAACGGCCTGCGCGCCGCGGATGGACCGGTAGGTGCCCGATGCGAGGTCAGCCGCGGCGACATCGTAGCGCACAACGAACGCGTCGGTCGTTTCGCCATAATGGTAGCCTTTCGACAGCACGTGCAGGTTGGCGTCGCGGATCTCTGGCTGGTCGGCAAACTTCTGCCGGAGCCACTGCTGCGTAGGCTCCAGGGGGCGGGAGTAGAGCCAGAGCGCCAGGCCGAGCGCAAACATGTTCTTCGTGCGGTTCACCGTAGTGCGGGGCAGGTCGGTATCCTCCAGCGCCTCCTGCGTCAGGCGCGTCAGCTCCACCTCAAAGACCTGATAGCCTTCCAGCAGGCCGCTCTCCAGCGGGTCCTGATCCATCTCGGCCAGCTCCAGATCGCGCTCGGTGAAGCGGTTGGCGTTGACGATCAGCGCGCCACCCTCGCGCACGCGGTGGAGGTGTACCTTCAGCGCCGCCGGGTTCATGGCCACGAGCAGGTCTACCTCATCGCCCGGCGTGCGGATCTCGCCCGACCCAAAGCGCAGCTGAAAGCCGCTCACGCCATACGTCGTGCCGGCCGGCGCGCGGATCTCCGCCGGGTAGTCGGGCAGGGTGGCGAGGTCGTTGCGGGCGTGCGCCGCGGCCTGCGTGAACTGGGTGCCGGTCAGCTGCATGCCGTCGCCCGAGTCGCCCGCGAACAGAATGGTGGCCTCCGTGAGGGTTTCGACAGGAGGCGTAGAGGCAGAATCAGGCATAAGGTCAAGAGACGGCAGTACGATAAAACGACTACAGCTACTTCAAAACGCGAGAGCCTTTTCGTTGATTCTGCAGGGGATGCCGGGCCCATGCTCTTACGAGCCTGTTACAGGCCTGTCGGTACGGGTTTGCAAAGGCTTCACCGGAGCGGCAGCCGGCGCGGGGAGCAACCGGCTGGAACAGCGTGATTTAACGTACGGTTGGAGTACACCGATACTCGGCTCACGGCCCTTGCCGCGTGCTCCAAGCGACCTCCCTTCTGCGCTATGCCCGTCAAATTCGACACGCTGTTCGAGAAGCCGAAGCCGCTCATCGCGATGATCCACACCGGGCCGTGTCCAGGCGTGCCCGGGTTTCTGTGCATGGAAAGTGCGGTAGAGCGCGCCGCCGCGGAGGCGGAAGTGTACGTCCGCGCTGGCGTCGACGGGATCCTGATTGAAAACATGCACGACTTCCCGTGCGTGCACGAGCGCGAGATGGGCCCCGAAATAGCTGCCTACATGACCCGCGTGGCGTACGCCGTGAAGCGCCGGGCGCGGTACACCCCCGTAGGACTGCACGTGCTCTTTCAGGCCAACAAGACGGCGCTGGCCGTCGCACAGGCCGCCGGGTGTGATTTCGTGCGGGCCGAGGGCTGGACGCACGCCCACGTAGCCGACAAGGGCATGGCCGAGGCGTCGGCGGGCGAGGTCATCCGCTACCGCAACCAGATCGGGGCTAACGGCATCCCGGTCTTTGTGGACGTCAAGAAGAAGCACGCCGCCCATGCCCTCACCGCCGATCTTACCATCGGTGAGGTGGCCGAGGGGCTGGCCATGCACCAGGCCGATGCTGTGGTGGTGAGTGGGCGGCACACGGGCATCGCGCCCGGGCTCGATGACCTCAAGGCTGTGGCCGCGGCCAGCAATCTGCCGTTGCTGGTGGGCAGTGGCACCGCGCCGGACAACGTCCGCACCCTCTACAGCCACGTCGATGGGTTCATTGTAGGCAGCGCCCTCAAGGAAAATGGCGTGTGGGACGCCCCCGTCTGTGACACGCGCGTCGAACGCCTCGTAACGGCACTGGAGCAGGCACGGGCTGCACACAGTGCGCAACTCATGAAGAACTAACGAGCGTCTGCGTGCCGCGTGGAACAGCCTGCCCCCCGTGCGTCGCCTTTGCTATCTGCGCTATCGCCTGCCCTACCACCTGCTGTTATCGTACCGCCATGGTTCAGTACCGCACTGCCTCGCAAGGCATCGCCGTTACCGTGCGCCCCTTGTATCTCGACCACGAGTCCGACTTCTTTGAGCGCCGCTTCGTGTTCGGCTATATCATCGCGATCCACAACGAAAGCGGGGGCGACGTACAGTTGTTGCGGCGCCACTGGCGAATCTGGGACAACGACGGAAAAGTGCAGGAGGTGAATGGCGACGGCGTCGTGGGCCAACAGCCACTGCTGCAGCCCGGGGCCTCCCACGAGTACAGCAGCTACTGCGTGCTGGAGGCGCTGAGCGGGGCCATGGAGGGCTACTTCACGATGGAGCGCTTCAACGGCGAGCGCTTCCGCGCCCACACGCCGCGCTTCCATCTGAACGCGCACGCCAACTAAAGGACGCACCCGGGGGGTTGCAACAATGCCTACATGATGTCCACGTCAATCGCCAGCTCTGCTGTCTTTAGGTGAATGGTGCGGTTTTCGTTCTTCAAACCATACGACTCGAGGGCGTCGGGCAGCATCTCCTCCGGGGTGTCCATCTTGAAGAGGGCATCCGCGACCACCCACCAGTCTTCTTCGGTGAGATGCACCTGCGCGGCGCCGTCGTCGGCCACCATGGGCGCATAGCCCAGCACACGGTTAAGGTGATTCACGGCCTGCTTCTGATGCAGCTTCGGGTCCATAACAGCGTCGAGATAGGGTCGGAATGATAAGCGTGGGGAGCAGAAGAAGGGCTACGGCACCTGCAAATGGGCGTTCCCTGTGCGCCGTCACCGCCCCGGGCTGCACAGGTTTTTTCCTTGCGCCTGAACACAGATTTTGTGATGCTACAGGGGTCCCACATGCTCTGTTCTCCTGTTGAAGGCTCCGGATGACGCCGTACCTGACCTACCTCCAGCACATCCTTGATCATGGCACGCGCAAGGCCGACCGCACAGGCACGGGCACCCTCGCGGTGTTTGGCCATCAGTTGCGGTTTGACCTCCACGACGGGTTTCCGCTCGTGACGACGAAGAAGGTGCACCTGAAAAGCGTCATCCACGAACTCCTGTGGTTCTTGCGGGGGGAGACCAACATCCGGCCGCTGGTACGGGAAGGGGTGCGGATCTGGACGGATTGGCCGCTCAAGCGCTACAACGAGGCGCATCCCGAGGCGCCCCTGGAGCAGGCCGACTTCGAAGCGCGCATCGTGGATGAGGCTGCGTTTGCCGAGCGGTGGGGCGACCTGGGGCCGGTCTATGGCAAGCAGTGGCGCGATTTCGGGGGGGTCGACCAGATCCGTACGCTCGTCGATCAGCTGCGGCAAAAGCCCCACAGCCGCCGCCATCTCGTATCAGCCTGGAACCCGCCGGCGGTGAAGGATCAGGCGCTGCCGCCGTGTCACTACGCCTTCCAGTGCGTGGTGACTGACGGGCGCCTCTCGCTCATGTGGCAGCAGCGCTCCGTCGACTCCTTCCTCGGGCTGCCGTTCAACATCGCCTCCTATGCGCTGCTCACGCACATGCTGGCGCAGCAGACCGGCTACGCGGCGGGCGAGCTGATCTTTTCCGGCGGCGATTGCCATATTTACCTGAACCATCTGGAGCAGGTACAGGAGCAGCTTTCGCGGTCGCCGCGCCCGCGCCCGACGCTGCACCTGCGCCCGGCGCCGGATATCACCGCGTACACCTACGACCACATCACCATCGAGGGGTACGATCCCCATCCCGCGATCCGGGCGCCCGTCGCTGTGTGATGCCTCCCTGTGCCGCTCCGCCGCGCCCGGGCCTCCTGTGGTGGCACGTTTCAAGGGGGGCACGCCCTGTGCCACTGTAACAGCACCCGCGGGCACGGCACGTAAGGGCGCCCACGCTTAGGCTTCGCTCATCTCTACCCGTTTCCCATGATCCGCACCGCCCTTGGCGTGATCGCCTGTAGCCTCCTGCTGTGGATGTCCGCCCACCCGACGGCGGCCCAAGACGCCGCATTCGACCATCAGGCGTTGGATGACGTCCTCTCCACCTACGTGGATGCCGAGGGGATGGTGGACTACGCAGGCCTGGCGCGCGACCGGGAGCGTACCTTGCAGCCCTACCTCGACGCACTTGCCGAGGCGGATGCAGAGGCCCTCAGCGACGATGCGGCCTTTGCCTTTTGGATCAACGCCTACAACGCCCTCACGCTGGACCTTATCGCGCGGCACTACCCGGTCGATGACATTTTCGCCACACACGAGGAGAACCCCTTCAAGCAGCCGGTGGGGACGGTGGCCGGGCACACGCTCAGCCTGGATGAGTTGGAGCACGACTTTATCGACGCTCGGTTCGACGACCCGCGCTTTCACTTCGCCATCGTGTGTGCCGCCATGAGCTGCCCCCCGCTCCGCGCAGAAGCCTACACCAGCCAGCGCCTCGACGCCCAGCTGCAGGATCAGGCAGCGCGGTTTATCCGCAGGCATGAGGACAATCAAATCGCGGGGCGCGACGACGCAATCGTCCTCTCGACGGTCTTTGACTGGTTCAACGACGACTTTGGTGGAACGGCGGCCGGGGTGCAACGCTACCTCGCCGGTTTCTTCGACGGGGATACCAAGCACAGGCTACAGCAGGCAGCGTTTTCGGTGTCGTTCGCTGACTACGACTGGACGTTGAACGATCAGGCCAAGGTGGCGCGGCGGTAGCGTTGTGCCCATCTTGTGCCATCTTGTGCCCATCCTGTGGCCCTTCTGCGGCCCTTCTGCGGCAAGCCCTGTTGTAGCCCGCCGCTCGGCTTTGTATCCTGTGGGGGTGCGCCCGCTCCCGCCCCTACTCCTGCTGCGATGCCTACCTACGACGACGCGCTCACCCTCTTCCATGCCTGGACGAAAGATGACGGCCTCCGGCGGCATGGCTATGCCGTGGAGGCGGCCATGGCTGCGTATGCGCAGCGGTTTGCGCAAGACGAAGCGCTGTGGCGCATGACCGGGCTGCTGCACGACATGGACTACGAGCGCCATCCGGATCCCGAGGAGCACCCGTACGTGGGCGTGCAGACGCTTCGCGCACAGGGCTACCCGCCCGACCTGTGTGATGCCATCCTGGCGCACGCCCCGTACACCGAGGCCCCGCGCGAGACGCTGTTGGCCAAAACCCTTTTTGCAGTAGATGAGCTGGCCGGCTTCATTACGGCGGTAGCGCTCGTACGGCCGACCCGGCTGGAAGGGATGAAGGTGAAGTCGGTGACGAAGAAGCTGAAGGATAAGCGCTTTGCCGCGGGGGTGGATCGCGAGCACCTCCGTGCGGGAGCGAAGGCCCTCGGCCCGCCGCTCAAGGTGCACATCGAACGGGTCATCGCTGGGATGCAGGCCGAGGCGGACCGGCTGGGGCTTGCAGCGCCCGCGTAAGCGCCACCGTCCGAACCCTCGTCCTCACCGGGCGTGCCTATACTCCTGTTGCTGTTATCATTTAGCTGCTATCATCGCCGCCGCCCGTTACCCATGCTGCGCCAGCTTGCCTCCGTCGGGTTTCTGCTCTTCATGGCCGTCACCAGTATCCTCTTCTACGTAGGGGCCGTGGTGATCTGGCTCGCCACAGTGCCCTTTGATCGCCGCCTGCGGTGGCTGCACCTGTATTCGTCGTTTTGGGCCAGCTTTTATCTGTGGACCAACCCGCAGTGGGAGGTCCGGGTGGAAGGCCGGGAGCACATCGACCCGGAGGAGGCCTACGTCATTGTCTCCAACCACCAATCGGCGCTCGATATTCTGGTGGCGTTTCGGCTGTTCACGCACTTCAAGTGGGTATCCAAGGCGGAGATGTTCAAGGTGCCGCTTATCGGGTGGAATATGTACATGAACCGCTACGTGAAGCTGCACCGCGGGGACCCGGAGAGCGCGAAGCAGATGATGGATCATTGCCGGCAGCACCTGAAGGAGGGCAGCAGCGTGTGGATCTGCCCGGAAGGCACGCGCTCCCGCACGGGCGAGCTGCGCCGGTTTAAGCTGGGCGCGTTTCGGCTGGCCAAGGAGAAGCACGTGCCGTTGCTGCCGGTGGCCATCTCAGGCACGAAGGAAGCCCTGCCCAAGAAAAGCCTCCAGCTGCACGGGCACCACGTCATCACCGTGAAGGTGCTGCCGCCTATTCCCTACGAGGCTTTCGCTCACAAGACGCCGGAAAAGGTCGCTGCCGAGGTGCGCGAGCGCGTAGCTGCTGAGGTAGCCGAGCACGCAGCAGCGCTGGAGGAAGCCCGGTAATGAGGGGCATCGCGGCTCCTGCGGATAACGCGCGGTGGCACCGCATGTGATTGCACCCACGTGCAGACACGTAGCACGTACAACAATGCCCACAGCCTGCCGTTGGGAATGTACGGTTGGCAACAGGGGCAGGAAGGACTGAAAACAGCGTTGCGTGGCCGACCAATAGAACGCGGCGGCACGGGCGACCGCAGGTCGCGAGCGCACAGCAGTTACTACAAACGACAAGAGGTAATTTTGGCAACCCACCAAACGGACGACGCCCTGCTGCACCAGCTTATCGAGAACGCATCTCATGCGATCGACCTAAGAAAAAAAGAGGACCTGTCGGAAATAGAGCATACGGCAGACACCTTGGTTCAGCACGTGAGCGGTGAGGCATTGGCTTCGATGGAGGCGGCGTACGCGTCCGATCCCGCCATCCCGCTCGCATTCAACATAGCGGTAAAGCTGGCCAAATCTAAAAAGTACATCGGCCAATTTGATGAGCAGGCGCATATATCGGTCGTCATTGCGCTGTACAAGGAGCACAACCGCATCAAACCCTCCAGTGCGCATCCGCATGGCGAGGACTTTCTCAGGGTAAAGGTTCACCAGTTGAACTGGCTGTTTGCGGATGCCCCAACCTACAGCTGGGACCTGACGCTTGTTGATGACGGGTGTCCCAATGGCTCAGGAGAGATAGCGCAAGAGATCGTCTCCGAGGCGGGCTACCGCAATGTCGACGTGCTGTTTTTAGCGGATGCCATAGCGGAAGGAGCGCCCGTTGCAGCAGGGCTGGATGCCCCGTCCGATAGCCAGAAGGGAGGCTCCATCCTCTACGGCATGTATCATGCCTCACAGCAAGAGAAGGAGAACCACGTAGTTCTCTACACGGATGCCGACCTCTCAACGCACCTGGGGCAGGTTGGCCTGCTGACCAAACCCATTCTCGAAGAAGGCTTCCTTGCTGCCATCGGGTCCAGGCGTGAAGAACAGTCTGTTGTCATAAAGAAGAGCGCGCGAAACGACAGAGGAAAGCTGTTCATCTACTCTTGGAAGCGCATGCTACCCGAGCTGCGTCACATCACAGATACCCAGTGTGGCTTTAAGGCCTTTGCTGGAACGATTGTCCAAGATATTGTAACCCCCGCTTTCGAGAAGAAATTCGCCTTTGACATAGAGTTGCTGCTGAAGACAGAGAACATAAAAAACAAATCCATTCATAAAGCACCGGTGGCCTGGATAGATAGTGAGGCCGAGTCTACGACAACAGATATCCAGCCCTATCTGCCGATGCTGAAAAGTATTAGCCGGATGTACGACGCATACTCCGTATCCAATACCCAGTCCGATGAGTTCTCCAGATTCTTTGATACGATAGACAAAGAAAAGTGGCAGGCGATATTGGAAAATATTCCGGTGGAGATAACGAGTAGAAACCCTGCGGAATTCTCCGTCTACGACAAGATCAAAACGTCTGATCTCGTCCGATAGGGATGAACCAGCCCTACCTGCGGGCTGGCGATTTTCTCTACACGGAATACCGCCACAGCTTTTCATACAGCTGCGCCCCACCCAGCGTTGGCGTGCCAACGTGCACAAGGATCGTAGGCCTGTAGGCCCTCGGGAGGATGCCCCCCTGCCTGTTCCAGACAAAGCCAGACGCCCGGGCCAAAGCACACGGCGTGCCCTTCGGGCGGCGCTGCATTCCGGGTTACGTGCGACGTCATGCGCTGCCGCAATCGCCCCCAGCCGGCAGGTCATCAGCTGAGCTTGCCCTTTTCCACGTAGTCATCCTCGCGCAGTCGAGGATCCATCAGGCGAGGATCCATCAGATGTGTTGGGACGGCTCCGGTGCTTCCTCAGATTGCAACAGGCATATCGGTAAGCCACTCGGCAATTCGGGCCGGGCCGGCCCGTGCGTGCGGTCCACCCGAGACGGTCGGAACGAGCAAGAGCCTTCACACAGCTGTAGTCCAGCGGTACAGTAGCACCGGCGTTACTGCGCCCACGCGTAGTCGAGCTGGGTGATGCGGCCGCGCCAGTATGGCTGTTCGCCGTCTGGGAGCTCCCAGGCCACTGCGCCCTCAAGGGGCACCTGCATGCCGCTCCGCGTCTCGTAATTCCAGAACCGCCCGTGCCACGGGGTCGGCACGCTTTCACCGTCCACCATGCGGGCTCGCGCCTCCGCCTGCACCGTATCGATGAGGCCTTGCTCGTTAAACGTGAAGAGCAGGGTGATGGCCACGGCACCGTCGGTCAGCGTGGCATACGCCGCGTGGTCGTCCACAGCGTCCCACGTTACGCCCTGGCTCGGCAGCAAGGCGGTGGGATACCAGACGGCCTCGGCGAGATAGCGCATCAGCTCGCCTTCGGCCAGGGCGTCTCCGCCTCGGAGGTTCGCGACAGCGATGAGGCCGAGCAGAGCGGCGTGGAGCACGCCCACGCCCGCCAGGTAGGCATCGTGGACGCGGGCCGGGAGCCCCGGGAGCAGGGCCACGCGACCATTCCAAACAAACCCGGGCCGGTGGACGGATACCCACTGTGCGGACGTGAACGGCTTCCATTGCGCGCCCGCCGTGCTCATGTTGAAGGTGCCGGTGTGCTGCAGCGCCACGCCGGTGACGACGGGCTGCCCCTCCGTAAGCACTGCGCGAAGGTAGCGCTGTACCGGGCCGGGCAGCCCTTCAAGTTCACTAAAATCGACAGTCTGCTGCTTGATGGGCATGCGGCCCGCATCCAGCCGTGCGCGGAGGGCACGCGTGCGCGCCGCCCACCGCGCCGCGCCGTAGGCGGCGGCCACCCCGTAGACGGCCGGTAGCGCGAGCAGGAGGATAACAAGAAGGGTTAATCCCATCATTCAGCCGGTGGATGTTGGCTCATCGCCACAGGCCGTGGCGCGTAGGGCGGAGGAGGGGCGTTTGCAAAAGGCGGCGGCCCTCCACAAGGGCACCATACGTCGAAGAGCAGGGTGCGGCCGTGGAGCGGTGCGCTTCACTCCGGGTTGAACGGGATGTCGTGCGATCCCGTGACCTTGCATAGCAAACCTACGACATTTTGACGAGAATAGCAGTTGCGCAAGGCGACTGCCGCAATCGATTCCGGCGGGCGGGTCCTTAGCTCAGCCTCCGTCCTATCCAACCAGTCATCCTCGCGGAGGCGAGACACGAGCGCTCTGCGCGACCGATGTTAATAATCCATCAGGTGCGTCGGGGTGGCTCCGTTGCTTCCTCGGATTGCAACTTGCACACCGGTGAGCCGCTCGACAATTTGGGCCGGGACGGCCCGGGCGTGCATTCCGACCGGGACGGTCGGAACGAGGAAGGGAGGTGGCTCGCTAGGAGCCGCGAAAGTCAACGGCCGCAATCGTTTCCAGCCGGCACGCCATCAAATCAACCTACACGCTTCCCAGTACGTCATCCTCGACCCCAAACGAGGCCGCAGGCCGACTCACGGAGCGGAAGCGGAGCTAATCGAGGATCCATCAGATGTGTTGGTTCGGCACCGTCGTCTCGCTTGGAGCCGCTCGATCTGCAGATGAGTAAGCTCAACGACAGTTCGGGCTGAGGACGGCCCAGATGTGCATTCCGACCGGGACGGTCGGAACGAGGAAGTTTGACTGTCCGTGGGCAGGCGCCGCATGCGGCAATCCTACAACGGTTTTTCCTTGGCTGCTCCCTCAGCCTCCCGCGCCACCCCCAAATCCTCCACCGCAAACGCCTCCCGCCACCAGAGCGGAATCAGGGCCAGGCCGGCGGCGATCATCGCTACGGTCCAGAAGGTGGAGGCGTCAGGGGCGGGAATCATCCAGCGGCCGATGCCCACAAGCAGCAGAAACAGGGAGGCGGCGGTGAGGCCTGCGGCGCGGAGACGCATCCAGAGGGCACGGGCCGGGGCACCGGCTTTGTGTCCGGCCGCGCGGGCCGTCGTGCCCCAGGCGCCCAGGGGCCGGACGCGCTCGTAGAACGCCACGAGTTGGGATTGCTCCGTCTTGGGCGTCACGAAGGTGACCCCCACGGCGGCGGCCGTCGATACCACCGACATCACGCTGAGGCGCAGCCATTCTGCCTCGGTCGTGAAGAGCAGGATGGGCGCCACGATGATGCTCACGGCGATGGCGGCAAGCTCGGAGTACAGGTTGATCCGCTCCCACAGCCAGCGCAGCACCAGCACCGAGCCCATGCCCGCGCCAAACAGCAGCGAAATCTGCCACGCCGCCTGGATGGAGCCCAGGTTGGCCATAATCACCAGCGCGATCACCAGGATGAGGATGTTGGAGAGGCGGGCGACCACCACCAGCTCACGGCTCCCGGCCTCGCGGTCCTGCCATTCCTCGCACACGAGGCGGCGGTACACGTCGTTGCTCCAGTAGGAGGCGCCCCAGTTCAGGTGGGTGTCGAGCGTCGAGGCGAGCGCCGCCAGCAGGCCCACCAGCATCATCCCGAGAAAGCCCGCCGGCAGGAGGTCGTTCACGCCTTGCACGAACAGCACCTCGCGGCCGGCCTCGAAGCCCTCGCTGTTCATGGCCGCCGGGTCGAACGGGTAGAGGATCAGCAGCCCGACGCCAATCACCAGCCAGATGAGGCTGCGGAAGAGGATCTGCGCCCAGGCGAACACCACGCCGGCAATCCGCGCGTCGCGGTCGGTGCGGCAGGCCATGGAGCGTTGCGCAAGATAGCCGGTGCCGTCGGAGTTCATCTGGAAGAACCACTGCAGCCCGATGATGGTGAGAAAGGGCAGCAGCACCTCCCCCGTCGAGTCCGGTGGTCCAAACGAGAGCAGCTGACGGGCCAGTTCGGTGCCGTACAGCTCCACCACACGGTCGGTGATGCCGGCCAGGCCACCCGCCTCCCGGACGATGATCCACCCATACGCCAGCGTGCCGATCATGGCGAGGCCAAACTGCGCGACGTCGGTGGCGATGACGCTCCGGAGGCCGCCGGTGGTGGAGTAAAGCGCGGTGAACGCCAGAATCAGCAGGATGCTGATGAGGTTGCTGGCCGTGGCGACGTCGTGCGGGATACCGGTTACTGCGTCGCCAAACGAGAGGCCGGTAGCTGAGACCATCGCCACCACGGGCTCGAACAGGCCGGGTGGTAGCCACACGTGCCACAGCAGGAAGACCTCCGCGATGCGGACGGCCGCGACCAGCACCATCGCCATCACCACACAGTTGATGATGGTGCCGTAGTAGATGGCCTTCAGCACGCGCAGCTCCAGCACGCCGCGCCCACTGTAGCGGATTTCGGTGAGCTCGGCATCGGTGAGCACGCCCGCGCGCCGCCACAGCACGGCAAACACGAAGGCCATCAGCAGAAACGCCAGCCCGTAGATCCACAGGCGCCAGATGAGAAAGATGCCGCCCGTGGCGATCAGCCCCACCACCAGCAGCGGGGTATCGGCGGCAAACTGCGTGGCGGCCATGCTAAAGCCAGCGCGCCAGCCGGAGATCGTCTGGCCCGCCAGAAAATACTCATCCAGCCCCTTGGAGGCCTGCTTTCGGTTCCAGAACCCGGAGCCGATCGCGTAGGCGATGAAGGCAAAGATGATGGCGACGTCAAGCACAGCGGAATCGGGTTAACCAGAATCTGCGGATAAGATAGCGGGATCGATGGACGAGGGCAACGGCCCCTCGGTCGAAAGTGTACGAGCCGCCATGCGACTGCCGGCGGTAGCGCAGTCGACGGGAGCCTGCCCGGTCAGGTGCGCCATCAGGAAGCCAGCCCAGAA
>JAAAOI010000252.1 GCA_009908945.1 Bacteroidota bacterium
CAGAAAGAGCACGAGGAGGACAGCGAGCAGATTGGGAAAGGAGGGCATGGGAGAGGGATCTGGGTGTGGGCGTGGGGGGAAGGCGGGAGTCGAGGAGTCGAGGAGTCGAGGAGTCGAGGACGGAGAAAAGGGAATTCCGGGTATGGGCGGTATGAGGGGGTGGGGGGTGCATAGACCGGGGCGCTGCACCGTTTACCCCACCGTTCACCCGCGTTGCCCTGAGCACCGATCGGCGCCAGCAAGCCGAGGACGGGCTCGTCTTCGCGCGTTTCGCGCGCTGCGCTCACCCATGGCGAGGGTGGAGGGTTGGCTTTCAGGTGTGCACCGTGCCCCCACATAAACGAATCACCCAAACAAACCCATCCGTCATCCTGAGCGCGGGATCGCGTTAGCGAGCCGAAGACGAAGGAAGGCGAAGGAAGGCGACGACCGAGGGACATGGAGCAACAGGCACGGGGCGAGGGCCTCTTGGCGCTACTGCCACTGCCGGGTGCCGATACCGGTAGGATACACCCCAACTTCAATCACCCGCACCACCTCCAGCGTCTCCGTATCAATGACCGCGATCGTACCCGGGCGCTCGCCACTGCTTTCACCGGGGCCTTCGTGGCTGTCGTGATCGCTCTGTGCGCTGCGCTCCCCGCGATCGTCGTGGTCCTGATGATGGCCATGCGTGTCATTGCTCCCGCCCATGGAGCTCATGCCCTGCATCATGTGGTCCATCGTACCGCGCCGGTGGTTGTTGGAGACATACAGGTAACGCCCATCTGCCGAGAGCGCCGTGCCATGCGGTTCCGCGAACGCGAGACATACAGGTAACGCCCATCTGCCGAGAGCGCCGTGCCATGCGGTTCCGCAAACGCGTCGTGCTCGATGGTGTGGGTCACCGTGCGCTGCTCGGTGTCCACCACGCTTACCGTGTTGGCCTGTTTGTTGGGCACGTAGATACGGCTTCCATCGGGGCTGTAGGTGGGGTGCCAGGGCTGAGCGCCAACAGCTACCTGGTCGGTCAGCGTCAGCTGCCCCTCGGCCCCTACATCAAAGAGCAGCAGGCGCCCGGTCAGTTGTCCGGTGCCCGCAACCTGCTGGCCATCGGGCGAGGTTGCCAGCTGCACCAACACGTGCGGTGGGCCATCCAGCGCCAGGAGGTCACCGCGCAAGCTCTCGGCATCTACGCCGATGAGTTGGTTAGTGGCCAGGCTTCCGACATACACGTAGCGGCCGTCCGGTGTTACGGTGATGGCATGCGGACGGTCGAAGAACACCTCCACCTGCTCCAGCGCACCGAGGTCGTCCCGTGGGGCTATGCCGATCCGCTGTGGCGGGTTGACGGCCATCATGGAGTGCGCGATGAACAGCGTGCGCTCGGTGGGATGCAGGGACAGCAGGCCCGGCGCCTCCATGGAGGCGCGGTCTACAAGCTCGTTCTCGGCATTGAACTTGAGCACCGTATTCTCCGAGATGAGCGACACGTACCAGGCCGAACCATCAGGCTCAGCGATTACGTGGTGGGGGGAAGCATTGGCTGAAAAGCCGAGGGCGGTGAGATCGACCGTTTCGATAACCTCCTGCGAGGCCATATCGATGATCGCCACAGACGCTTCGCCCTGATTGGCTACGTACAGCAGGTCGCGTTCTTCTGCGGTATCTTGAGCCAGCAGCGGACCTGCGGATAGGATGAACAGCGTGACGGTGAGGAAGAGAACAGAGAGCAGGCGCATGGCGATGGGAAAGTTCATCACAAGTGGAGCGGAAAGGATACAAACAGTACACGGGGGAGGCTGGGAAGCCCCGCCCCGTGTGCTGAAGCAAGAAACGTACGCGGCTGTGCGGCCGCCCTCTACAGGGCTGGGGCATCAATGCGCGGACGTACCATGAAGATACCTTCGCCAATACTATTGACAAGGATGGTGCCGCTCTCGAAGTACGGGTAGTTACTCCAGGAGCCCGAGAAGCCGGGGCCTGACTGGAAGGGTGCCGTGTCAAACCGGCCCACCTCAACGGGATTTTCCCGGTCAGAGATATCCAGCACGTGCACCCCTGCGCGGTAGTTGGACTGATACATCAGGTTGCCCTTGATGTAGATGTTATGCGTAGACGCTGTGGTGTCGTGGAAGTACTCTTCCACCAGCTGGGGATCTTCCAGGTCTTGCATGTCCCACACCAGGGTCCGCGTGTTGCTGACCAGCCCGTTGAGCTCGTCCAGCTCGTCGTTCACGTAGAAGTAGCGCTGGTCTTCGTCGAGCCAGCCCTGGTGCACATACCCGTAGTTCGGATAGGTGCCGATGGAGATGGCCTGGGGGTTGTCCTTGTCCGTGACATCGGCCACGCTGATGGCCGTTTCGTTGGCCCCGAAGCAGATCTCTCGGCCCTGGTAGCGTTCGTCTGGGCCGCTGTAGGTGACGCATTGCGCGTCGTGGATGTACCCTGTACCGCTGCGGCCGGTGCGCTCATCGGCAAAGCACCCTTTGAATTCGGGGTTGAGTGGGTCGTTGATATCGACCATGTGCAGCGCGCCGCCACACGTCTCGCCCCCCCCACTGGCGCCTACGATGTAGGCCATGCCGGTATCGTTATTCAGCTCCACGTTGTGGGCGCTGTTGATGCGGTCGTAGAGGACGGTCGGCTCGTAGCTCACGGGCGCGTCGTCCGCGTCTTAGGGCGCTGTTGATGCGGTCGTAGAGGACGGTCGGCTCGTAGCTCACGGGCGCGTCGTCCGCGTCGTAGCGGTCACGCAGTTGCGTGAGGTCAAAGATCTGCATCCCGTGCTCGCCGGCGTTATCCGAGACGGTGATGGAGTAGTGGCCAAACACCTTGGTGTCGCGCCAGGAGCTGGAGCGGGCACCCTCCGTCATGGGCAGCTCGCCCAGGTACTTCGGGTTAACGGCGTCGGTTACGTCAACGAACGCCAGCCCGTCGGTGCGGCCGACAAGCGCGATCTCTCGCCCTTCCTCTTCATCCGTCCAGCCCCACACGTCGTTCATGTTGGTGGTGCGCTCGCCGCCAATGTCGCGAATCGGGAGGAAGGAGAGCAGATCCACATCGGAGCAGTCGAACTGCGCGATGCGGCCATCTTCACAGTTGAGCTGCTCTCCTGTAATGGCCGGCAGGCCCACGTCGGGGTCGCCTTCCAAGATGGTGGCCACACTCCAGGTGTCCTCTTCCTGCTCAAAGACGGCAGCGCTGCCGGCGCCGGCGGTGGTGCCCGGCAGTCCTGCTACCACGAGGCCGCTGGCCGCGGCGAGCGTAGCGCCAAACATGGGGCGCCCGTCCGCTTCTGGAGATGTGTGCTTACGCGCCCCGCTCCACGCGTCGCTGTCGGCGTCGCGGGTGAACTGGTACAGCATTCCTTGCCGGCGCTCAGCGGCCGGCGCACCAGCCCACAGGCTTTGGCCGTCGTAGGCTACGGTGGTGCCAAACTGCTGCGGGCCGCTGCCATCGAAGGGCTGCAGCACGCCGTCCGCCTCCCAGGTGTCGTCATCGGCGTTAAAAGCAAACGTCACTACCGCCCCGGTGGCGCCATGGCGAGGGGCGCCGACCAGAAGCTGCCCTTCCTGCAGGTGGAGCGACGTGCCCATGCGGGCCCCCTCGTCCACGCCACGCACGTTCAGGGCGCCGAGGTCCGTCCATGCATCCGCTTCTGTATCGAAGCGGTAAGCGTAGACTGCGCCGCGGTCTTTCTGCGGGGCGCTGATCACGAGATGGTTGTCTGCTGCAGCGATGCGCGCTCCAAACTGATCGCCCGCCTCAATATCGTCTGCCTGGATGGACTCGCGCAGCGTCCACCCCCCATCAACCGCCTGATAGGCGTAGACACGCCCGGCCGCATCGGCCTCCTGGCTGGCGCCCACGTACAGCCACCCGTCATCCAGGGCGACGCTACTACCGAAGGCCTGCGTGGTGTCGGATGGCGTCATTTTGGCTACCTCGGCCCACGTATCGTCTTCCGTGCGCTCAAACAAGTAGGCCGCACCAAACGGCTCAGCCTGCGGAGCGCCGACCAGCACCCGGTCGCCGGCCACAGCCAGCGCCGAGCCAAACCGGGTCCCGACCTCTTCGTCTTCTGCCGCAATGCGGCCCATTTCGGTCCATTCATTGTTTTGCTTTTGAAATACATAGACCAGCCCGGGCACGTGCAGATGTTCGGACTCGCCGATGTACAGGAGGTTATTGTCGACCGTCAGGGCCCGAGCAAAGCCCTCCTGCTCTCCCATACTACCATCAGCCATGGACTGAGCCTGGGCGACGTATGCGCCCGAGAAGCAGAGGAGCAAAGTGAAGAGTAAATATCTACGCATAGGACAGAGGAAAACCAGGTGAGGTGAAATTAGGGAACCGGTGCAGGATGCAGCGGCCGGGCAGCGTGTGAGGCAGATAGGGTAGCGTCTCACATAACCACGTGCGCGGTACAGTAGCTGTTGAATAGCATTACACTTGCATCGTTACATCGCAACAGCTTCTTTCCACGCTTCGCTTTTCGTATAGATCCCACGGGCGTGTGTAGTGGGTGTGGGGCGCTCTGACGTACAGGAGCTTGGGGGTGAAGGGCGGCATCTGCAAGCCCGTTATCCTGAGCGCCCGATGCCCCGCGATGTGAAAGCCAAGCAGCTTCTTATCTTGTGGTTTTCGCAGCCGATACGAGACGTGCCTCTTGCTCCCCACATCTTTGCTCATTGTCTCCCTATGCAACTACTGAAAGAGAGCGCCGTCGACCTCATCGTGATGCTGGTTGTGGTGGGCCTGGTTGCGATAGAAACAAATGGGTTTGGGCTGGAAGGATCCGTCACCGTGCTGTGGTGGGCGTTGGCGGTGTATACAGCGCTACTCCTGGTGCTAAAGGCCGGCGCACTGGTCAGTGCGCGCACCCTGCGGCAGGTGAATCTGCAGGACGGCAGCGTTTCGCCTACGGTTTACCGCCTGCTCTATGCCGTCAACATGATCGCTCTGTTCGCAGGGGGCTTTTGGGTGCTGACCGCCGGGTGGGCAGCGATCTGGGGGTTGTCCGAGGCCCTCCGCGTCCGCACAGCGCCCGTAGGCGCATGACAGTGAGGCCCGTAGCGGTGATAGGCCCATAGCGGTGGAACGGCTCCTTTCCGGTAGCGGTACAGGCGCACTCGTTCTTTCGCGTGCCTGCCGCTGCTGCGCGCGCTGGCGCACGAGTGGCACGACGACCTCGTGGGGTGCACCGTCGGCGATGCGTTCTCGCAGGTGCGCGATGAAGTGACGCTGGCTTTCGCCCACCCCGCGCACGAGTGGATGCTGCGGGCCTCCTGCACCCGGCCCTTCCTCTACCTCTTTCGCTCGGCCGGATACAGTAAGCAGCGGGGCAACGTCGCCACCCTCTTCACCGATGCCTTCGGCCGCGCCGTGACGGACGTCCGCATTGCCACGCGCGATCGCATGCTGTTCCTCGACCTCGCAGGCGGCTGGTCGCTGCACGTGTTGCTGTTTGGGTCGAAGGCGAACGTGCTGCTGGTCGATAGCGACGGCCTTATCGTAGAGGCCTTCCGCTCGGGCGAGGCGCTGCGAGGCACCGAGGCCCCCACGCCGCGTCCGGCGCCCATGCCGGACACGCGGGAGGCGTTTGAGGACCGCTGGCGGACGAACCGCAAAACCACCGACCGGGCCCTCGCCTCGGCCTTTACGCTCTTCGACCGCACGCTGGGCCGGGAGGTGATGCACCGGGCCGGTGTGACCGCGGAGGAGCCGCACAACTGCACGACAGGCGACCGCGATGCTCTCTTCGCGGCTGGGCAGGCGCTGCGCACCGCCCTCCGGAGCCCCACACCCCGCATCTACAGCGAGGGGCGCTTTGTCGACACGCTTGCCCTCGTGCCGCTGCACCACCTGCCGCAGGACCTCACGGTGGAGACCTTCACCACGGTCGATGCAGCCGTTCACACGTTCGTCCGCCGCACCCTCGCCCAGCGGCACTTTCGGCGTCTCTACGAGCCCGTTGAGAAGGCCTTGCGCGAGGCCTACGACCACCACCGCACCAGTGCCGAGCGCATGCTGGAGGAGCTCTCCAACGAAAGCCGCGCGGGCCGCTACGAAACGTGGGCTCACCTCCTGATGGCCTCGCCACAGGACGTACCCCGGGGGGCTGACGAGGTCACCCTCCCCAACCTGTTCGAGGACGGCACCCCCGTCACCATCCCGCTCGACCCGGCCAAAAGCGCCATCGACAACGCCGAGGGCTATTATGACCGCGCCCGGCGCACCCGGCGCTCGCGTGAGGAGGCCGAGAAGCGGTTGCTCTCCACCGAGGAGCGAGCACAAAAGGCCAAAGCGCTTCTCGATACGCTGCACGACGAGGTTGACTGGCTGGACGATATCAAGGCTTTTCGGAAGACCCACGAGCAGGCCCTGGCGCCCTACCTGGGCGCTACCTGGGCAACGGCGGGGATGACATCGACCGCGTGCCCTTTCGACGGTTTGACCTGGGCGGTGGCTACGAGGTGTGGGTCGGCCGCAATGCCCGGCAAAACGATGAACTCACCTTCCGCCACGCACAGAAATACGACCGCTGGATGCACGCCCGGGGCGTACCCGGCTCACACGCGGTGCTGCGCATGCCCGGCCGGAAGGCTACGCCCGACAAACGCACGCTGCACCGCGCCGCTGCCATCGCGGCCTACTACAGCAAGGCCCGAGGCAGCAGCCTCGTCCCTGTGATGATGGCCGAGCGAAAACACGTCCGCAAGCCGAGCGGGGGCGCTCCGGGGCAGGTATTCGTGGAGCACGAGGACGTCCTGCTTGTGGAGCCCAGGCTACCGGAGGCTACCTGAGGGGCCGCACACAAACCCTTCCAATGGCAAAATACACGCGGTGCACATAATGCTTCATACGAAATACCATCTTGTGACGTTATTATGAGATAGTAACACCCCACATAAAACTCCTGTCTGGCACCGACAGTTGTTTAAACAGATTTATCGCGTTTTACTCCTTTTCCTGCATTCCTCTGCAACGCCTCCCCCCTCTATGTCCTATTTTCGATTGACGCTCGTGTTTTTGTTGGTGCTGGGGCTTACGGCCTGTGGTTCATCTGATGAAGAAGAAGCATGGAGTGGACGCAGCCGAGGCGATGCTCCTACGCCATCTGTGGAGGTCGTGCAAACACAGCGGGGTAGCCTGCCCTTGGAGCAGCGCCTGAGCGGGACGGTGCAGGCCCGCAACCAGGTGAGCATATATCCTGAGATCACAGCCCGCGTGGAAGACGTGATGGCCGAGAGTGGGGATTTTGTTGAACGCGGCCAGCCCCTCGTGCGCCTCCGCGACCGGACGTACCGCGAGCAGGTGCGGCAGGCAGAGGCCAACGTCAGTATCCAGCGTGCTCAGGTGCGCCAGGCCCAAGCCCAGCTTTCTGAGCTGCAGTCGGAGCTACGCCGGATAGAACAACTGGCCGACCGCGAGTTTTCCTCGCGCCAGCAATTGGAGGCCCTCCAAGCACAAGTGGAAGGGGCGGAAGCTGACGTTGCCGCCGCCGAGGCGCAAGTGGAGCAGGCAGAGTCCACGCTGTCTGAGCGCCAAGCCGACCTCGCGCAAACCGTAGTACGCTCCCCCGTCACCGGGCGCATCGGGCGCCGGGACGTAGAGATTGGGCAGCGCGTGGATGGCGCCTCCCGCCTGTTCGACGTGGGCGACCTCTCGTTCGTCCGCGTCCGCGTGAGCCTCACCGACGAGATGCTCAGCCGCATTCAGGAAAAACCGTAGTACGCTCTCCCGTCACCGGGCGCATCGGGCGCCGGGACGTAGAGATTGGGCAGCGCGTGGATGGCGCCTCCCGCCTGTTCGACGTGGGCGACCTTTCGTTCGTCCGCGTCCGCGTGAGCCTCACCGACGAGATGCTCAGCCGCATTCAGGAAGGGCAGACCGCCCAGATCACCTCTGAGATGCTCCCTGACACGACCATCACCGCCCAGGTCTCGCGCATCTCTCCTTTTCTGGATGAAAACAGCTTCAGTACCGACGCCGAAATTGACATCCCCAATGAAGGCAATCTGCTGCGCCCTGGCATGTTTGTAAACGTCGCCGTGTTGTACGGCGAATCGCAGCAGGCCACCCTCATCCCGAACAGCGCCCTGTACGAGGATCCGGGCACCGGAGCCGTGGGCGTATTTCTGGCCTCTTCGTTGGGTACGGAGATTGAGCCCGATGAGCCGCGCGATGGCTTCCCCACTGAGCTCACCGAACCAACGCCCGTCAGCTTTCAGGAGGTCGACGTCATCGCCGAAGGACGCTCTGCCACGGGCATCCGGGGGATTGGACAAAACGCCTGGGTGGTAGCACTCGGCCATGACCTGCTCAACATGAACCTGGACGAGGCGGTGGATGCCCGCACACGGGCCCTCTCCTGGGAGCGCGTCCTCGGCTTGCAAGAGCTGGAAGAGCGGGACATGTTGATCGAATTTATGGAACGGCAGCAACGCATGGCTGAAGCCGAGCGGGCTGCCCAAGACTCCTCCAGTACCTCCAGCGATAGCTCGGACGCCTAACCGCCCGTCGCTCCGCTCCCTTTTAACGCTCTCTGTCGACGCTCCAAGGACCCATGGCCTCTATCTCAGATCTTTCCATTCGCCGTCCCGTCGCGACGGCTATGTTTTACCTCGTTATCATCACCATCGGGGTGGTTGCGTTCCGCTTTCTGCCGGTGGACCTGCTGCCTGCCGTTGAGTACCCTCAGCTCTCCATCGGCACGTCCTACGCCAACGTAGGGCCTGAGGAGATGGAGCAGTTAGTCACCCGGCCGGTCGAGAATGGCATCGCTGGCGTGCCAGGGGTAGAGCGCGTCACTTCGTCTTCCAGCGAAGGGAGCAGCCGCGTGCGGCTGGAGTTCGCGCAGGGCACAGACCTGGCCGAGGCCGCCAACGACGTTCGGGATGCCCTGGAGCGGCTGCGCGGCTCGCTCCCCGAAGAAGCCGAGGAGCCTCGGATCTGGAAGTTTGATCCGAACGACATCTCGATTCTCTCTATCGCGGCCAGCTCCACGCGCGACCTCGAAACGCTCACCCAGATCATAGAGCGCGACATCGTGCGGCGGCTGGAGCAAATCGACGGGGTGGGCACGATCGAGGTGCGGGGCGGCATCTACCGCGAGATTCACGTCAACATCAAGCGCGACCGCCTGCGCTCGGTGGGCCTGACGGCGGAAGAGGTGCAGAACGCCATTGGCCGGGAAAACGCCGTTGCGCCGGGTGGGAACGTAAAGGATGGCCTCAAGGATCTCTACGTGCGCGCCATTGGCGAATACGAATCGATTGACCAGGTGGCAGACGTCGTCGTCACGCGCGTGGATGGGCGCCCGATTCGCGTACGCGACGTGGCCAACGTCCGCAGCGACTACGAAGATGTAGGGCGCCTGACGGAGGTAAACGGCACGCCCGTGGTGCAATTCCGCGTGCAAAAGCAGTCGGGCGCTAACACGGTGTCGGTATCCCAAGATGTGCGCGCCGAGTTGGAGCGTATCAACGCTGACCGCAAAGATGTCGGGCGCCTGACGGAGGTAAACGGCACGCCCGTGGTGCAATTCCGCGTGCAAAAGCAGTCGGGCGCTAACACGGTGTCGGTATCCCAAGATGTGCGTGCCGAGTTGGAGCGTATCAACGCTGACCGCAACGACGTCAACCTGACGGTTATTTCGGACCAGAGCACCTTCATCCAGCAATCCATTGATAATGTGCAAAGCGCCGCCATCTGGGGCTCGCTGCTGGCCATCTTTGTGCTCTACTTCTTCCTGCGCAACGGCTCTACCACCTTCATCATTGCGCTGTCCATTCCCATCTCCCTCATTGCAACGTTTGGGCTGCTATACTTTGGGAACCTGTCGCTCAACATGATGACCTTTGGCGGGCTCGCGCTGGGCATTGGGCTCATCGTGGATAACGCCATCGTGGTGCTTGAAAATATTATTCGACAACGCGAGGAAAAAGAGGCGGACCTTGACGAGGCAGCTGCTGTCGGGACGCGGGAGGTGGCGGGGGCCATTATCGCCTCCACGCTCACGACGTCCGTGATCTTTCTGCCTATCATGTTTATGCAGGGCACAACGAGCACCCTGTTTCTGGCGCTGGCGCTGGTGGTGGTCTTTTCGCTGGCCTGTTCGCTGCTGGTCGCGCTGACGCTGGTCCCCATGCTCTCCAGCCAGTTCCTGACTGTCGCGAAAGGCACCCCGGATGTGGAGACCCGGGGCGGCCGTTTCCGCCGCAAGGTGGATCAGTTCGAGCGGTGGTATGCCGGCAAAGTCCGCGCAGCCACCCAGCAGCGGCTGGCTATTTTTGGGATCGCGACGCTGCTGGTTATTGGCGCGGGGGTGCTCTGGCCCTTCGTGCCGGTGGAGCTGGCGCCGGCGACCGACTCCAATGAGATCGACATCGACCTGCGCATGGACGAAGGAACCAACCTGGCGGTGGTCGCCTCGTACCTGCAAGAGCTGGAAGACATCGTGCAGGAGGTAGTCCCAGAAGGTGCCGTCAGCAATATCGCTGCGGAGATCTCCCGGGGCCGGGGGGAAGTTGAGATTGCCATGCCCAACCCGGAAGACCGCACGATCTCCAGCGAGGAGCTGGCCGACAGAATTCGTGAGGTAACAGAGGGCGCGATACCGGGAGCCGAAGTTCGCGTGAGCGCGCAAGCCGGGCTGTGGGTGCTCCGGCGCCTCTTTAGCGGAGGCGGGGGAGAAGAAGCCCTGCAGCTACAGCTGTTGGGTTACGACCAAGAAGAGGCCTTACGGGTAGCCCGGCAAATCCGCCAGCGCATAGAGCGGGTCGAGGGTATTGAAGACGTGCGTATCGGCGGCGAAGAAGATGAAGGGCAGCCCGAGCAGGTGGTGCGGCTGGACCGCGACCGCATCGCCCAGCTGGGCCTGTCCATTCAAGACGTCGGGCGGGCGGTGCAGCTGAGCCTTGGGGGCGGGCAGGCGGGCTCCTTCCGCGAGGGCGGCGACGAGTACACCATCCGGGTGCGCATGCAGCCCGAAGATCGCCGAACGACGCAAGACGTCAGCAACATCATCCTCCGCACCCCGGAGGGCGAAACGGTGCCCCTCTCGGCGGTATCCAAGCAGGAGCGACAGCGCGGGCCCGACCGCATCAGCCGCGTCAACAGCCAGCGCGTGACCTACATCTCGGCCAACCTCGAAAGCGGCCTGGCCCTCAACGACGCCGTCAACCGGGCGCGGGCTGAGCTCAGCGACCTAACCCTTCCCAGCGACTTCACCGTTGTGTTCAGCGGCGAGTACGAGGAGCAGCAGCGCGCGCAGCGCGATTTCCTCATCGCCATCCTGATGGCGCTGGCCCTCATCTACATGGTGATGGCCGGGCAGTTCGAGCGCTTCCTGGATCCGCTCATCGTGATGTTTTCCGTACCCCTGGCCCTGGTGGGCGTGGTGCCGATGCTCTACCTCACGGGCACTACCTTCAACATTCAGAGCTTCATGGGGCTGATCATGCTGATCGGTATTGTGGTCAACAACGCCATCGTGCTGATCGACTACATCAACCTGATGCGGCGCGAGCGCGGCATGGCCCTCGTGGAGGCGGTGGTGGAGGCCGGGCGGCTGCGCCTGCGGCCCATTCTGATGACGACCGTCACCACCATTCTGGCCCTCTTCCCGCTGGCTATGGGCTGGGGGGCAGGCGGCGAGATACAGGCGCCGCTGGCCCGCACGGTGATTGGCGGCCTGGCCGCGTCTACGCTCATCACGCTGCTGCTCATTCCGGTGATCTACATCAGCGCCCACCGCGCCAAAGCCTGGGTGGGCCAGCGGATCGCACGGCTGCGCGGCGGCGGGTCGTCAGATGCCGCGGTGCAGGGAGCCTAAGCCGCCCCGCAGGCGCGGAGCCGGCCGGCTCCGCGCAACATCCGTTTCGGATGGGCGGTATAGCGACACGCGTGCCTCCTCACCGCTCCTGTGCTCATGCGCTTCACCGACTACGAAACCAACATCCGCCGCGAGATTGATACGTGGCAACGGGACCGCTCCTCGGCCGTGCAGCAGGCCATCGAGTGGCTCATGCAGCCGGTCGACCGCTTCGTGGAGCGGAGCGTCTCGCCCGACCTCATCGACCGCGCCAGCGACACGCTGAGCGACACGCTCTCGCGCCTCAGCGATGCCTCCACCTGGACGTACGAGGCGGACGGTGTGCTGAAGATGGCGCAGAAGCGAGGCCTCCCTGTGGCCCGCGCGGAGGACTTGCGCGGGCAACCGCTCGAAGCGCTGGACCCGATGGCACGGAGCCACTTTACGGAAAACACCATCCTGGCAGCGGTCGAAGGCGGCGGCACCGGACTGGGAGGCGCAGCCCTTATCCTGGCCGACCTGCCCCTCCTCTTCACGATCAACTTTCGCCTGATTCAGCAAATCAGCGCGGTCTACGGCTTTCCCCTGCGCGACCCCGCCTACCGCCCCCTCGTCGTGTCTATCTTCAACGTAGCCGCCTCTGGCAACGCTGAAGCCAAGAGCCAGGCGCTTCGTGAAATCAGTGTGGCAGCCGCGGCCTTCGCCAACGGGCTCGACTACAAGGGCCGCGTCTCGGGGACCTGGCGCGACCAGAACCGCCACGTGCCTCGCGAAATCGCTAAGAACCTGGTAGGACGTAAGCTGGCGCAGGCGGTGCCGGTAGCGGGCGCTGCGGTAGGGGCAGGCATCAACTACTGGTTCACCACAGAGTCTGCCAACGCCGCTTACATGCTCATGCGCGCGCTGTACCTGGAGCACAAGGAGCGGCGGTAGCCGAACCGCACCCCTCGGGGCATGCTCAGAGGGAACGCTTGTGGCGCCGGGCGTTGCATCCTTCGTCTCCGCATCGCCAGGCGATGCTGCGCTCAGGAGGACGGGGAGTAGGACAGACTACGCAGCGCGAGTGTAGAACGTGACGACCACCATGCTTCTTCATGTACGTCATGGTGAGCGCCATGAGTGTAACGAGCGAAGTCGAACCATCCTTCGTCTTCGGCTCGCTGACGCGAGCCTGCGCTCAGGAGGACGGGGAGTGGGACAGACTACGCAGCGCGAGTGTAGAACGTGACGATCACCATGCTTCTTCATGTACGTCATGGTGAGCGCCATGAGTGTAACGAGCGAAGTCGAACCATCCTTCGTCTTCGGCTC
>JAAAOI010000123.1 GCA_009908945.1 Bacteroidota bacterium
GGGCGGAGCTCTACGGCGCTCCCGGCAGCCACTGGATGGTGACCGGTGCTCCCGTCGGTGGGTTGGTGCGGGCTTCCTCCACGTGGATCAGGCAGTTGGCCTCCCACATCGACCGCGACAGGCTGGATCCCTGAGCACCGGTGGAGCGCACCTGCAGACGCCCTTCTTCTGAGACGGTAGCGACGCCGCGAGCGAAATAGTGCAGCCCGTGGATTACGCGCAGGGGAGTGGTCAGCGTGGCGGGGTGGCGCGGTGGGTGGATGGTCTGCCGCCCCAGCATCTGCGCCAGGGCAGGCCGCCCATACACTTCAAAGCACACCGCAGAGGACACGGGGTTGCCGGGAAGGCCAAACACGGGCACGGCTCCCCAATGGCCGAAGGTCATCGGCTTACCGGGGCGCTGCCGTACCCTGTGGAAGTGCCACGTGGTGCCCATTGCTGCGAGCACCTCCCGCACCAGGTCGTCGCGGCCGACGGACATGCCCCCGGATACGACGAGCACATCTGCGGAGCGGAGCGACGCCAGCGCCTGGCGCAGTGCCCGCCGCCGGTCGCCGGCATGCACGACGTAGGCCTCCCCGCCCGCCATCTGCACGCGCCCCTGCAGGTCCGGGCCGTTGCTGTCGCGGATGGCGCCGGGTGGCGGCGTTTGGGTGTGCGGCACAATCTCATCCCCCGTCACCAGTATCGCCACCTGCGGCCGCTGGCGCACCGTCACTTCGGCTGCTCCTGCAGCTGCCAGCAAGCTCACCGCAGCCGGCGTCAGCACCTGGCCGCTCCCGATGATCGTGTCGCCGGCCGCCATGTTCTCCCCGGCTGGGCGCACGTGTTGGCCTTCCGTTACCGCGCGCATCACCCGCACGCCCGCATCCGTCTCTTTTATGCGCTCCACCGGTACAACAGCGTCCGCGCCTGGAGGCAGCGGTTGCCCGGTCGTGATGCGGGCACAGGCGCCGGCTGGCAAAGGGCGCTCCAGGGTAGCAATAGACCCCTCAAAGGCCAGCGGGAGCGTGGTGGGCACATCAGGCACGTCGGCCGCCCGCAGGGCCACACCGTCCATCGCCGCGTTGCAGAAAGGCGGCAAGGGGCCCGGGCTGGTGACTGCTGCTGCGAGGGTACGCCCGAGGGCATCCGTGAGGGGCACGACTTCCGTGGGCAACGCCTGCAGGGTGGAGTGAATGTGAGCGTGGGCCTGATCAACAGAGACAAAATCGAGCATGGCCAGACGCAGCGATGCATGGCGGTGGAAGACGGTACAGCATACCGGCTGTCCGCATCGAAAACAACCCCCCTCGGGCACCGTCTTCAGCGTCGTGTGATTGGTGCACTCCGCCACCGGCTCACCGAACCGTACAGACATAAAAAAAGCAGAGTCTCTCCCCCTCATGGAGACTCTGCTTTTCCCGGAGGAACTGTAGCCCAGTAGGCCAACAGGTGAATCCTCGGTAGCCTGATGTCGCCATCAAGCAATCCCTTCAAAACGTCTTCTGGGCCTCTGTTTCTCAGCTTTCAAAAAATAATGAAAGCAACCTGATACGTAACAAGCCCTCCACACCTTGGCCCTGCAGCGGCTTATGGAACGTCGGTGCTTCCAGCGGTTAGGCACCGCCGGCACGCAGGGTATTCAGCTCATCGACAAACCGCTCGGCCAGGTCGTTGGCAGCCTCGGCGGTCCGCGCTTCCGCGTAGATACGCAGCACCGGTTCCGTGTTCGAGGGACGAACATGCACCCACCCCTCGTCAAAGTCGATCTTGACACCATCGATAGTGGACATGCGCTCATCCGCGTAGCGCGTCGTCAACGCATCCAGCACTGCGTCCGGCGCGTGGTCGCCCAGGGGAATCTTGTTTTTGGAAATAGAAAACTGCGGTAGGGCCGCCACCAGCGCGGAGAGCGGCTGCTGTTGCTCGGCCAGGTGCTGCAGGATCATAGCTGTGCCAATGAGGGCGTCCCGCCCAAGGTGCAGGTCAGGCAAAATGACGCCTCCGTTCCCTTCCCCGCCCAGCATAGCGCTGACCGCCTCCATTTTCTTCACAACGTTGATTTCGCCAACGGCCGAGCGATACACTGGCTCATCGTACCGTGCGGCAACCTCTTCGATAGCGCGGGAGGAGGAAAGGTTAGTCACGAACGAGCCGCTCCGGCGGCGCCAGAGGAAGTCGGCGGCCAGCACTTGCGTCAGCTCCTCACTCACGTAGGAGCCCGTTTCGTCGATGAGGGCGAGCCGGTCGACGTCCGGGTCCACTACCAACCCGAGGTCGGCCCCAGCGTCTTTTACCTGCGCCATCGTTTCGGTGAGGTGCGCCGGCAGCGGTTCGGCCGGGTGGGCAAAGCGCCCGTTGATGGTACCGTTGACCACATGGAGGTGGCTCTTGTCGATGCCAAGTGCGTGGAGCAGGGCCGGTATCGCCAACGCCCCAACGGAATTGATACCGTCCACCAGCACCGTGAACTCCTGCGCGGCGATGGCGTCCGGCTGGATGAAGTCGAGCCCCACGACCTGCTCCACGTGATACGGCAAATAGTTGGCGGTGCGTGCGCTCCCCACGGCATCAAAGGCCACCGGGGGCGGTGTGCCTTGCGCGGCGATATCGAGCACGCCCTGTCCTTGACCTGCGTCAAGGAACTGCCCTTTCTCGTTTAGTAGCTTAAGGGCATTCCACTCCGCCGGGTTGTGCGAGGCCGAGAGCACGATGCCGCCTGTTGCTTCTTCGGCCAGCACGGCGATCTCGACCGTCGGCGTGGACGCCAGTCCGATGTCGACCACATCGCACCCACAGGCCTGCAACGCCCCAATGACGAGGCGGCTACACAGCGGACCCGTCACGCGGCCATCGCGGCCTACGACCACCGTAGCATGGCGCCCGGTGGCCTGTGCCCGCTGCTGCAGCCACGTGCCAAAGGCGGAGGCATAGCGCACCAGCGCCTGGGGGTCCAGCCCATCACCGAAGATGCCGCGGATGCCAGAAATGGATGTTATCAGCGTACCGGAAGAAGCCATAGCGTCTGCAGAAAGATGAGCGCGCGGAGCATGCAGCGTTTCTTTACGCACGGCCAAAGGTACGGTGCCGCGATGGAGCGGCCCGGCTTCCATGTCTGTCTTGCGGCCCTGGTCTCCTGGTTGTTTTTTCTACACTTATCGGTTCGCCCTTTGCCTCCGTTCAACACCTCTTAATGGAACTGCTCCCCACCCCTGCCGTTGCTCTTTGGCCCCTTGTTGTTGGCCGGGTGTACCCACTTTACTGCCCTTTTACGTTATGCTATCGCGCTTTGAGTTTTCAACCGGCCGCCGGCCGCAACCGTCTGAGATGCGCTGGCGCTTTTGGTTCTCGTCAGCTACGGTGTTTGTGACACTCGTGTTGATCTCGTGGGGTGGCTTTGTGACCAGCATCGACGCTGGATTAGCCGTGCCTGATTGGCCTGCCACGTTTGGGTCGCTTGACCCCTTCGGTACAGGATACGTCGACCCCGATGACCCCACAGCGCGCTGGTGGCACAGCACGCCCGTACTGGCGGAGCACGGCCACCGGCTCCTGGGCGCACTGGTGGGGCTGATGGTGCTGACGCTTGCCTTTTGGACCTGGCGCGCCGACCACCGTCGCTGGATGCGAATTCTCGGCGGTGTTGCGCTGGTGCTCGTTACGCTACAGGGTATCCTGGGAGGGCTGCGCGTCATCTGGCTCTCGCTTGACCTCGCCATGGTTCATGCCTTTACGGCCCAGATCTTCTTTAGTCTGCTGGTGGCGATGACCCTCTTTACCTCGCGCTCGTGGATGGAGCGCGCCTTCAGCGTCGGCCGTGAGGCCCCGGCAGGGGCGGTCCGAAAAACGCGTCTCCTGGCAGCAGGCGCGCTGGCGGCCCTGTACGTGCAGATCATCTTGGGCGCTCTGCTTCGGCATCCGGGGCTAAGCGTGGACCCGCTGTTTGCCGGCATCCATATTGCCGGCGCGTTCGTCGTCACGGGGCTGATGTTTGCTACGGCCGGCCACATCTGGCGCTACGTGCAGGGGGCGCCCTATCTGCGAACGGCGGCCTGGTGGATGCTGGGCATCGTGGTATGGCAATTTGCTATGGGGCTGGGTGCTTTTACCGTGATTCTCTACGAAGCCCCCGCAGCCATGCGCAGCGTGGTGCAAGTCGTGCTTGCCAGCGGCCACGTTACCGTAGGGTCTCTGTTGGTGGGGTCCACAGTCGCCGTTCTCCTCTACAGCCTGCGCTGCCCGGTGATGGCGCAAGACCCGGCGCCTGCGCCCGCGGCCCGGCACGCCACGCCGGCTGTCCGGGAGCCGATGCTTGCCGACTGACGGCTCGCGTCTCATCTCCCACGTGCTGTAGCCCAGCCGGCTTCTCTCCGTTGCTTACCCCATCGCATGAGCACTGATCGTTCATCTTCCCCTGCCGAGTCCTCGGCGGCCACCGCCGTGGCCGACGCGTCGCAAGCGACGGTCGCCCGCAAGGTACGGGACCTCTGGGAACTGGTGAAGCCGGAGATCTCCTTCCTGGTGACAGTTTCGGCCCTGGCGGGCTTTCTGCTGGGCTCGCCCGGCGTGATCGACCCGGGCGTCCTGATTGCCACGTTGCTGGGCGTATTTGCCTCTGCGGGCGGGGCGGGGGTCTTCAACCACATTGTGGAACGCCACCTGGACGCCCGAATGAAGCGCACGATGCAGCGGCCCCTCCCGGCCAACCGCATATCGCTTAGCGGGGCGGTGCTCTTTGGCGGGACGCTGCTCGTGGTGGGACTTGCGACCCTGTACCTGCTTGTCAACACCCTCACGGCTGGACTGGCGGCCCTGACCGCCGGGCTATACGTCTTACTGTACACGCCGCTCAAGCAGCGGTCCAAGCTCAATACGCTCGTGGGCACGATTCCTGGGGCGCTCCCCGCCCTGGGCGGATGGACCGCCGCGACAGGCGCCCTTGGCTGGGGCGGATGGGCGCTGTTCGGCGTGTTGCTCTGCTGGCAAATGCCCCACTTTCTCTCCCTGGCCTGGATGTACCGGAAGGATTATGCCCGCGCGGGATATGTCATGCTTCCGGTGGTAGAGCCGGATGGTGCCTCCACGGCCGGGCAGACGCTGTTCTTTACGATCTTGCTCCTGGGTGTGAGTCTGACCCTCTTACCGCTCGGCGTCGCCGGCTGGGTGTACACCGCGGGGGCTCTGCTGCTGGGGCTGTGGTTTTGCCGTAAGGCCTATGCGTTCTATCTGGACCTCACGCCGCAGAAGGCCCGGCAGGTGCTGATGGCATCCATTGTTTACATCCCTGCGCTCGTTGCGCTCATCTTCGTTGACTGGCTTATTTAGCCGCCCTCCTGGTGTCTCACGCAAACGGATCACATGCTACCGCTGGCCCTGCCATTGAGGCGACGGACCTCTCGCACGCGTACGGCGCGCAGCACGCGCTGCGCAGCGTATCGCTGACGGTTGCCCGCGGCTCTATGGTAGGCCTACTCGGCCCAAACGGGAGCGGCAAAACGACCTTTTTCCGGATCCTTACCACGCTGCTCCAGCCCACCAGCGGTACGGTGCGGGTGATGGGCTTGGCCCCGCACACGGCCTCGCATGCGGTGCGCCAGCACCTCGGCGTGGTATTTCAGGACACAGCCCTGGACGACGAGCTGACGGTCGAGGAAAACCTCCGCTTCCACGGCGCCCTCTACGGCGTCTCCTCTGCCCTGCTCGCCGAGCGCATCGACTTCCTGCTGGACCGCTTCGGGCTGACGGATCGGCGCACGGCTCATGTGAAAACGCTCTCGGGGGGGCTGCAGCGCCGCGCCGACCTCTGCCGCGGACTGTTGCACCGCCCGAAGATTCTTCTTCTCGATGAGCCCACGACCGGGCTTGATCCCGCCGCACGGCATGCCTTCTGGCAGACCCTCCACACCGTGCAACAGGAAGAGCACATGACTATTGTGCTGGCCACCCATCTTATGGCCGAGGCCGAACGCTGCACCGAGGTGGGCATCCTGGACCGCGGGCGCCTCGTCGTGCAAGGCCCGCCCGCGCAGCTAACGAGTGATCTGGGTACGGAGGTGCTACTCCTGGAAACCCCCGACCCTTCGACGCTGCAGGACCGGATCGAAGCACAGTTTGGCGTGGCGACTCAGCAGGTAGGCACCATGGTCCAAATCACCGAAGGCGCGAAGCAAGACCTGTTGACGTCGCTGTACGACGCCTTCGCCGACCAGATCAGCAGCGCGACGATTCGCAAGCCGAGCCTTGAAGATGTCTTTATGGCCCACGCTGGCTACCACCTGAACAACCGTCCGGCGGCCAGCCCCATCACTACCCCCGCCAACGCCCGCTCCTGATATGCACGCCGTTGCTTCTGTCGCTGCGCTCTGGCGCCGCGAAGTCATCAAGTTTGTACGCGACCGCAGCCGTCTGCTGGGCGCGCTCGTGCAGCCTCTCGGGCTGTGGCTCCTGCTGGGGCTCGGGTTTCAGCAGACGTTTCAGCTGCCCGATGCCGGTGCCAGCGGCATGAACTACCTGGAGTTTCTGTTTCCGGGAATTATCGCCCTCATGATTCTTTTTACGGCTATCTTCTCAACCATTTCGGTGGTGGAGGAGCGTACGTCGGGGTTCCTACAGGTAGCGGTTGCCGCACCGCTCTCGCGCACCCTGCTCGTCGTTGGGAATGCCCTCGGCGGCACCACCCTGGCGGTCTTTCAGGCAGCACTCTTTTTCGTGCTGTTGCCCCTGCTTGGCTTCTCGGTAGGGCTGCCTGGGCTGGCGTTGGTCCTTACGTCAAGCATTTTCTTGGGCCTCGCATTTACCGCGCTGGGCTTTGGCATTGCCTGGCGCATGAAAACAACGCGTGGCTTCCACGCCGTAATGAACTTGTTTCTGCTCCCGCTCTGGTTTTTGTCGGGTGCGCTGTTTCCTGCCGAAGGCGCCTCCCCGGTGCTGGCCTGGCTCATCTACCTGAACCCGGTCTCGTATGGTGTCGACCTTATCCGGCAGGGCCTCTACTGGCCAGCGGAGGCGCCTATCGCACTTGCCCCCGTCGGACTCAGCCTCGCTGTGACGGCCGCACTCGCAGCGGTGCTGCTGGCTTGGACGGTGTATACCGTACGCCAGCCGCTGTACGGTGAAGGGTAACGAGGGACCCGTCCGGCAGCTATGCGAAACGCCCATGCCCGGGCGCTCGTACACTACGGCTGTTATGGTGTGCTGCGTGCCCCCCTGCCTGACTACTGAGCAGGGGCCGTTCCTCTGAGCGAAACCGCCGTGCCCACAGAAGGGACGTTCAGAGGACTGTGCGCCGCTTACCGCTGTCCCGGCCTCACGCTCGCCATTGTTGCCCCACCGGCTCATGGAACCCCGCTCTATCGCAACCACATCCGACACCCGCACCAACGTCAAGGCGCTGGGCGCGGAAGAGCTGGAGGCCTTTGTCCAATCGGTAGGCCAGCCAGCCTATCGCGGGCGGCAGCTCTTCAAGTGGCTGTACGAGAAAGATGCCCGCACCTTCGCGGAGATGACCGTCCTCCCCAAATCGTTTCGGGAAGAACTCCGCGGCAACGCCCGGATCGAACGGATTGAGCCAGAGCGTATCGACACGGCCTCGGACCAAACGGTGAAAGCCCTCTTTCCGCTATCCTCCGGGCGGCGTATTGAGACCGTACTCATCCCGGACATCGATCCGCGCGGGGAAGCGCGGCGGCTGACGGTGTGCGTCTCCAGCCAGGTGGGCTGCGCGATGGGATGCGGCTTCTGTGCCACCGGCCTCATGGGCTTTCAGCAAAACCTGACGCCCGGGGAGATCACCGACCAGGTACGGGAGATGAATACGCTGGCGCTGGAACGCTTCGGGCTTCCCGTCAGCAATATCGTGTACATGGGGATGGGCGAGCCGCTGCTGAACTTTGATAACGTGATGACGAGCATCGACATCCTCACGCATGAGAGCGGCTTCGGCCTCTCGCCCCGGCGCATCACGCTTTCTACCGTTGGCCTGGCCCGGCGCATCAAGAAGCTGGCCGACACGCAGCCCCGCATCAACCTGGCCGTATCGCTCCACGCGCCCACCGATGCACAGCGGAGCAAGATCATGCCGGTCAATCAGTCCACCAGCACCGACCTGACAGCGCTGCGCGAGGCCATCACGTACTATACGGAGATGACGGGCCGTGGGGTGACGTACGAGTATTGCCTGTTTGATGGGGTGAACGACCGCGTAGCGGATGCCCACAACCTGGCCGACGTGGTGGCCTGGGCGCCCAGCAAAGTCAACATCATCATGTACAACCCGGTGCAGGGGTTGGACTTCGCCCGTACGCCGGACGACCAGCTTCATCGGTTCATTGAGGCGTTGGTTGGGCGAGGCGTGACCGTCACGGTCCGCCAGAGCCGCGGAGATGACATCGACGCCGCGTGTGGACAACTGGCCGTGCAGGACGCATAGGGCGGAAACCAGCCGTGCGGAAACCGGTCGTGTGGCGGTGGGTAGCGATGGACGTCTCTCGCCTGGCGCATGCAGCACGCGGGGGTGCCCATGCAACGCTCACGCCTCGGCTGCTACCTACGGGTCGCTCCTTACCTGCTCTGTTGAACACTCGCCTCTCCATGGCCGAACCCGTTACCGACGCCGCCCCTGCAACCGAACGCACGCACGTTCCCGAGACTGAGGCTTCGCAGCCGTCCCGGTTGCTGGGGACCTTTTCAGGTGTGTATCGGCCTACGGTGTTGACGATCCTTGGGGTGATGATGTACCTGCGGGAGGGCTGGCTCGTGGGCCACGCCGGGCTCTTTGGCGGCGTGCTCATCATCTGCCTGATCTTCCTGATCACAGGGACCACTGCCCTGGCCCTCTCCTCCATTGCCACAAACACGCGCGTCGGCCCCGGTGGCGTGTTTGCCATCATCAGCCGCTCCATGGGCCTGGAGACGGGCGGCAGCATCGGGCTTCCGCTCTACGTCGGGCAGGCGCTCTCGGCGGCGCTGTACATCTACGGGTTCAGCGAGATGTGGCTGTACCTCTTCCCCTCCCACCCGCAGCTCTTGGTCGTCTACGGCATCTTTGCCATCGGCTTTGGAACGGCCTTCATCTCCACCCGGCTGGCCTTTCGGCTGCAAGGCATCGTCATGCTGGTCATCCTGGCCTCGCTGGGGTCCATCGTGCTGGGCCTCACGTCGCTTGGAGGCGCCACCGAGCTACAGCAACCTACGCTCTGGGGCTCGTTTGAGGCAGGGGGGTTCTGGGTGCTGTTTGCAGTGTTTTTTCCCGCCGGCACCGGCATCATGGTGGGGGCAAGCATGTCGGGGGCGCTGGCAAACTCCCGCCGCAGCATTCCCCGCGGAACGCTGGCCGCGGTGGGCACGGCGCTCGGGGTGTACCTGCTGCTGGCCGTCTGGTACAGCCTCGTCGCTACGCCGCAGGAGCTGACGAACAACGTGTACATCGTGATTGAGCGTGCGGCGGTGCCCGAGGTGGTGATGGCAGGGATCCTGGCCTCCACGTTTACCGCTACGCTGAGTACGCTGGTTGCGGCGCCCTACACGCTCCAGGCGCTGGGGCAGCGGGGCGTACTGCCGGGGTGCGCATTCATCGGCGAAACCACGGCAGACGATATGCCCCGCAACGCGACGCTCATCAACGGCGGCCTCGTCGCGGCGGCGCTGCTGCTCGGGAGCCTGAACCGCGTGGCCATGCTCATCACCATGTTTTTCCTGCTCACTTACCTTTCGATCAACCTTGTGGTGCTGATTGAGCAGGCGCTCAATATGCCCTCCTTTCGCCCCCGCTTTCGGGTCTCGCTGTGGGTACCTGCGGTGGGGGCGGTCGGCTGCCTGGTGGCTATTTTTGTGATCAGCGCCACCTTTGGGCTGATTGCTCTGGGCGTGGTGCTGGCCACCTACGTGTACCTCTCACGGCGCGAGCTGGTAAACCCATGGGAAACGGTGCGCAGCAGTATCTTCGTGTCGCTGGCCGACTGGGCGGTGAAACGCATCGACCGCTCGCCCGATGAGCTCAACGAGCGCGCCTGGAAGCCCGACCTGCTCGTGCCGGTTACCTCGCGCACACAGGTGGACGGCGTCTTTCGGTTTCTCCGGGTGTTGGCCCAGCCCAAGGGCTCCCTCAAGCTGCTTGGCATCGAAACGACAGCGGCTGACGGCAAGAGCGTGCATCGAAGGGCTGATGCACCATGGGTCGACACCCCGCGACTCGACACCCTGCGCGATGTGGCCCGAGAGTTTCGCGACCTGGGTCTCACCGCTTCCTCGGTATCGATCGAGGCGCCCTCGTTTGCTAAAGGCATTGAGCAGAGCGTCCAGATCATGTGGGGCGGGCATTTCCCGCCCAACATACTCTTCGGCTTTGCTCACCACTACAGCGATGCCCTGGTCGCGCGCTTTCCAGACATCGCCTCTGCCCATCACATGGGAACGGCCCTGCTGTTCGAACACCCTGAAGCTGGGCTCGGGCACGAGCGCCGCCTGAACGTGTGGGTCCGGGAGCAACACCCGGAGTGGGAACTGGGGCTCCGGCTGGCCAACCTGGACCTCTCCATCCTGCTGGCCTATCAGATCTACTGCAACTGGCACGGCCCCATTCGCCTCATGATGGCGTGCGCGGACGAGGAGATGCTCCCCGCCGCCCACAGCTACCTGGACCAGCTCATTGAGGACGCCCGCCTGCCCTCGGCAACAACGGCGGAGGTCCTCAACTGCAGCTTTGACGAGGCGGTACGCCGGGCACCTCGGGCCGACCTGAGCATTTTTGGGCTACGCCCTCACCCGGAGCGGGAGCACATGCAGGGCCTGGTTACGGTGACCGGGTCGTCTTGCCTGTTCGTGCGCGACTCCGACCGTGAGAGCGCGCTCGCCTGACCACGGCCCCGTCCCTTCAGGGCGGCTGTTCTGACGGGCGTTACTTACACTCTCCCAGAGAAGTCAGCGGGGCATCCGACCGTAGCCCGCTCAGCGTTTTCAGCCGGCGCCTACCACGGGGGACGAACGTAGCCCGTAGCCCGTACGAGCCACGGTAGGCCTTTATGCAAAAGCCGCAGGCCACCCCGGAAAGGGACGACCGGCGGCTGCCGTGCTCTTTCGTATGATAGGGCGTTATCGCTGGTCCGGCGCGTTGCGCAGCGCCTCGAGGTCAACGTTTACGGTTTCGCCATAGCGCTCGGCGTCCGCGTCTGCCTCATCGCTCGGGGCCTCTTCGCTTGGCGAGGAGGCGTTCGGAGATGCTCCGTTACCGCCGGTCGGCTCTACCGGAATATCCTCCGGTTCGGGCGCTGCCTCGGGCTCGCCGAGCAGCTCAGCCAACTCACTAAAGCGCGATCCAAAGGTCGAGAAGTCTCCTTCCCGCAGGGCTTCTTCGACCTGTTGGAACAGGTCGCGCGCTTCTCGCATGCGCTCCATCTGTCCATTGGTAGCTGGCGCCGTGCCATCCAATACAGGCAAAGCCGGTGCGGAAGCAATAACCGGGTCTCCATAAAGGCGTTGCAGCCCAGCTTCCAGGGTTGGCTCCATCACGACCCGGCTCCCATCAGACACGATCACGCGGCGCAGTTGTGGAATCTCAATGTTGTCCGCGATGAGGTACACCGGCTCCACGTAGAGGAAGGACTCCTCAATAGGCACCACCAGTAAGTTGCCGCGCACCACGCGCGACCCGCGCTGATCCCACAGCGTCACCTGCCGGGAAATCTCCGTGTCCTGGTCGATGCGCGACTCGATCTGATTGGGGCCGTAAATCAAGCGCTCGCGGGGCAGGTTGTACACCACCAACTCGCCATAATTCGGCTGGTCGCTGTTGGCGGCCAGCCAGCCAATCATGTTCTCCCGCTGATCCGGGGTCATGGGCGTCATCAGAAAGAAGTTGAGGGCGTCTGAATCGGGCAACCGCATCAGCATGTAGTACGGCTCCATCGTCTGCTGGCGCCCATCGTAGCTTTCGCGCGGCCGGGCCCAGAGGTCTTCATTGTTGTAGAAGTTACGCGCGTCCGTCATGTGGTAGCGCTGATACTTCTCGACCTGCACATTGAAGAGGTCCTGCGGATACCGCAGGTGCTCCTGTAGTTCCCCGGGCATTTCATCCAACGGCTTGAACACATTGGGAAACGCAGCGGCGTAAGCACTCAGGATGGGATCGTCCTCGGCCACCACGTAGAAGTCAACCGTGCCCTCGTAGGCGTCTACCACCACCTTCACGGCATCCCGAATATAATTCAAGCGGCCGTTAGCGGAGGTCTCCGCGTAGGGGTACGTCCGCCCCGTCGTGAAGGCATCCTGAATGTAGTAGAGCCGCCCTTGGTTGATCACCACGTAGGGATCCCCATCAAGGCTTAGAAACTCCCGCGGTAAGATGCTACGGACGCGCTCCTGAATGCGGTTATTAAACTGGATCCGGCTCTGGTCCGTGATGTATTCGGTAAGCAAGATGTTGAAGTCCGACAGATTCCACGCGAAGAGGAGGCGTTTCCAGTACGAGTCGATCTGGACGCCGCCTTGCCCCTCGTAGTTGTGGCGCACGTTGCCGTCACTGTCCGGATAGTGCAGTTCGTCAATCGTGGTGTTGACGATGCGGTAGGTGGGGGTGCGCGTGCCGTAGTAGATCGCCATCTGCCCGATGGGCAGGTCGGTATCGGTCTGCGGGGGGAGGTCCTTCAGAATGAGCTCCGGGTTGCCCTCCGAGTCAATGTCCGTGGCAAAGTTCATGGCCACACCATAGCCGTGGGTGAACTGCAGGTGGCGGTTGATCCAGGTATCCGTTCGGTCCGGGAGCCGCTGCGTCAGTTCTCGCGCGCCCAGCAGCACCTGGCGATAATCGCCATCCACCACGTACCGGTCGATGTCCACATTGTAGAACTGGTAGTAGAGCCGAATCTCCTGCAGCTGCCGATAGGTACGGATCAGCAGGTCGGGGTCCCAAAGGCGGATATTCTCGATGACGTCCTCGTTGCCGCCCAGTTGCTCTCGCGTGATGTTCTGCCGGGCCGGATAGGCGCGCTCGCGCACGTCGTCGATGCCGTAGGCCAGACGCGTCATGGTGATGTTGTGCTCCAGAAACGGCTCCTCCAGTTCCAGTTCGTTGGGCTGC
>JAAAOI010000112.1 GCA_009908945.1 Bacteroidota bacterium
CGCGGGGGCGAGGCGTTCAAACAGCGGCGGTTCAGGCGGGGGCTCCTCGGTGGCGCAGGCGGTGAGGCCAACGGTCAGCAGCAGGGCCAGGACCACCAAGAGGCCGGACAGCGTGCCGTTGGATGTGATGCGTTTCGCGGCATGCGCTCTGCTGTCATTCTGCCTCTGCCCTTCTCTCATGTCATCCTGCCTCCACCCTCCCCCCATGTCATCCTGAGCGAGCCTGCGATTGAAGAGCCTGCCCTCGACCCAATCGAGGGATCTCCCCTCTTCAGAGATGCCACGGTGCTCACCACCGAAAGAACCGACACCCGGGAGATCCCTCGTCGCTTCGCTCCGTCGGGATGACCGGGGGGAGAAAGGGATGCCTGACTGTGCCCCAAGGGCTACCTTCGTAAACGATGTGCCGTCAGCTCCCCTCGTATCATCCTGCCTCCACCCGCCCCCCATGTCGTCCTGAGCGAGCCTGCGAGTGAAGAGCCTGCCCTCGACCCGATCGAGGGATGTCCCCTCTTCAGAGATGCCACGGTGCTCACCACCGAAAGAACCGACACCCGGAAGATCCCTCGTCGCTTCGCTCCGTCGGGATGACCGGGGGGAAAGAGGGCTGGCAGGGTACCCACCACGGACCTCATCGACGGAAAGCTCCTCCTCCATCGCGTTCTTCTCGCGGAATGACAGGCGAGACCGTAGCATAGCAAGCAAATCCATCGGGCAAGGTATGGCTATGGACGGGCAGCGACCGTCGACGACGTAGCGCCAGTCGGGGTCAGAAACAACGCGGTGTCATTGTTGCGCGCGGCCATCACCGTGGGGCCGTGGAGGGCATGGGTGAAGGCCAGCAGGTGGCGCGTCTCGCCTGGGATGCGCACGCCCCGCTCCCGCGCCGGCACCACCGTAAAGTCGCCGGTGCCGTCGCCGGCCAGCAGCACGCCCCAGCTCGCCCCCATGCGGCCCAGCTCGGGCTGCACGCCAAAGAAGTTGCCCGCCAGCAGCAGATCCGGATGGCCGTTCTGCGTCATGTCCCCGACGTGGATCCCGTACACCGGTGCCTGCTGCGCCAGGCGCGGGAGCGAGCGGACATCGAACGTCCCGGTGCCGTCATTCAGCAGAACCACGTGGTCGAACCGGTCGGCGTGGCGGACGGTGGCTCGGGCGCGCTCTTCTTCGGTGAGCACGTCGGCGATGGTGGCCTCGGCGTATTCCTCAAATGTCGGAAACTCCGAGCGGATGCGGTTGAGCCCCTTGGCCAGGTCCATGCGCAGCTTGAAGGGATAGGCCACGCCGTCTTCGTAGTGGGAGAGCACCTGCTCGATGTTGCCGTCTCGATCCACATCATCCACGTACATCCGGACGGGCGCCGCGGGCGCGGTGTCGAGGCGCGTGTTGAGGCCGAGGTTGCCCACCACCAGATCCTGGTGGCCGTTCCCGGTGAGGTCCGCCGCGGCGATGCGGTTCCACCAGCCGTGCGTATCGGCCAGTTCTGGGCGGTTGGCGCGGGCCAGCGTGCCGTCGCCCTGGTTCTCAAACACCGCGATGGGCATCCACTCGCCCACCACCACGAGGTCCAGCCGGTCATCGCCCGTCACGTCTACCCAGGCGGCGTCCGTTACCATGCCGATGTCGGCCAGGCCCGGGGCTAGGGTGGCCGTAGCGTCCACAAACCGACCTTCATCGGTACGCTGGAGCAGTGCGCTTTGCGGCGTGCGGCCATACTCAAACGGAATCAGCCGCCCGCCTACAAAGAGCTCCTCCCGCCCGTCGCCCGTCAGATCGGCGGCCGCGGCCACGGAGCCGCTCACGTAGCGCTCGGGCAGCAAGCCATCGGAGGCACGGCTGAATGTGCCGTTTCCTTCATTCAGGTACAGCCGATCCGTGAGCGCCTCATCCGCTGGCGAAAACTCGTTGCCTCCGCTCACCACGTAGAGGTCGAGCTGGCCATTACCTGTGGCATCAAAGAAGGTCGCCCCGACGTCCTCGGCGCCCTGGTCTGCGCTGAGCAGTTCATCCGCAGCCCGGACAAACGAGCCATCGCGCTGCTGCAGCAGGAGCTGCCCCGCGCGGTCTTTCGCGCCGCCGATGAAGAGGTCATCCCGCCCGTTGCCCGTCACGTCAGCAGCCGCTACCGCTGGCCCTTCACGGGAGAGCATCTTCGGGATGAGCTGATCGCGGTTAAAGTCCACAAAGTCATTCTCCTCGTGCGCCACCGTCAGACCAATAGCGTCGGTCACATCTTCCAGCAGCGCGACGACCTCCGCAGGGGCCACCCGGTGCGGATTGTCGGCCTCAGTAGGGGTTGCGTCGGCCTGCGTGAGGGTGAGGCGCTGGTTGGTCGGCACATCGGTGAGGACCTGCTGCCGGTCGTCGGGCCAGAGCACCGTTACCTGCTCCAGCGTGTCGGCCGTGCCCACCCCGAACGTGAGCACATAGTCCACGCTCGACTGATAGCCCCGCATGGGCATCTGTTCCTGGTGGTAGCGCTGGCCCTCATGTTCGATGGTAACCTTCGCACCGAGGCCGAAATGGTTCGGCGCCTCGCCCTGCAGCGCCACCTGCAGGAAGCGATGCTCCGTAAGCGCCCGCGCATTATTGCGGTAGATGGAGACCTCCGCGTTGTTGTTGCTCACAATCAGGTCGAGGGCCCCGTCGCCGTTCAGATCCGCATAGGCGGCCCCATGGGAGGACGTCGGCTGGTCCAGCCCCCAGTCCGCGGTGCGGTCATCAAACTGCAGGTTGTCCCGGTTCTGGAAGACGTGATTCGGGATGGGCTCGGCCTCCATCAGGTCAATCAGGCTGAGGTAGTCCACATTCCCCGCGTCGTCCACGCGGCCATCGGCCATCAGGTCCATGCGCTGCTCGTTGGCCAGGTAGGCGATGTAATCCTGGTTCGTGAGGTCGTGCGCCATGCCGTTGCTCACGAAGAGATCTTTGTGGCCGTCCAGGTCAAAGTCCGCAAACAGCGCACTCCAGCTCCAGTCAGTCTGCGCTACCCCGGCCAGTTGGCCCACATCACTGAACGTGCCATCGGCGTTATTCAGGTGCAGCATATTGCGCATGTACTGGTGATAGTAGCCGAGGCGCTTGCGCCGCTGGTAGGTGTTCCATCCTTCAAAGGACGAGGTGAGCTTCAGCCGCCGGTTGTCGGGCGGCAGCATGTCGGTAATGAAGAGATCCAGGTAGCCGTTGTTGGTGAGGTCAGCCACGTCGGAGCCCATCGAAAAGTGGCTGATGTAGGGCAGCCGTTCTTCGAGCTCTTCGCTGAAGGTGCCATCGCCCTGATTGATGTAGAGGTAGTCGCGCTCGAAGAAGTCGTTGGAGACGTAGATATCCGGGTAGCCGTCGTTGGTGAGGTCGCCCACGGCTACGCCCAGCCCGAAGGCGATCTCACTCCCCAGGATGCCCGCCTCCTCACTCACGTCAGTGAAGCGGGTACCGTCGTTGCGGTAGAGGCGATCGCCGCCGTCCGGATGACGCACGTTCCGCAGGTTGCGCATCCCAAAGCTCCCCACCGAACGAAAGGAGTTGTTGAGCACGTACAGGTCGAGGTTGCCATCCCGCGTGTAATCAAAAAACGCCGCGTGGATGGAGTACCCTTCATCATCCACACCATACTGCGCCGCCTGCTCTTCAAAAACAGGAACGCCATCATCGTTCAGCCCTTTGTTGATGTAGAGCTCGTTTGCGCGATCCTGGCCGTCCACATCGCCGGATTGGCAGACGTAGAGGTCGAGCAGGCCGTCCGCGTTTACATCGGCCATGACGGCACACGTCGCCCACGGCCCTGCGCCGGCGACACCGGCGAGGTCCGTCACCTCCCGAAACCGGAAGTCGCCTTCGTTCAGGTAGAGCCGGTTGGCCTCCTGGTTGGACGTCAGGAAGAGGTCAGGTAAGCCATTGCCCGTCAGGTCGCCGGTGGCCACCCCCGCCCCGTTGTAGAAGTTGCGGTAGGTGTAGATGTTCATCTCCTGCGTGTCCGTCAGGCGGTTGGCAAAGTCCACGCCCGTGTAGGCCGGCGGCAGCAGCGTGAACAGCTGCTGGCCTTCAACAGGGGGCGGCTCCGCCGTCGACCCGGGCGTGCCTGCCGTGCAGGCCGAGAGCAGGAGCACCAGCCCTGCGAGCAGTAGACCCAGCGAGCGATTCACACCGGGCAGGTCGGCACGCTCAGCACGCGTAACAGACCATGCGGAAGGCATTGGTTCAGGTACGAATTGCATCTCCTTATTAACCAATGGATGCAGAGTGACGGTGCGAGGTCCTAAACCGGACGAAAGCCCGGCGGTCACCACCACCGGACTTCCGTTCGCTGTTTCAGTGCTATTGACAGGCTTAGTAGCCCGGGTTCTGGTCCAGGTTGGGGTTGGCGTCCACCTGCGACTGCGGGATCGGAAAGAGCACCCGGAAGGGTTGGCTTTCATTCTTGAACTTCCACGCGTCCAGGAAGCGCGGCTGCCCGCCGCTGGCCAGGTCGAACCGGATCATATCGGCGCGGCGCTTATTCTCGTGGACAAATTCGAAGCCCCGCTCATCGTACACAGCCTCCAGCGCTGCGGCTTGGGAAAGACCCATCGACAGGGGCTGCGGCGGGTCGAATACCAGCGCGCGCACCTCGTCGTTGATCACCTGGATCCCTTCGTCGACCCGGTTCAGGCGAATGAGCGCTTCGGCCTTGATGAGTTGCGCTTCAGCCCAGCGGTAAAAGACGAAATTGTTGCCTGCGTTCTCTGCCGACTGGTTCGGGTCAAGCTCCCACTTCAGCGGGCGGAAGCCTTCACGCTCACGGGCACCTGTGGGACTCTCAATGGGCCCTATAATAAGAGGTGGACCGTCGAAACGCTCTGTCAACTGAGCTGTGTTTTCATCGCTGAAGCATTCGTTGCCGAAGCAGCTGACGTTGGGCTGCGCGTACAGCTGACCCGCAAGGAAGACATCCTTTCGCAGGTCATCATCATCGAAGTTGTCGTAATAATCTGACAGGGTGCTGAATCCGTTCCACGGCGTTTCGGTCGCGCCCGGTCCCTGGGGCACCGTGTTGTAGTGTAGGTTTGACTGATGGCGGATGTAGCCGAGCCCGTCTTGCGCCAGGTACTCGATGGAGAAGATGTTGCCCTGGACGCCGAGGTTATCCGCGGCGAAGTGATCCCACCAGCTATTAGGCGGGCCGTAGAGACCGAGGTCTTCAAGGCTTTCAATCGCGTCGAGCGCATCTTCATACCGTGCGGTGCCCGGTGTGATGCCGGATTCGGTAACGGTACCCGTATACACTTCCGCGTTGAGGTACAGATTGGCCAGCGTCATGAGCGCTGCGCCGCGGCCAAAGCGTCCTTCCGCTACATCAACCGGCAGATCAGGTACCGCCGTTTCGAGCTCATTCACCACGAAGTTGAACAGATTCGTGCGCTCGCCCGGAGGATCCAGTGGGCTGGGCGGATTTTCAGGATCCACCAGGAAGCGATCTTCCTCGAGCACGGGAAGCGCACCGAAGTAGTCCATCCCGAGAGTGTAGAAGAACGCGCGCAACGCCCGAGCCTCTGCTTCCAGCGCGGCTCGGTTATTCAGGTCCTCGGGGGCGTTGTTGACCAGCCCTCCCAATACGGCATTGGACCGGGCGACACCGGTCAGCAAGTCGCCGTACGCACCACCAAACTCAGGATGCGTCGAGGTCCATCTATGCTGATGTAACTGTAACCAATTCCCACCGTCGTCCCAGTCCGATCCGCGGGTGGGGACGATGGTGGCATCGGTGGAGTGCTCGCCCGCATTGAAAAATCCAAACTGGAAGTTGCGCATGGTGGCATAGACGGGTGCCAGGGCGCGCTGCACGTCAGCTTCCGATTGGAAGAGGACATCCTGGTCAAGCGTGCCAAACGTGTTTTCATCCAGGTCGGTGCACCCAACAAAGAGGAGCACAGGCACCAGCACCGCGGCCACGAGCAGCAGGGCCCGGCGTTGAGCGGTATGTAGAAGCTTTCGCATAACGTAAAGAACGTGTCAGTGTCAGTTCAGCAAAAAGTGATGGGTACAAATAGCGTGGTTAGAAGCTGACGTTCACGCCAAACGTGATGGAGCGTGACCGGGGATAGGACGTGAAGTCCATGCCCAGCGTGCCCAGCCCGGCATCTGTATTAACTTCAGGATCCCATCCAGTGTAGCTGGTGAAGGTGTAGAGGTTATTCACCGAAAGCGAGAGCCGGGCATTGCGCACCTGCGGCAGATCGGGCAGGGTGTAGCCTACCGTCACGTTGTCGATGCGCAGGAACGACCCGTCTTGGATCCACCGGTCAGAAAAGACCGGTGTGTCCTCGCTACTCTGCGGGGAATCAATAGCAGAGCTGAAGAAATTACGCCCGGTAAGCAGCTGTCGGGTGTTGTCGTGAAGGAGGGCCAGGTTGTTGAAGATGTCAATGCCCTGCACACCACGCATGAAGAGACTGAAGTCAAAGTCTTGGTAGGTCCCCTGCACGTTGAGTCCGTAGTTGAAGTCCGGCTGCGCGTTACCGATGAAGCGCTCTACCCGGTTGCCGTCCTCATCCAGTTCAAACACCTGGTTGCCGTTCTGGTCGAGCCCCAGGAAGACCGGGCCGTAGAACGAACCGATGGGGCGACCCGCTTCAATACGCTGGGCCGTCACGTTTGTCTGGCCCTCGCCACTCACGGTGCCGGTGCTGATGAAGTCACCCTCTTCACGCAGGCTCAGCACTTCATTGCGGTTGGTGGAAATATTACCGCCTACGCTCAGGCTCCAGGTCTGGCGGTCGTACAGTATGGCATCGATATTGAACTCGACGCCCTCGTTGCGCATGGAGCCAATGTTTTGCAGTTGCGTGCCAACCTCCGTCGGCTCTGGCACCGTCACATCCAAGAGCAAGTCGTCCGTGTCGCGGCGGTAGACTTCAAGGGCTCCCTGAAAGCGTCCGCCGAGCATGCCGTAGTCCAGCGCCAGGTTGTAGGAGGTGGTCTCCTCCCAGCCGAGATCCGGGTTGGGGAAGTTGGTGAGGTTGGCGCCCACGATTTCCTGTCCGTTCCGCACGTTGCGAATGCCCGGGGAGAAGGTAGCCAGCGAGCGGCCAATGCCGATCTCCTGGCTCCCGGTGACACCTACGCCGAAGCGGAGGAGCAGGTTATTGAGCCAGTCAACCTCGTCCATGAACGGCTCATCCGACAGGCGCCATCCGATAGAGCCCGCAGGGAAGAGGCCCCACCGGTTGCCGTCGCCAAAGCGGCTGGAGCCGTCGCGGCGCAGGGAGCCTGCGAGGAGGTATTTGCTGTCAATGTCGTAGTTGATACGGCCAAAGAAGGAGATCAAACGGCTCTGCTCCCGGAAGGAGAACGGATTTATATCTTGGTCTTCCCCCGAGCCTATGTTGAAGACGGAAATGGCGTCCGACACAAAGTTTCGCCCGGTCGCGCCCATCCCGCGCAGGTCAAACTCCTGCCAGGAGTAGCCGGCCGTCACCTCCAGGTTTTGCCCTTCGATGAAGGAGTTGCGATACGTACCAGTCGTTTCCAGCAGCACAGAATAGCGCTCGTTGGAGCGCACATTGGCTTCGCCCCCGCGCCCTTGAGCGATGGGGCTGGACCGCGGCAGGAAGATGTCGCGGGAGGCGGTCTCACGGTTGAGCCCCACGTTTACCCGAGCCGTTAGCCCTTCAATGAGGTCCAGCTCACCAAAGATGTTACCCAGCACGCGCGTCGTCCGGGCGAAATCACGAATTTGCTCCGCCATCGCAAGTGGATTCCGTATCGATGTCTGGCCGGGAATCTCGAAAAACTCGCCGTCTTCCATCACCGGCCGTGTGGGGTTGAACTGAAACACATTAAGGAAGATGTCGCCCTCAAACCCACCGGTCTGCTGCTGCGGCGTATTGTTGTCGCGCACGTAGCCAGCCGTCAGGTTAAGCCCGGTGCGGAACCGTCCTTCGAGGGCGGTATTCCGCGCGTTGACGCGGCCGGTCAGCCGTTCCAACCCGGTGTTTTCAACGATCCCCAGTTCTTCCGCGTAGCTTACCGACGCCCGATACTGCGTCGCCTCGGTACCGCCGGAGATGGCCAGGTTATGTTCTTGGGAGACGGCCGTCCGGGTAATGGCGTCTTGCCAGTCAGTATTGGCATCACCCAGGCCCTCCAGCGCGCTTCGAACTTCCGCATCTTCGAAGCGGTCGTCAACACTCACCGTTTCTCCGCCCTCTTCTCCCGCCAGGCTGTTGACGAAGTCACGGTATTCCGAGCCTGTGAGAATGTCTACTGAGTTGGCCAATTGGCTCCCCGTGACGCTGCCGTCATAGTCGATACGCACCTGACCGGCCTGCCCTTGCTTCGTCTGAATCAGGATGACGCCGTTGGACCCGCGCGAGCCGTAGATGGCCGCGGCGGAGGCATCTTTCAGGATATCGATGCTCTCAATATCGTTGGGGTTGAGGAAGTTGAGCGGGTTTCGGGTGGGCTGGTTGGCCACGTCGGCGCCGCCCGGCACCGTCGAGGAGTTGTCGATCGGCACACCGTCAATCACGTACAGCGGCTCGTTGCTGGCACCAATGGACGAGGTGCCGCGGATGCGCACCGTACTGCCCGCGCCCGGACCGCCATCACTTGGGGTGATGTTAACGCCCGAGACGCGCCCCTGAATCAGCTGATCGGGGTTGGTCACGTTTCCAACGTTGGCGCTGGCTACATCGACCGACGAGACGGAACCACTGATGTCCTGCCGCCGCCGCTCGCCATAGCCCACAACGACCACATCTTCCAGAAGGGCTACGTCCTCTTGGAGAGCGACGTCGATGACCTCTTGGTCGCCGACCTGAATGCGTTGCGTTTCATACCCGACGAAGGAGAACGCGATGATGTCTTCCGGTCCACGGATGTCGAGGCTGTACTCCCCGTCAATATTTGTTGTGGTTCCACGGGTCGTCCCGTCAATAACCACGTTAGCCCCGGGAATGGGCTCTTCGGTGTCAGCGTCAATCACGGTACCGGTCACTGTCCGCTCTTGCGCCAGCGCCGCGCCCACGCCCGTGAGCAACAGGAGGCTGAACAGTAAGCAGGTGGTAACTATGTGGCGCATAATGGTTTGGGGGGTTTGTTCGTACAGAGACGGGTAAGTAGAAACCGCTTTGCTAAGTAGAAACCGCTTTTGTGCGGAAGGAAAGCGCTTACATCACCTATGCGTTAACAATAAGGCAAAAAATAATCAATGTGAAGCGCGCGGCCTAAAAAATGTCGCTGACGGCGCCGCGAGGTGTGGAAGCGCTTACTTGTAGTGTGAAAGTTACGTGTAGTCTGTTACAGAGAGCCGGTCGGCACACCAGGACGCCGGGGCAGCAGCATTCGTTGCCAGCACCACCGCACCGCCTGCCGCTGTCTGCTCGGCCACGACCGACCGCACCAACCTGCGGCCGGGATCATCGAGGTTGGTGACGGGCTCGTCCAGGAGGAGAACGTGCGCAGCGGGTCGTTGCCCCGCCCGGCCAGGCCTACGCGGTCGAGCAGGGCGTCAATGCGCACGGGGGCGTCGGGCAGGCGCCGGGCTTTCGCCAAGAACGACAGGTTCTCCCGTGCGGTAAAGTCCGCGTACAGGTTGATGTACGGCGCTACAAACCCGACCTGCAGCAACTGCTCCTCGCGGGCGACCTCCCGGCCTTTCACCGAAAAGCGAACGGTGCCCTTCGTGGGCCACTGCAATCCGGCCATGATTTGCAGGAGGGTCGACTTTCCCGAACCATTGGGCCCGACGACGGCCACCGACATCCCGGGCCGGACCGTGAGCGACAACTCCCGGAATAACACCAGGCGCTTGAACCGCTTGGTTAACGCTGTGGCTTTCAGTTCCATGGCAACCGGCACATCGTTCTTAACAACGGCACATCCTTTTTAACAACAACGTTTTCAACATCAACGGCCGCGCGGTGCGGACCCTCTGCGCAAGCCCGAAGTAGCTTTACCCTACGTTTTCACTACTACATGGTACGGCCACTGGCGACCGATTGCTACTGGCGGCCCCCTCCTCGCATTCTTTTCAATACCCCGCTCTACTCATGCGTCTGCTCCTCTCTACCCTCCTGACGGCGATCGTGCTGCTTACCGCCTGCGAGGTGGACGACCCGGAAGCTCCTGCTGCTGATGCCCCTGCTGCTGATGACCCGACCCAGACGGAAGCCCCGGTGCTGGCTGCGGCTGTCCTCGAACCCACTGAAGGAAACCAGGTCACGGGTACCGTTAACTTTGTGGAAGCGCCGGATGGCATCCGCGTGGAGGCCACGATAGAAGGCCTGGAGCCCAACACTACGCACGGATTCCACATCCATGAAGTCGGCGACTGCAGCGCGCCCGACGGCACCTCGGCGGGTGGGCATTTCAACCCGACGGACGACCCGCACGGCGGCCCGGATGACCCGGTTGATCAGCGTCATGTGGGCGACCTTGGCAACCTCGAATCGGATGCGGACGGAGTCGCCACGTATGATCGGGTGGACGATCTCCTCACCGTGGAGGGCACCACCTCCATCCTGGGGCGCGGCATGATCGTGCACGCCGGCGCCGACGATCTGGAGTCGCAGCCTACCGGCGACGCTGGAGCGCGCCTGGCCTGCGGTGTCATTGAGGCCGTCGAAGCCACGCCGTAGCCAGCGTATGGGCCGGGCCCATGTCCTTTCCTCAGCCGCATCCCGTTCATGCCGCACGCGGAGGCCTCCTCTTCAGCCCACGCCCCCGAGGCGGCACTCTACGGCCACGATGCCACGCCGCGCCTCGTAGCGGTGCATCCGATGCTGGAAGATGACCGGCAGGCCTTCGTGCGGCTGTACCAGCGCCCCTCTGGCGGCGGCCCCGTGCACGAGCGGCAAGCGCCCCTGCATCCGTTTTTCTTCGTCTCGGACATCGCGCTGCTGCAGGGCTTCCCGCGCGAGCGCTTCCAATTTCAAGAACTGGCGGGTGATAACTTTTTCCGCTACCTCGTGGTGCTGCCCTCCTGGCCCGCGTACTGGGAGGCCATCCGTCACGTGGAGCGCGCCACCGGGCAGACGCAGGGACGGCCCGATGCGCTTTACCTCGTCAGCAATCCGGTGCAGCAGTACCTCATGCAATCGGGGCGGACGCTCTTCAAGGAGATGACGTTCGACGACCTGCACCGGCTGCAGCTCGACATTGAGGTGTACAGCGAAGGCGCCTTCCCCAACGCCGGACGGCCGGAAGACGCGATCATCATTGTGTCGATGACCGACAACCGGGGCTGGGAATGCGTGCTGGATGCCCGAGAGCAGTCGGAAGAGGCGCTGCTGCGCCAGACGGTGCGCACCCTGCAGCAGCGTGACCCGGACGTGATCGAAGGACACAACATCTACAACTTCGACTTCCCCTACCTGATGGATCGCTGCGCGCGCTACGGCGTGCCGTTTTCGATCGGGCGGGACGGCTCCACCCCGCGCACGTTTGACTCCAGCATGCGCTTCGCCGAGCGCACCATTGACTTCACCGCGCTGGAGATTGCCGGGCGCCATGTGGTGGACACCTACTTTCAGGTGATGAGCTTCGACGTGTTCAAGCGCGACCTCCCCGGGTACGGGCTGAAGGAGGCGGCGCAGTATTTTGGCTTTGCCCCGGAGGGCCGCACGTACATCGCTGGCGAGGATATCGCCCGCACCTGGCGCGACGACCCCGACCGGCTGGTCAGCTACGCCCTCGACGACGTCATCGAAACCGAGCGCCTGGCCCGCCACCTCTCCGGCTCTACGTTTTACCTGACGCAGCTGCTGCCCATGAACTACGGCCGCGTCGCCCGGACGGGACCGGCTACGAAGATCGAGGCCCTGTTCGTCCGCGAGTACCTGCGGCAGCGCCACAGCATTCCCCAGAGCGAGTGGGGCAGCCAGATGATGGGCGGCTACACAGACATCTTCCGCACGGGCGTGCTCGGGCCCATCGTGTATGCCGATGTGGAGAGCCTCTATCCGTCCATCATGCTCAACTACGACGTCAAGCCCAGCGGCGACGCGCTCGACATCTTCCCCCGCCTGCTGCAGCGCCTGACGGACCTCCGCTTCGCGGCCAAGGATCAGATGAAGGAGGCCACCGATGAGGAAGTAGTCAGCGAGCTGGATGCGCGGCAGTCGTCGTACAAGGTGTTGATTAACTGCTTCGACCCCGAAACGGAGATCATGACGCAGACCGGACCTAAAAACGTTCGCGCGGTGAACGTTGGCGAGCTTGTGTATGCGCTCAACCCGGACACGATGGAAGCTGAGCTTAAGCCTGTGACGCACGTCCATGCGCAGCCACACTACACGGGGGACATGGTGCGGCTCAAAAATAAACACGTAGACTTACTCGTCACACCCAACCACCGCCTCCTTACCAATCGTGTGAATGGATACCGTGAAACGGGGTACCAGTGGCGGGAGGCACATGAGCTGTTTGAGACAAAATGCCGTCATCGGCTTCCGCCGCAAGATCACGAAGCCGCTTCCAACGTCGCGCATGCGGCGCCGGCCCACCCCATTCGATCGCTTAATGAACAGATGATCGACACCAGCGCTGGGCGTGGTGGACTACATCCGCCTGGAGGGCGAGGAACAGCACCCGTCATCAAAGCCGAGCACCGATCCGTCATCTCCTATAGCGGCTCCATCCACTGCGTAACCGTTGCCGATCACCATACCGTGCTTGCCGGACGCAATGGGGCCTTCAACTGGGTCGGGCAGAGCTTTTATGGGAATCTCGGCTTCAGCCTCGCCGCCTTCAACGACTTTGCGGAAGCCGACCGCGTAGCCTCTACCGGACAAAAGCTGCTGCGCCAGATCATCGACCTGATTGAGGAGCGCGGAGGCCGGGTCATCGAGGCCGACACCGACGGCGTCCTGTTTGTACCACCGGACGGCGTCCGCGGCGATGCGCCGGAGCGGGCCTTCGTCGAGGCGCTGAACGAGGAAATGCCGGAGGGCATCCGCATCGGCTTCGATGGCCGCTACGAAGCGATGC